>NZ_JBKABN010000120.1:0-378 GCF_046269175.1 Serratia sp. J2
AGGGGACCGAAAGTGCCACAGTTTGATTATGGTTTTCGTCCTCGGCATCAATCCTGCTACAGATTACCACCAGTACCTGAACTCGGCTCCGGACTGGCTCCCTCTCCCCGACCCCGTGTTCAAGAAGCCTCGGTCTTTACATCGGAAGGGGACCGAAAGTGCCACAGTTTGATTATGGTTTTCGTCCTCGGCATCAATCCTGCTACAGATTACCACCAGCACCTGAACTCGGCTCCGGACTGGCTCCCTCTCCCCGACCCCGTGTTCAAGAAGCCTCGGTCTTTACATCGGAAGGGGACCGAAAGTGCCACCACAGTTTGATTATGGTTTTCGTCCTCGGCATCAATCCTGCTACAGATTACCACCAGCACCTGAACT
>NZ_JBKABN010000121.1:0-370 GCF_046269175.1 Serratia sp. J2
AGTAACGAGCAGAAATACCTTTATAGGCTTGTAGCTCAGGTGGTTAGAGCGCACCCCTGATAAGGGTGAGGTCGGTGGTTCAAGTCCACTCAGGCCTACCAAATTTTCCCTTATACTGCGTTATATCCACAGTCGTTTACCAAAAGTAAACTTCCTGTGAATATGCCTTGTCTAAGGAAAAATTAACTCTTCATAGAGTTGGTACCCATAAAGATTTCTGTCAGTGACTGTATGGGGCTATAGCTCAGCTGGGAGAGCGCCTGCCTTGCACGCAGGAGGTCAGCGGTTCGATCCCGCTTAGCTCCACCATATCCATGCGGTCCTTGATAATACTTCAGAGTGTACTGGCAACAGTATGCTGCGAAGTATT
>NZ_JBKABN010000122.1:0-367 GCF_046269175.1 Serratia sp. J2
CGCTATCAACTGGGACTGCACGGTGACGCGTCGTTCGTCCGGGCAGTGTGCCAGACAGAGCGAGAAGCGTGAATGGTCATCCAGCAAGGTCAGCGGGTGGCAGCGTCCACCGGCAAAGGGGAAGTGGCCTTTAAAGTCCATCTGCCAGAGCCGGTTCGGTGCGTCATGTTCAAAGCGCCCAACGGTAGGAGCCGGTGACGGACCGCCTGGCAGCAAGTCATGACGGCGCATCAGATTATGCACGGTGCTGGCGGCAGGTAGCGTATGCCCCTGCATCTCCAGCCATCGCTTGAGCTTGCGGGCCCCCCACATCGGATGGGCCAGATGAGCAGTGCGGAGGTGTTGGACAACGGAGTCAGGGGTTCTG
>NZ_JBKABN010000123.1:0-367 GCF_046269175.1 Serratia sp. J2
AAGAACCCCTGACTCCGTTGTCCAACACCTCCGCACTGCTCATCTGGCCCATCCGATGTGGGGGGCGCGTAAGCTCAAGCGATGGTTAGAGATGCAGGGGCATACGCTACCTGCCGCCAGCACCGTGCATAATCTGATGCGCCGTCATGAGTTGCTGCCAGGCGGTCCATCACCGGCTCCTACCGTTGGGCGCTTTGAACATGACGCACCGAACCGGCTCTGGCAGATGGACTTTAAAGGCCACTTCCCCTTTGCCGGTGGACGCTGCCATCCGCTGACCTTGCTGGATGACCATTCACGCTTCTCGCTCTGTCTGGCGCACTGCCCGGACGAACGACGCGTCACCGTGCAGTCCCAGTTGATAGCA
>NZ_JBKABN010000124.1:0-359 GCF_046269175.1 Serratia sp. J2
CCATACTCAGCCATCGATCCCGGCATATCCTTACCGAACCGGGTTAACGACACCGGCTTACCCAGGCCATGCGCTGACATGTAAGCCATGTAGGCGTGGTACAGATAACGGCGCGGGGCAAAGGGGATGATCTCAGCATTACCAATAAACATCCCCTCACACTCCACCATAGCCATCAGGTAGCCGCAAAAGTCCACCAGCGAATCACCCTCACGCTTGACGGCTAATGCTTCCTCAGATTGCCGCTGTTCCAGTAAAAGCCCCTTGGCCTCCTGTTGCTTGGCAAAGCGGGTTAACAAGTGCCGGATGATAACCGCCAGCTCTGCTTCAATCTTTTCAGGTAGGTGAATATCGCGTTC
>NZ_JBKABN010000125.1:0-350 GCF_046269175.1 Serratia sp. J2
CCGGATCGGTGGTGCCATCATATCAGCGGGCATCTTTGCCGAAGACCAGATGTAAGACCATCGCCAGCCAAGGTAAGTCCTCTTTGGCTGGCTTCTTTGCCTCCTCCTTCAGCTTTGGGTCGGTCATAAAGCAGATCTGCTATGGCTTTGTTGGCGTTGTATACTTTTAATACAAGGTGAAATCTGGTCTTGATGCGAGTACAATCCGCTCCCTTGTTTGTGCCTGTATTGGTGTGTTCGTGTTTGTGCGAGGTTCCGTGTATCACTACGTGTATCACTTTTGTGAAAATCATGCAGGAAAAATAGAAATAAAATCCATTTTTAACAAATGGATATACGAAATTGATTAT
>NZ_JBKABN010000013.1:0-159502 GCF_046269175.1 Serratia sp. J2
TCCCTGGGGAGAGGGTTAGGGTGAGGGGTAATCTCGGTGCTAATTGGCCCGTTTCGCCTGCTGCAGCCACTTGTCCAACTCATTGGCAAACTGCTGGCGATCGCGCTGGTTGAGGGTGTTCGGCCCCCCGGTCTGGATCCCGCTGGAGCGCAGGGTATCCATAAAATCACGCATGTTCAGGCGTTCACGAATGGTGTCTGGCGTATAACGCTCACCGCGAGGATTCAGGGCGATAGCGCCTTTTTCTATCACTTCGGCGGCCAGCGGGATATCCGCGGTGATCACCAGATCGCCTTTTTCACAGCGGCGCACGATTTCGTTATCCGCCACGTCAAATCCCGCTGCAACCTGCAAGGTGCGGATAAATTTCGAAGGGGGCGTGCGCAAAGGCTGATTAGCCACCAGGGTAACTGGCATCGCCGCGCGATCTGCGGCACGGAACAGCACTTCTTTGATCACGTTTGGACAGGCGTCGGCATCGACCCAAATCTGCATTATTGTTGCTCCTGTAGCCAGTCGCGCACTGGCAGAAAGTCACGGTATAGCGCGGCTTCCGGGCTGTCGGTTGCAGGCTGGAAGTTATATTCCCAACGCACCAAAGGCGGCATCGACATCAGGATCGATTCGGTGCGGCCCCCAGTTTGCAGGCCGAACAGCGTACCGCGATCCCACACCAGATTAAACTCGACATAGCGGCCACGGCGATACAACTGAAATTGGCGTTCGTTGTCGCCCCAAGGCAGTGCTTTACGTCTTTCCACGATCGGCAGATAGGCCTCCAGGAAACCTTCACCTACCGCCTGGGTAAACGCGAAACAGCTTTCGAAATCCGGGATATTCAGATCGTCAAAGAATAGGCCGCCGATGCCGCGGGCTTCATTACGGTGTTTGATAAAGAAATAGTCATCGCACCACTTCTTGTATTTTGGGTACACATCGTCACCGAAGGGGGCGCAGAGTTGTTGCGCGGTGCGGTGCCAGTGAACGGCGTCCTCGGTAAAACCATAGAAGGGCGTTAGGTCAAAGCCACCGCCAAACCACCAAACGGGCTCTTCACCCGGTTTTTCCGCAATAAAGAAGCGCACGTTGGCATGGCTGGTGGGTATATAGGGGCTGAGCGGATGGATCACCAGCGATACGCCCATCGCCTGAAAGCTGCGCCCGGCCAGTTCGGGACGATGCGCGGTGGCTGAGGCGGGCAGTGTGGCACCGGAAACGTGGGAAAAGTTTACTCCTGCCTGTTCGAACACCTTACCGTTGGTCAGCACCCGGCTACGGCCACCGCCGCCTTCCTCACGCGTCCAGCGATCTTCCTTAAAAGCGGCGCCGCCATCAGCCTGGGCCAAGTGCTCACAAATATTATCTTGCAACGCCAGCAGGAAGGATTTTACTGCGGCAATGGTGGGTAAACTCATACAGGTTATTCGCAACGGGTAACTGAACGGGGCGACAAGTATACCTTCTCGCCCCGTATTTTGCAGGTCTAGCGCGGCTTACGTTGGTGTGCGTCGTAATATTGGAAGAAGTTGATCACGCCGTCGGCGATGGCGCGGGCAATTTTTTCGCGAAAGGCGGTGGTGCCTAACAGGCGCTCCTCACCGGGGTTGGTGATAAACGAGGTTTCTACCAACACCGAAGGAATTGAAGGGGACTTTAATACGGCAAACGCCGCCTGTTCGGTGCTTTCGCTATGCAGGCGGTGAACCGGGCGGATCTGGCCCAGCACGTGGCGGCCCAGGGTCAGGCTGTTGTTGATGGTGTCGGTTTGCACCAGATCGAACAACACCTGCTGTAGATAGTTATCCTGATCTTTGTATTTGCCCCCCGCGACGTCATCGGCAGCGTTTTCCTTATTGGAGAGATAGCGTGCCATTGCGCTGCTGGCTCCACGGTTGGAAAGGGCAAACACCGAAGCACCGGCGGCATCCGGGCTGGTAAATCCATCGGCATGGATCGAGATAAACAGATCGGCCTGATGCTGGTGGGCGATTTCCACGCGCTGGAACAACGGGATAAATTCGTCCTCTTCCCTGGTCAGCCGGGCTTCAACGTGTTCGTGCTCATGCAAAAAACGCCGCACGTGGTTGGCAATTTCCAGCACCACGTGTTTTTCCTGTGAGCCTTCATGGCCCACCGCACCGGAGTCGATACCGCCGTGACCGGGATCGATCATCACCACTCTTCTGCTCCCCGTGGCCTTGGGGAGTGGTTTACTGTGCGGCTTGGGTTGCAGCATATTTGCCTGGGTGGCTGAGGTTTTCCCCCCGAGCAGGGCCAGGGCCAGGCCGGAGAGCAGCAGTTGGCGACGGGTCGATGAAGCGGTGAGGGGGCTGAAATTGAGGTAGGTTTTGCTCTGTTTTTTCATCACGCGCGGCTCCAACTAGATCAATCTATTTCGCGACGTTATAGCGTATTGATACTCATTAATCGACTTGATAACTATTGCCATTTATTACCTGACAAAACCCTGCGGCTTGAAAGACGGCGGGTATCAGTCAATAATTACGTAATAATCAGATATACCCGTCGTCTTTCACGCTGCAGCTTGAAATCCATAGGGTATTAAATAAGTTAATTAACAGTAGCGAGCAACGATGGAAATTCGCGTATTTCGGCAAGACGACTTTGAAGAGGTCATCACCCTATGGGAGCGTTGCGACCTATTGCGACCATGGAACGATCCCGAGATGGATATTGAACGCAAACTGAACCACGATCCTGATCTGTTTTTGGTCGCGGAAGTGGGCGGCGAGGTGGTGGGCTCGGTGATGGGGGGTTACGACGGCCACCGTGGCTCGGCGTATTATCTGGGCGTTCATCCAGACTATCGCGGGCGAGGCATTGCCAATGCGTTGATTAATCGGCTGGAGAAAAAGCTGATTGCGCGCGGTTGCCCAAAAATTCAGCTGATGGTGCGTGAAGATAACGACACCGTGATCGAAATGTATGAAAAGCTCGGCTACGAAATTCAGGCGATCACCAGTCTGGGGAAACGCCTGATCGAAGATCAAGAGTATTGATCGTCAGGGCGGTGGTTGCCACCGCCCCCAAGCCTTGGTTCAAGGCAGTTTTTTGATGTTTTTCACATCGACTTCCACGTTGTTCCAGTCCTTATCCACTTTCCCTTCCAACTGTACCTTGTCTTTTGGGGTGATGGTCTGGCCGTTCCAGCGCTTTCTGTCGATCTCTACCGTCAGCGTGCCGGTGGCGTCGCGGAAGGTGTAGGTGTCATCCCCCACGCGCTGTTCGATATTGCCCTGCAACATCACCCAGGTATCATCGCTCATCGATTTGACCTTATCTACCGTGGTCAGTGTGGCGCTAGGGCCAGAAAAGCCACCTTGCGGGCTGGTTTGCGTTTGAGCCGGTGTTGCGTTGGGGTCGAGGAACCCGCCCTGTTGAGCTAGAACCGGTGCGCTGCATAATGCGATGAGTGTGAGTAAAGCGATCTTTTTCATCTGGATCTTCCTTATCAGTGGTCTGAATGATTTCCCGTTAGCGGGACATAACCTGATTAAACCATAAGGATCTTAAGAGCTTCTTAAGCTGGAGATTGAAAATGGTGGCCACCGTCGCCATTTGCAAGGGTAATCATAACATCGGCAAGGAAAAGTCTTTGAAGGCGTCAACACACCGGTTTTCACCGGACGATTACGATCAGCACGGTATGTTACGGTTGCCGCTGTGGTTTTGGGGCGTACTGATCTTACAGGCTCGTACCTGGCTACTGTTTGTGATGGCGGGCACCTCACGCGATCAGGGTGCTGGCTTGTTACAACTGTTCTATCCAGATACTCAGCGCTTTTGGTACGGTATTGCGCTTGGGCTGCCTGCGGCGCTGGCCTTTTTGATTGCTGGCCGCCGCCTGCATTGGCCACGACTGTGGCGTAGTTGGCGTTGGGTACTGATAGTTTCGCTGGCGGCAGCGCTGCTCGGCTCGCTGTACAGCCTGTGGCAGCAAGACAGCAATGAACCTCCGTTGGATCTCCTGCTGGCGCTGTTGGATGTGCTGGCGATGGGGTATCTGTTAATGAATCGGCGCTTGAAAGCCTGTTTTATCCCGCAGGATGAGGCGGGTTAATTGTTAAAAGTTGCGGCACTTTTCCCAATTTACGCACTCCAATCTGGCAATTGATGGCGCAGCCACAGTGGTTATGAGAGGCTGCATATCGCCGATGTCTTTGATGTTAAGGAGCTATGAATGAATATTCGCCCACTGTTGTTAGGGCTACCGCTGTTGTTGACCGGCTGTTCGGCCATGTCAAACTTCTCCTGGTCAAGCCTGTCGCCGTTCAACTGGTTTGGCGGCAGCGTAGAGGTCAGTGCTAAAGGCGTCGGTGATGTGGGGGCTGGTACCCCCATGACGGAAGCGGCGATTGGCAAGGGCCTGAATAACAATTACCGCATGCGTGGCGGGATGGCGACCAATCAAGGGCAGATTGTTTCCTACTTCCAGGCATTGGACGGTGATGACGTGAAGCTGGTGATCACCGGGGAGCCTAAAGGCCACGTGCAGCGCATTGACGTGATGGATGCCAAGATCGCCACCGAATGGGGCAGTAAGTTGGGTACGCCGTTTAGTGAACTGTTCAACAAGGCCTACGGCGCCTGTAAACCAGCCGAAGGTGAGGATGCTGGCAAGGTCGAGTGTGTGGCACAGCAAAGCCGCAATGTCAGCTATATCTTCAGTGGTAAATGGGCTGGCCCGCAGGACCTGATCCCACCGGACGATACTCTGCAGAGCTGGACGGTGAGTAAAATCGTCTGGCATGCCAAAGCACAATAATTCTCATTGCGGGCGCACCTTGCGGTGTGCCTGCCTCGTTTGGCGTTAAATCCCTATTTTCTTTGCGTTCGGGCAAGGCAATCAGCCTGCTGTGCGTTATGATATTGCGCGTTTATAACAGGGCAACCTGTTACCCGATTCAGGTCTTGAGGAAATCAACATGACACAGGTTCAGAGCGGCATCCTGCTGGAACACTGCCGTTTTGGTATTTTTATGGAAGCGATGGTGCAGGGCGAATTCGTCGATCTGCGCCAAGGTTGCAAACAGTTTTGTCAGGTGCTCGGCGAGTTGCAGCAACAGTTTCCAGATGCCCACTTAGGTGCGGTTATCGCTTTTGGCTCCGACGTTTGGCATGATCTCTCCAATGGCCAGGGTGCCAAAGAGCTGAAGCCTTTCACGCCGTTGGGCAAAGGGCTGGCACCGGCCACCCAACGCGATATGCTGATCCATATTCAATCGCTGCGTCATGACGTTAACTTCACCCTGGCGCAGGCCGCCTTGGCCGCGTTTGGTAACACCATTCGTATTGAAGAAGAAACGCACGGTTTCCGCTGGGTAGAAGAGCGCGATCTGAGCGGCTTTATCGACGGTACCGAAAATCCGCAGGGCGAACAACGTCCGGAAGTCGCGGTGATTGGCGCTGGCGAAGAAGACGAAGGTGGCAGCTACGTGCTGGTACAGCGTTACGAGCACAACCTGCGCCAGTGGCAGCGTTTCACTACCGAACAGCAGGAACAGATCATTGGCCGTACCAAACAAGACAGTGAAGAACTGCCGCCGGATCAACGGCCAGATACCTCGCACGTCAGCCGTGTCGATCTGAAAGAAGACGGCAAAGGGCTGAAAATTTTGCGCCAGAGCCTGCCTTATGGCACCGCCAGCGGCAAACATGGCCTGTATTTCATCGCCTATTGCGCGCGCCTGCATAACATCGAACAGCAGCTGTTAAGCATGTTCGGCGAACTGGACGGCAAACACGACGCGATGTTGCGTTTCAGCCGCGCGGTGACCGGCAGCTACTACTTTGCCCCTTCGCTGACGCGTCTGATGTCGCTTTGATGTAATTGGCTTTTATGTAGGGGTATAGCACGCTGTTAAACGGGTGCAGCATGCGGCACCCCTACAATAAATTCATCAACATTGTCATTCTCTGGGCCAGTTCTTCTGGCTCCGGGCTTTCCCTCCCTCTGCGGTGAACCGCTCCCCTCCTGCCTTATAGCGTTTGATGCTTGAAAATCACTAAACGGTATATAAAAGCGTTACAGGTCTGCATCAAGTTATAAATACACTGGTCAATATCAGGGCATCAGCCCGGCGGTAAGACTCAGTGATAAGGTGCGCAATGGAACATTCCCGGGTTAGAAATACGCTGTTGAAAGGTTGGCTGGTGGCGGCATTGTTAGCCAGCGGTACGGTTTCGGCGGCAGAATTGCTCAACAGCTCTTATGACGTCTCCCGCGAACTGTTTGCTGCGCTGAACCCTGGCTTTGAAAAACAGTGGGATCAGCAGCATCCGAACGACAAACTGACCATCAAACAGTCCCACGCCGGTTCTTCCAAACAGGCGCTGGCGATCTTGCAGGGGCTGCGTGCCGATGTGGTCACCTATAACCAGGTCAGTGATGTGCAAATCCTGCACGATCGCGGCCAACTGATCCCGGCAGATTGGCAGCAACGCCTGCCGAACAACAGCTCTCCCTTCTATTCCACCATGGCGTTCCTGGTGCGCAAGGACAACCCGAAAGGCATCCACACCTGGAGCGATCTGGTGCGTGATGACGTGAAGCTGGTATTCCCGAACCCGAAAACCTCCGGAAATGGCCGCTATACCTATCTGGCCGCCTGGGGCGCTGCCAGCCAGGCTGACGGCAACGATCAGGCCAAGACCCGCGAGTTCATGACCCGTTTCCTGAAAAACGTGGTGGTGTTTGATACCGGTGGCCGTGGTGCAACGACGACCTTTGTCGAGCGTGGCCTGGGCGACGTGCTGATCAGCTTTGAATCCGAAGTGAACAATATCCGCAAGCAGTACGGCGCAGACAAATATGAAGTGATCGTGCCGCCGGTTGATATTCTGGCGGAGTTCCCGGTGGCCTGGGTGGACAAAAACGTCGAGAAAAACGGCACCGAGCAGGTGGCCAAAGAATACCTGAACTATCTCTACAGTCCGGCGGCCCAGAAACTGATCACCAGCTTCTATTATCGCGTCAATGACCCACAGGTGATGGCGGCGGCCAAAGGCCAGTTCCCTGAGACCAAGCTGTTCAGCGTGGAAGATCAGTTCGGTGGCTGGCCACAGGTGATGAGTGCCCACTTTGCAACCGGCGGAGAATTGGACCAACTGTTAGCGGCAGGGCATAAGTAATGTTTTCGATGGCCAGCAAGCGGGTTCTGCCTGGGTTTACTCTCAGTTTGGGAAGCAGTCTGCTTTTCACCTGCCTGATTTTGTTGTTGCCGCTCAGCGCGCTGGTGATGCAGTTGGCGCAGATGAGTCTGGCACAGTATTGGGAAGTGATCACCAATCCGCAGGTCGTCGCGGCCTATAAAGTGACGCTGCTGGCAGCCGGAGTTGCCAGCATTTTCAACGCGGTGTTTGGCATGCTGATGGCCTGGATCCTCACTCGTTACGAGTTCCCCGGCCGTTCCTTGTTGGATGGCCTGATGGATTTGCCGTTTGCATTGCCTACAGCTGTGGCCGGCCTGACCTTGGCAGGGCTGTTTTCTACCACCGGTTGGTACGGCCAATGGCTGGCTCATTTTGATATCAAGGTTTCCTTCACCTGGTTGGGGATTGCGGTGGCGATGGCCTTTACCAGCATTCCTTTCGTGGTGCGCACGGTGCAACCGGTGCTGGAAGAGTTGGGGCCGGAATATGAAGAGGCCGCTGAAACGCTCGGGGCTACCCGCTGGCAGAGCTTCCGCCGCGTAGTATTGCCAGAGGTTGCGCCAGCGCTGCTCGCCGGGACGGCGTTGTCGTTTACCCGCAGTCTGGGAGAATTTGGTGCGGTGATATTTATCGCTGGCAACATCGCCTGGAAAACCGAAGTGACCTCATTGATGATTTTTGTGCGCTTACAGGAGTTCGATTACCCGGCAGCCAGTGCGATTGCCTCGGTGATCCTGGCGGCATCACTGCTGTTGTTGTTTGCCATTAACACCTTACAGAGCCGCTTTGGCCGCCGTATTGGAGGGCACTGATGGCTGATGTTACCGCCCTGAACGGCGCAGAGCGCCCACGCGTGAATTGGGGGAAATGGACGCTGATTGCCATCGGTGCGCTGTTCTCCATCCTGCTGCTGGTCGTGCCGATGGTGATGATCTTTATCGAGGCATTTTCCTCCGGCGTGGGTGCCGTGTGGCATAACCTTTCGGACCCGGACATGCTGCACGCCATTTGGTTGACGGTGCTGGTGGCGCTGATCACCGTGCCAGTCAACCTGGTGTTCGGTACTTTGCTGGCCTGGCTGGTGACGCGCTTTACCTTCCCTGGCCGCCAACTGCTGCTGACACTGTTCGATATGCCGTTTGCGGTGTCGCCGGTGGTCGCGGGGCTGCTGTATCTGCTGTTTTACGGCACCAACGGCCCGATTGGCGGCTGGCTGGATGCCCATAATATCCAACTGATGTTCGCCTGGCCGGGCATGGTGCTGGTGACAATATTCGTGACCTGCCCGTTTGTGGTCCGTGAACTGGTGCCGCTGATGATGAGCCAGGGCAGCCAGGAAGACGAGGCCGCGGTGCTGTTGGGCGCTTCCGGTTGGCAGATGTTCCGCCGCGTCACCTTACCGAACATCCGCTGGGCATTGTTGTATGGCGTGGTGCTGACCAACGCCCGCGCGATTGGCGAGTTTGGTGCGGTATCAGTGCTGTCCGGTTCTATCCGTGGCGAAACCTATACCTTGCCACTGCAAGTGGAATTACTGCATCAGGATTACAACACCGCTGGGGCGTTTACCGCTGCGGCACTGTTGACCCTGATGGCGATAGTCACCCTATTTCTGAAAAGTGGACTGCAATGGCGCCTGGCGCGTCAGGATGCGCGTCTCGAGCGGGAGGAAAATCATGAGCATTGAGATTAACGGTATCAACAAGTCTTTTGGTCGTACCAAGGTATTGAACGATATCTCGCTCGATATTCCTTCCGGTGAGATGGTGGCGCTGTTAGGCCCATCCGGTTCGGGCAAGACCACCCTGCTGAGGATTATTGCCGGGCTGGAAAGCCAGAGCAGCGGTAAGCTGGGTTTCCACGGTACCGACGTCAGCCGCGTGCATGCGCGCGATCGTCGCGTCGGCTTCGTGTTCCAACACTACGCGCTGTTCCGCCATATGACGGTTTTCGACAATATCGCCTTTGGCCTGAGCGTGCTGCCACGCCGTGAACGTCCGAATGCGGCGGCGATCAAACAAAAAGTGGAGCAGTTGCTGGAGATGGTGCAGTTGGGTCATCTGGCTAACCGCTACCCTTCACAGCTTTCCGGCGGCCAGAAGCAACGTGTCGCCTTGGCGCGCGCGCTGGCGGTGGAACCCCAGATCCTGCTGTTGGACGAGCCGTTTGGTGCGCTGGATGCCCAGGTGCGTAAAGAACTGCGCCGCTGGCTGCGTCAACTGCATGAAGAACTGAAATTCACCAGCGTGTTCGTGACTCACGATCAGGAAGAAGCGATGGAAGTCGCCGATCGCATCGTGGTGATGAGCCAGGGGAATATCGAGCAGGTAGGTTCACCGACCGAGATCATGCGTGAGCCCGCGACCCGCTTCGTGCTGGAGTTTATGGGCGAAGTTAACCGCCTGAACGGCGAAATCCGCGGTTCACAGCTGTTTGTGGGCGCTCACCAATGGCCGCTGTCGTTCCAGCCAATGCACCAAGGCAGCGTCGATCTGTTCCTGCGCCCGTGGGAAATGGAGATCGGCACCGATTGCAGCGCCCGTTGCCCATTACCGGTACAGGTGTTGGAAGTCAGCCCGCGTGGCCACTTCTGGCAGTTGACCGTGCAGCCGATTGGCTGGCATCAGGAACCTATCAGCGTGATTATGTCAGAAGGTCATGTTGCACCGGCGCGCGGGGACCGTTACTACGTTGGCAGCCTGAATGCCCGCCTCTACGCCGGTGAACAACTGTTACAACCGGTTGCGTTAGCGAAAAGCGCCTGATAATTTCTAACCATTCCCATTTAAGGCAACCCAGGGTTGCCTTTTTACATTATACGCAGGCAATGATTGTGACCACGCTGGAACAATGCATCGGTAATACACCGTTAGTAAAACTACAACGACTGGCCGAAGGGCTGGACAGTGAAATCTGGCTCAAGCTGGAGGGCAACAATCCGGCGGGGTCGGTCAAGGATCGGGCCGCGCTGGGGATGATCCAGCAGGCGGAACTGCGTGGTGAAATCCAGCCGGGCGATACGCTGATCGAGGCCACCAGTGGCAATACCGGCATCGCGCTGGCGATGATCTGTGCAATGAAAGGCTATACGCTGAAGCTGCTGATGCCGGAAAACATGAGCATGGAACGCCAGGCGGCGATGCGTGCCTATGGTGCCGAACTGATCTTGGTCAGCCGTGAGCAGGGGATGGAAGGGGCACGTGACCTGGCGCTGGAGATGCAGCAACAGGGGCAGGGCAAGGTGTTGGATCAGTTCAACAATCTGGATAATCCCTACGCGCATTTCACCACCACCGGCCCGGAAATCTGGCAGCAGACCGCCGGTCGTATCACTCATTTCGTTTCCAGCATGGGCACTACCGGCACCATTACCGGCGTTGGTGGCTACCTGAAAAGCCAAAATCCGCAGGTGAATATTATTGGCTTACAGCCTGCTGAAGGCAGCAGCATCCCGGGGATCCGCCGTTGGGCACCGGCCTATCTGCCGGGTATTTTCCGCCCGGAGCTGGTGGATCAGGTGTTGGATATGGCACAAAGCGAAGCCGAACAGACCATGCGCCAACTGGCGCAGCGGGAAGGTATTTTCTGCGGTGTCAGCTCTGGTGGAGCCGTAGCTGGGGCGTTGCGCGTTGCTGCGGCCAACCCTGGCAGCGTCATTGTCGCTATTATCTGCGATCGCGGTGACCGCTACCTGTCTACCGGCGTATTTTCCTAGCTGAGCGATAATCGGTAGGGAGGAGCGAGACTCTCTACCTATTCCCCAACCTCTGCCATTTATCCCCTCAAGATCGAGTATCCCCTGAGCCATAAGCCCCGTCTTTCATTTGTGCCGGGAGAATGTCAATGTGTAAGGATTAGGTAAAACCGGCTGCGTACAGCCACAATAGACGCGAAAATGGCGGTAAATCAGCGGAGGAATGGGCATGAAAATTTTATTGGTCGATGACGATCTGGAACTTGGCACCATGCTGAGCGAATACCTGACGGCTGAAGGATTCAACGCGTCCCTGGTGCTGACTGGCAAGGCCGGAGTGGATGGGGCGCTTTCTGGCGATTATACCGCAATGATCCTCGACATCATGCTGCCGGACATGAGTGGGATCGACGTGCTGCGCGAGGTTCGCAAAAAGAGCCGTTTGCCGATCATCATGCTGACGGCCAAGGGAGACAATATCGACCGGGTGATCGGGCTGGAGATGGGGGCCGACGACTATGTGCCCAAGCCTTGTTACCCACGCGAACTGGTGGCACGCCTGCGTGCGGTGCTGCGCCGGTTTGAAGAGCAGCCGGAAGCGGTGGATAAAGTCTCTACCCTGAAATTTAATGAATTGACGCTCAACCCGTCCACCCGCAGCAGTGCCTGGCAGGGTAAGGCATTTGATCTCACCGCCTCAGAATTCAACTTGCTGGAGTTACTGCTGCGCTCTCCTGAACGAGTAGTGTCGAAGGATGAACTGTCAGAGAAAGGGCTGGGGCGGCCACGCGAAGCTTACGATCGCAGCGTGGATGTACATATCAGCAATATCCGCCAGAAGCTGGGCGCGCTAACCGATAACCGACTGAGCATTGAAACCGTGCGCAGTATCGGTTACCGCATCAGGTAATGCCGATGCGCGGAAGACTGTTCTGGAAAATCCTGCTCGGTTTCTGGCTGACGTTTATCATCATGACCCAGGCGCTGTGGGTGACGTTCGCGTTCTATGGCAATCGCCATGAATCGCCGGAAAACAACATGGCCCGGCGCATTGTCAATCTGCAACTGACCTCTGCGGCCTCCGTGTTACACAGTGGTGGCATGCCAGCATTGAACGCGATGGTCGCCGACTGGCCTGAAGTCGAGCGCCGCTTCTTTAGCGTGACGCCTATGGCCCAATCTCCAGCCGAGCAGCCAGATCAAAACCAGGCACCTCGGCCTACCAAGATGGTGGAGTGGGTCAAGGGGGCGGACAATCAGGGTTACCTGTTGAGCTACGATGTGGAGGGGCTGCGGGCCGAATATCGGCCAGCCAAGCGTTGGCGTTTGCTGAATATTCCGGAGCCGATGCTGTGGGTCGGTGGGCTGGGGGGCTTGCTGTTCAGCGCTATGTTGGCCTGGAACCTGACACGCCCGATGCGCCAACTGCGCGTCGGTTTTGAGCGGGTAGCGCAGGGCGATCTGGCTGTGCGGCTGTTCCCGGCGATGCGGCGGCGACATGACGAGCTTTCTGAGGTGGCGCGTGACTTTGACAGCATGGCAGAGCGGCTGGAGGTATTGGTTAGCGCCCGTGAGCAATTGCTGCATGATGTCTCCCATGAGTTGCGCTCCCCATTAGCCCGCTTGCAGCTAGCCATCGGCCTGGGGCGGCAAAATCCGGGTAACGTGGAGAACTCGTTGCAGCGTATCGAGCATGAAGCCGGGCGGTTGGACAAGATGATCGGCGAACTGTTGGCGCTGTCACGCACCGAGAACAGCGGCCTGTCGAATGATGAGGAGTATTTCGATCTTTATGGGTTGGTGGACGCGGTGGTTAACGATGCGCGCTACGAGGCGCAAATCCCCGGCGTAGAGATCGTGTTGCAGGCCAGTTCCGACGTGGAGTACACCGTAAAAGGCAATGCCGAGTTGATGCGCCGTGCGGTTGAGAACATTGTGCGTAATGCCCTGCGCTTTTCCAGTCACGGCCAGAGCGTGACGGTGGTGCTGTCGCGTATCGACCAATTGTTCCAGATCCAGGTCCGCGATCAGGGGCCGGGCGTGGAGGAGTCGAAGCTGTCCAGCATCTTTGATCCCTTCGTTCGGGTAAAGTCGGCGATGTCTGGCAAGGGCTATGGCCTGGGTTTGGCGATCGCTCGCAAAGTGGTGCTGGCCCATGGTGGGCAGGTTGAGGCACACAATGGTGAACAGGGGGGTTTGGTGATCACGCTGCGGGTACCGCGCTGGCCAATTTAACGATAATGCTGCTTGTCCAAATCGTACTTTTTCATCCGCAGGTAGAGCTTTTTACGCGGGATCTGTAAATACTCGGACACCTCATTAATCCGCCCCTGATGCAGGTTCAACGCCTCGGTAATGATCTGGCGCTCATAGTCTTCGATACGCTGATCCAGCGGAGCGGGATCGGATCCGTGTAACAGCGGATTGGCGGTCTCTGCCAGTGGCATCACCCCGACGGCAAACAGCTCTGCGGCATTGGCCAGCTCGCGCACGTTATTTGGCCATATCCTTTTGACCAAACGCTTAATCAACTCGGCTGGCAGATCCGGCAACGGATGGTTAAGGCGCAGGCAGGCCTGTTCCAGGTAGTGGCGGAACAACGGCTCTATATCGTCGGGACGCAGAGAAAGCGGCAGGCAGGCGATTTGGGTCATGGCAAAGCAGTAATAGAAATCGGGCAGGAGGGTATGCCCGGCGGCCAGCTCCACCAACGGTGAAGTCCCAATGCCGATCAGCCGGAAGGGGAGCGGGTCTTGCCCCTGGAGCTGGATCAGCCGCGCCTGCTGGGGGATAGACAAGTGCTCAAGGTGGCGTAAAATCAGCGTCCCGCCGCTTACCTGCTCAATCCATTGCTCTAACGATGCCTCACCCCCTGGCGTCAATTCACCCACGATCAACGGCTGTTCGCTACGATGGCTCATACGGTGTAAATAACGGGCTGCCAATGTCCTGCCGACCCCTAGCTCCCCTTGCAGGTAAACCGCCAAATCGGTTTCGGCCACCTGCTGCAAACGCACTCGTAGCTGCTTTACCCACTCACTACGTCCAATCAGATTGCTCTGCAGCTGTTCTTGCTGCCAACGACGACGGGCAATGTAAGAACGTCTCTGGGCCAGCGCGGTGGCGACCTGTTCGAGTAGCTGGGCCGGGTTGACCGGTTTTTGCAGGAAGTCCCAGGCCCCTTTTTTCACCGCTTCAACCGCCATCGGCACATCGCCATGGCCAGTGATCAACAACACCGGTAAACAGGCATCGTGAGCGAGCAGTAGCGCCATCAGCTCAATTCCGGAACAGCCAGGCATACAGACATCGCTGATAACGATCCCCGGCCACTCCTCACCGAGCATTTCCTGTGCCTTAAGTGGGTTACTACAGGCCTGAACCTGATAGCCTGCCTGGTTGAGCAGCATGGTATAGGCATCTAGGACGTCGGCATCGTCGTCGATTAACAGAATTTGCGCTTGTTGGCTTAACATGGTTGATCCACCGGTTGAAACTGTAAAACGACGCAGGCGTTTTGCGTCAGCGTAGAGGCCAGATGCAGGCTACCGCCCATTTGCTGCATCAGCGAAAGCGAGATGGACAGGCCAATCCCCAAGCCTACCGATTTGCTGGTGGTGAAAGGTTTGAGTAACGATTCAGCCCGCGCCAGCGGCCAGCCAGGCCCGTTATCCCACAGCATGATCTGCCACCCGGACTCGTGGTGTTGCCAGCTTATCTGCAATAGCGGTCGTTCCTGGCAGGCATCCAACGCGTTGCTCATCAGATTGACCAACACCTGCTGAATGCGCACCTCATCGCCTAACACATTTGGCGCACCTTCCGGTAGCCGCAGTTCCCCGTGCAGCGGTTGGTGGCGAAGAGCCAGCAACTCCCAGGCGGCGATGAATGACTGGCGCAAATCAACGGGCTGAGAGGGGCTATCCTGTTCCGTTCGCCGGGTGAATTGCCGCAGCATGCGGATGATGGCATCCATGCGGCCAATCAGACCGTCTGCTTTGGTCAGGGCCAGCGCGGCCGCCTCTGGTTGTTGTTTCTCCACCGCATGACGAGCGGTAAACAGGTACATCGATAGAGCGTTCAGCGGCTGATTGATCTCATGGGCCAGGGTGGTCATGGTCTGCCCAACCACGGCCAGCTTGGCGGCCTGCACCAGCTCATCCTGCGTGGCACGCAAATGCAGCTCAATGCCCTTGCGCTCGGTAATTTCCTGCTCCAGCCGGGATTTTTGCTGGTTCAATTGGCCTAGGGTGCGCCGCAACAGACGTGCGATGCGGCCCAGTTCATCGCCACCGTAAACCGGGATCACCGCGTTGGTTTCCCCAAGGCCGATACGCACTACCACCTGGTTCAGCTGGGTAAAACGCTTGACCAGGCGGGAACGGATAAAGTAGTGATTGAGCAAATACACCAATAACATCGCCAGCAGGGTGGCGATCACAATTAGCCTGCCGCTGACGCGGATGATTTGCTCCAGGCGATGGTTAAAGGTCTGCATCTGCTGGTGGCTGTTACTCAGTTGCGATTCCAGCTGTGTGCGAAAGCGGGCAAGCGTGGCCTCCTTGGCCTGAGTGGCCAGCGTAAGTGCCTGTTGCGCCTGATGATAGTTTTTCATCGCCGCGGGCATACTGTTTTCGGCAATGCCGGTCTCCAGCAGTTCGTCGATGGTTTGCCGCAGCGTGATGGTACTGGGATGAGCCTGCAACCCCTGCATATTTTCGTTCGCCGTCTTTTGCAGATAGGCTAGGTAACGTACATGCTCGGCAACCGAGGTGGGCTCTTCAGCGCCGGATTGCAGCTCGTTGAGGCGATCGCGCAGGGCATCGGCGATCTGGTTCTCGATGCGTGCCAGGGCATAGACCTGCTGTTGTTCACTTTGTACTTCGCGCAAACTAGCCTGCAATCGGGGGAATACCTGGCCAGAGCCTGTCTCCATCTGATCGAGCAATGCCCCCTGTTGCCAACTGAAATCCTGCACCAGCGAATTCAGCTCGGTGGTGAAGTCATCATGTAGCCAACTGATGCGCGCGGCGATCTCATTGACCTTTTCCCCGGCGATAAACATGTTGTACAGCGCGTTGTCCAATCGGCCCAACAGTTGGCGGCTTTCTGCCAGCGTCGCCTGAATTTGCTGACGTTCAGGGTTATCCAACAGCATGCTGGCCTGCTCGATTTGTTCCAAATGGCCGACGATCTGATTTCTCAACTGTAGGCGGGCATTGGTATTGGCGGCCTGCAAAAATTCATTGAGCTGATCGACCAGCGTGTTCAGATTGCTTTCGATCACGAACGAAGATTGGATGCGTGGAAAGTAATCATCCAGCGCATAGCGGACCTGCGAGCTTTGCTCATGCCAGGAGTATAGGCTGACCCCGCTGACGGTAAGCGTCAGCAGCGCGCCGGTGAGAAAGGCTCCCCGCAGGCAGGCGCTGATGGTCAGGCGTTTAAAGAAGCGCGGCAATAAACGGCTCATTTCAACTCTTCCAGCGCCTTGATGGCCTTTCTCTGCTGCTGCTGAAAGAACAGCTGCCATTCCATGACCTGCTGCTCACTCTCGCTACGTGCCGCAAACTGTTTAAGGTACTGAGGATCTTCGCTTTGAGCCAGGGTGACAGGAATGGCGGTCAACAATGCACGGATTTCCGGCAAAGGCCGTTTGAGGCGGCTTTCAGCGCCATGCAACGCTTTCCAGGCGTCCTTGAGCTGAGACAGGCGGAAGCTGATGGCCGTATCAAACAGCTTTTGCACCAGGCGCTGACGTTGCAAAATTAGGGAGTAATTCAGCGGTGGCCGCTGTAACAGCTTTTGCTGTTGCGCAAAACGTGGGTTATCTGCCGGCAGTGGAACCACCGGGTATTTTCCCGTGCTGGTATCTGCCAGGACCCGCTGCCCCTGCGGGCTGAGCAGAAACTGTATAAAGCGCCGGGCCTCAGCGGGATAATGGCTATTGCTCGTTACGGCAATATAGGTGGGGGAGGCCGCGGCCTGAGGGAAATAATGGAAGGCCAGATGCGGATCGTCGAGCAGTAGATTGGCGTAGTTATCGATAATCGGCCCAACGGAACCCAGGCCGCTTTTGACTTTATCCGCCACGCCAAAGCTGCGCGAAGAGATGGTGATCAGGTTACCGGCCGCCGATAGCATCGTTTGCCAGCCAGATTGCCAGCCCCGCTGTTGCAACAGCGATTCCACCATCAGGTGGTTGGTATCCGAGCGGGAAGGGCTGCTCATCAGCAAAGCACCCTGGTAGCGGGCATCGGTCAGATCGTCCCAATCGTCTGGCAGCGGCAGCCGTTTCTCTGCCAGATTGGTGCGGTTGATTAGCAGGCCAAAGCCCGAAATGGCCACCGCCACGGCGGTATTGCGGATAGGTTCAGGTACCAGCCGCTGTGATTGTTCCGGAGCACCCTCATAGTTTGCCAGACGCTGATGCTGTTGCAGGTGCTGGAGCAGCATGGGGGAGGAGGTCAGTACCAGATCGACGTTGTCGCTGCCGGTGCTGTCGAGCAGTTGTTCCAGGGAACTGCTGGTGCGGTTCAGCGTGCGGATGACCACCGACTGAGGCTGGCCTTGCCAACGGCTGATGAGGTAGGCGGTTGCCTCTGGTGAAAAGGTAGTGGCCATCACCAGTTCATTTCTTTTGGCTCCGGCGACACTGGATAACAGCCAGCAGACCATTGCCGTAAAAATGAGCGTTGCACGCATAATAAAATTCTCCCTCGACCTCATCGTTTGTGATCTTATTCATAAAATCGCAATGACGATAAAAATAACCCGCAAAACATTTGGGACAAAAATATTTTCGTGAACCAATAGGATTTAGCCGGGGTTATAACGTTGATGAAGCCAGGATATTACCATTGATAGACCATCAATACTGTTAACGCCTTCAAAAACATCGCCACTGGTGGGCTGGCTTGGTGTGCAACCGCATTGCTGTGGCGCTCTGGCGCGGGGAGGTGAGCGAACTGGCTTTTGGTTAATAATGGTAATGTTAATTGATGGGTCAAAAATGGGCTTATTTGTTTTGGGTTTGAGTCAATTTTGACACATGTTACGGGGCTTGTCTTATTAATGAATTAATTACACCATCCGCTGCGAGCGTTATTAATAAATAGCAGGCGCATTGAGCCAGTACAGATAAACCTCACAGGGGAATAACATGTTTTCATTATTAAAACCTAGCGCGGCGGCAAAGCGTGTTCCGCCAGAACAGGTGCAGGCAACCTACCAGCGTTATCGCATGCAGGCGTTACTGAGCGTCTTTTTGGGCTACCTGGCCTATTACATCGTGCGTAACAACTTCACGCTTTCGACGCCCTACCTGAAAGAGCATCTGGATCTGAGTGCGACGCAGATCGGCATGTTGAGCAGTTGCATGCTGATTGCCTACGGCATCAGCAAAGGGGTGATGAGCAGCCTGGCCGATAAGGCCAATCCCAAAGTGTTTATGGCCTGTGGCCTGGTGCTGTGTGCCATCGTCAACGTCGGTTTGGGATTCAGCTCAGCTTTCTGGATCTTTGCCGCATTGGTGGTGTTTAACGGCCTGTTCCAGGGGATGGGCGTAGGCCCTTCGTTCATTACCATCGCCAACTGGTTCCCACGCCGTGAGCGCGGCCGCGTTGGCGCATTTTGGAATATATCCCACAATATCGGCGGTGGGGTGGTGGCCCCCATCGTTGGCGTGGCTTTTGCGGTGTTGGGCAGTGAACACTGGCAGAGTGCCAGCTATATCGTCCCAGCGGGCGTGGCAGTGCTGTTTGCTTTGGTGGTGTTGTGGCTGGGTAAAGGCTCCCCGCGCAGTGAAGGTCTGCCTGCCCTGGAACAAATGATGCCGGAAGAAACCATCAGGGTGAAAACCGGTGTGCAGGAGCAGGCACCGGAAAATATGAGCGCCTTCCAGATCTTCTGTACTTATGTCCTGCGTAATAAAAATGCCTGGTATGTGTCGCTGGTGGACGTATTTGTCTACATGGTGCGCTTTGGCATGATCAGTTGGCTGCCCATCTACCTGCTCACCGAAAAACATTTTTCCAAAGAGCAGATGAGCATCGCGTTTTTGTTCTTTGAATGGGCGGCGATCCCGTCCACATTGTTGGCTGGGTGGCTGTCGGATAAGCTGTTCAAGGGACGCCGTATGCCGCTGGCGATGATCTGCATGGTGATGATTTTTATCTGCCTGATTGGTTACTGGAAGAGTGACTCGCTGTTGATGGTCACCATCTTTGCCGCCATCGTCGGTTGCCTGATCTATGTGCCACAGTTCCTGGCTTCGGTACAGACGATGGAGATCGTTCCCAGTTTTGCTGTCGGCTCCGCCGTCGGCCTGCGTGGCTTTATGAGCTATATCTTTGGGGCCACGCTGGGCACCAGCCTGTTTGGCGTGATGGTTGATAACATGGGATGGCATGGAGGCTTTTATCTGCTGATGGGCGGTGTGGTGTGCTGCATCTTGTTCTGCTATCTGTCACATCGTGGCGTATTGGCTTTGGAGCGTGAAAGACAGCAACAGGAGCTACAAGCGGAGCCGCTGGTAGCGCAGTAGGGCTTAGAAGTTCTGGATAAAAAAATGGCGCCGATAAAGGCGCCATTTTTACGATCGAACCGCGATTACTTCTTGATGCGGATGATCGGGGTCTCGCCAACGGTGACGCTGCCGGACAGTTTGATCAGCTCTTTGATCTCGTCCATGTTGGAGATAACCACCGGAGTCAGGGTAGACTTGGCTTTCTCTTCCAGCAGGGCCAGATTGAACTCGATAATCACATCGCCTTTCTTGACGCGCTGGCCTTCTTCCGCGATGCGTTTGAAGCCTTCGCCTTTCAGTTCAACGGTGTCGATACCAAAGTGCACGAACAGCTCAATGCCGCTATCAGATTCGATAGAGAACGCATGGTTGGTTTCGAAAATTTTACCGATAGTGCCGTCAACCGGAGCAACCATTTTGTTGCCAGCAGGTTTGATAGCAATGCCATCGCCGACGATCTTCTCGGCGAATACGACGTCCGGTACATCTTCGATATTGACGATCTCGCCAGAAAGTGGAGCGACGATCTCGATAGTGCCCATGTCTTTCTTGTCATCAGAAACCAGAGACTTCAGTTTATCGAACAAACCCATGATCTTCTCCTAAGCATTAAATTGGGCGGCGTTCCAGTGTCGTGGAATTTTAGCAGAGCGTTTTTTCTTCGATGAACTTATTGACGCAGTTCATCAAATCCTGTGCCGTTGGTTGTTCCAAGGCCTGCGCTGCCAATGCCTTCACATCTTCGAAATTGGTATTACGAATAATTTTCTTGATGCGCGGGATTGCAATCGCACTCATGCTGAACTCATCCAGCCCCATGCCCAAAAGCAACAGTGTAGCACGCTCATCGCCAGCCAGCTCGCCGCACATACCGGTCCACTTGCCTTCTGCGTGAGATGCATCAATAACCTGTTTGATCAGGCCAAGCACTGATGGGGACATCGGGTTATAGAGATGAGAAATCAGCTCGTTGCCGCGATCTACTGCCAGAGTATACTGGGTTAAATCGTTTGTCCCAATACTAAAGAAGTCGACTTCTTTCGCCAGGTGGCGAGCGATCACTGCCGCAGCTGGTGTTTCCACCATCACGCCCACTTCAATGCTCTCGTCAAAGGCTTTGCCTTCTTCACGCAGCTGCGCTTTCAGCGTTTCCAGCTCGCCCTTCAGATCGCGCACTTCTTCCACCGAGATGATCATCGGGAACATGATGCGCAGTTTACCGAAAGCAGAGGCACGCAGAATGGCGCGCAGCTGAGCGTGCAGGATTTCCCGGCGGTCCATCGCGATACGGATCGCGCGCCAGCCCAGGAACGGGTTCTCTTCTTTTGGCAGGTTCATGTACGGCAGGTCTTTATCGCCGCCGATGTCCATGGTACGGACGATAACTGCCTGTGAGCCCATGGCTTCCGCAACGGCCTTGTAAGCCGAGAACTGCTCGTCTTCGGTTGGCAGTGAGTCGCGGTCCATGAACAGGAATTCGGTACGATACAGGCCGACACCTTCGGCGCCATTGCGCTCCGCACCGGCGACGTCGCGCACGGTACCGATGTTGGCACAGACTTCAACCTGATGCCCGTCCAGCGTGATCGCCGGCAGGTCTTTCAGCTTGGCCAGATCGTTTTTCTCGGTGACGTATTGGGTATGAACCGCTTTCAGCTGTTCAATCACCTCGGCCGTCGGGTTGACGTAAATCTTGTTGTTAACCGCATCCAGGATCAGGTAATCGCCGTTTTTCACCTGGGTGGTCACGTCGCTGGTGCCAACGATAGCGGGCAGTTCCAGGGAGCGAGCCATGATCGAGGTGTGGGAAGTACGGCCACCCAGATCGGTGATGAAGCCCAGCACTTTGTCCAGGTTCAGCTGTGCGGTTTCTGACGGTGTCAGGTCCTTCGCGACCAGGATCACCTCATCTTGAATGGCGGTCAGATCAACAATCGCCAGGCCCAGGATGTTTTGCAGCAGACGTTTACCGATATCACGCACGTCAGCCGCGCGCTCTTTCAGGTATTCGTCGTCTAATTCTTCCAGCGCTTTCGCCTGGCCTTCGATCACGGTGTAGGCTGCCGCATCGGCAGACGCCAGATCGTCTTTGATGAGGGCTATGATTTCCTGCTCAAGCTCTTCGTCTTCCAACAGCATGATGTGGCCTTCGAAGATCGCTTCTTTTTCTTCGCCGAAGGTTTCGCCTGCCTTGGTTTTGATTACTTCCAGCTGTTCAGACGCTTTGGCGCGGCCTGCCAGAAAACGTGAGATTTCCTGCTCTACATGGTCTGCAGAGATTTTTTTCCGGTTGATGACAATTTCATCTTCCTTCAGCAAGAGAGCCTTACCAAAAGCGATACCCGGTGATACTAAAATGCCTGAAATCATAACCCTACCTTACTCTTGACTGGTGTTAACTAAAAAGACGGGCCGATTACTCAAGCTCTGCCATCAGTTTTACCAAGTGCTCAACGGCTTTCTGCTCGTCTTCACCAACGGCTTCGATGGTGACTACTGTTCCTTGGGTCAGGCCCAGAGTTTGCAGCTTAAACAGGCTTTTGGCGCTAGCGCTCTTGCCGTTGGAAGTCACGGTGATGTCAGACGTGAAGCCTTTGGCTTCTTTTACGAACTGAGCGGCAGGGCGAGTGTGCAGACCATTCGGAGCGGTGATAGTCACTTCTTGCTGGAACATTGATGTTTCCCCAACTTATCGGATTTAAGGTTGTGGAGCTAAAGTTTAGCCTAATGGCGTGATTTTAGCTTGTCTGGTTAGCGCCTGACTATGGTACAGGGGCGAGCGTTGATGCAACATAAAACGACGCTTTAAGCATTTCAGATCAAAAAATCCGAGCATCTGGCGTTGTTTCAATCAGCTCCCCATTATGCCGTGTTTTTCGCTTGAGCGACAAATGAGTAAATCGATTCAGCTCAAACAATGGCAGGAAGGTGATTAATTTTGCGCATCGAAATAATTGACCGGTTAAATACTAAAGCCAGCGGCGAAAATCAATCGTTGAGTGGTGTAAACTTTGATCCAGTCCACAAAAAAAGCACCTGAATAGGTGCTTTTTTAGCTATTTGTGCACTGTTTGCGCTATTGCTGCAGTTCCTGTTCGGTGAACAGATCGGCAAACAAAGCGGTGCTCAAGTAGCGCTCACCTGAAGAAGGCAGAATAACCACAATTGTCTTGTCGGTAAAGTCGGCTTCTTCGGAAAGTTTGACGGCGGCCGCCACGGCGGCACCGGAAGAAATCCCGGCCAGGATACCTTCTTCTTCCATCAGACGGCGTGCCATGCTGATGGCTTCGTCGTTGGTGATCTGCTCGACGCGGTCAACCAGGCTCAGATCCAGGTTGCCAGGAATGAAACCGGCACCGATGCCCTGGATTTTGTGCGGACCGGGTTTGATTTCCTGGCCTGCCAACGCCTGGCTGATGACCGGTGAGTCGGTCGGTTCAACCGCCACTGTGGTGATGGCTTTGCCCTTGGTGTTCTTGATAAAGCGGCTGACGCCGGTCAGCGTACCGCCAGTGCCGACGCCCGCGATAAAGACATCGACCTCGCCATCGGTATCTTCCCAGATTTCCGGGCCGGTGGTTTGTTCGTGGATTTCCGGGTTGGCCGGGTTGCTGAACTGTTGCAGCAGGATGTAGCGATTCGGATCGGTGGCCACAATCTCTTCGGCCTTGGCGATCGCCCCTTTCATGCCTTTGGCACCTTCGGTCAGCACCAGATTGGCACCCAGCGCCTTGAGCAGTTTACGACGTTCGATGCTCATGGTTTCCGGCATGGTCAGCGTGAGCTTGTAGCCCCGTGCCGCGGCGACAAACGCCAGGGCGATACCGGTGTTGCCACTGGTTGGCTCCACCAGTTCTTTGCCTGCGCTAAGAATGCCACGTTTTTCAGCATCCCAAATCATATTGGCACCGATGCGGCATTTGACGCTGAAGCTCGGGTTGCGAGATTCAACCTTGGCGAGAATGCGTCCGTTGCCGATACGGTTCAGACGAACCAGCGGCGTATGGCCGATTGTTAATGAGTTGTCTTGGTAAATCTTGCTCATGGCCCGTCCTTATAACTCTATGAAATGTAGGGAACATCGAAAGCATACGCTAACGGTCTCGGCAGGGAAGTAAAGAATTGGTATATCGATATGTTATTAGAGAATAAGTTTTAATCACAATAGCAAGGGCGCAAGAAGCGCCCTCAAATAAAGCCGTTAGTGACGAACAAATTGTGCACGATAACGGTCTACCCACATCGCCGTGGCACCGCAGACCGCCACCGGCAGGATCACCAGATTGAGGATGGGGATCATGGTGAACAGGCTGACCAACGCGCCAAACTGCAGGTTGTCGGTTTTGTGCTGGCGCAACGCCTGGCGCATCTCGGCGAAGCTGACCTTGTGGTTATCAAATGGATAATCGCAGTATTGAATGGCCAGCATCCAGGCGCTGAACAGGAACCACAGCACCGGTGCCAACGTTTGGCCGATGCCCGGTATAAAATAGAGTAACAGCAGGCCCAGCGCGCGCGGCAGGTAATACATCAGTTTGCGCCATTCACGGGACATGATGCGCGGCAGATCTTTGACCACGCCGAGCATACCGGTATCCGGCAACGGTTTGCCAGTCAGGCTGCCTTCGAGCTGTTCCGCCAACAGTCCGCAAAACGGGGCGGCGATCAGGTTGGTGATGGTGCTGAACAGGTAACTGAACACCAACAGCACGGAAATGACCGCCATCGGCCAGAGTAAATAACTCAGCCACTGTAGCCAGCTTGGCACATGGCTCATCATGCTCGGGATCCAGTCGCCCAGTTGGCTGAACAGCCACCAGAAGGCAGAACCCATCAGCAGCACGTTCACCAGCAACGGCAAGACGACATAGCGTTTAATACCCGGGCGCGAAATCAGGCGCCATCCTTGGGCAAAATAATGGAAGCCGTTGGTGGGTCCGACAGGGGGAGGAACATAGGACATATCTTAAGATTTTCTCTTTGGCTAAACAGGCTAACCTATCATATAGGGTTGATTTTCCACTGGCTAGAGCCACATTGGCTGAAAAAACAGCAAAAAAATGCCGGATAATCATCTTTATTGGCATAAAGTTCAGCACGGACTTGCACTTGTGCCTGCGGGCAAATAGAGTTAAAGAGTGAATGTTTGCCGCGGTGGCAATGTCTTGGAACAACAGAGATAGCAATGATGCAGGATTTGCGTCTGATATTAATCGTTGTTGGCGCGATCGCCATAATAGCGTTGTTATTACATGGTCTTTGGACCAGCCGTAAGGAACGCTCGTCCCTTTTTCGCGATCGCCCAGCCAAACGCTCGAAAAACGAGCGTGAACCTACTCCACTTGATGATCCTGCCGAAAGCGTGGGAGAGGTACGTATCCGTGCCACTCGCGCTGAAGTTGAGGATGAGCCATCAATGGGCCATATCGATGTCGCACGCGAAGAGCCGGTAATTGCACCAAGGCCAGCTCCAGCAGCTCAACCTGCGTCTCGGCCAGCCCAGCCCGCGCCGCTTTCTCAGCGGCCGGAGTATGATGACATCCTGCTGGATAACTATGCCCAGGACGAGGACGAAGAGCCGCAGCAACCTGTTGTGCGTCGTGAGCCGCGCGTTGACGATATGCCTCCGGCTACCGCTCCTGCGCCAGAGCCTGCTTTCCAACATGCAGAGCCTGTGCCTGAACCGCAGCCCGCGCCGGAATCGTTGAAACCGGCAAAATTGCAGGAAACCGTATTGGTGCTGCACGTCGCTGCTCATCAAGGTGGCGTTATCGGGGGGGAAGTCTTGCTGCAGAGCGTGTTGCAGGCGGGTTTCCAATTTGGCCAGATGAATATCTTCCATCGCCATATCAGCCCGGCAGGTAGTGGTCCCGTGCTGTTCAGCCTGGCCAATATGGTCAAGCCTGGCTCATTCGATCCGGAAATGATGTCCGATTTCTCCACGCAGGGCGTCTCGATGTTTATGATGGTGCCGTCTTACGGCGACGCTAATCAGAACTTCAAGCTGATGCTGCAATCGGCACAACGTATTGCCGACGATGTGGGTGGCGTGGTGCTTGACGATGAGCGCCGCATGATGACCCCGCAAAAGCTGGAAACCTATAAAGCACGTATCCGCGAAGTGTTGGAAAACAACGCCTGACCGGTTGCCTGCGCACTGCATAATCCGTAATCCAGAACCCCCGCCAGCCGGGGGTTTTTTATCTTTGATGGTGAGCCATGGCATCGATTAACGAAACAATCAATCAACTACGCACCTCATTGCGCCATCACGAATATCAGTATCACGTACTCGATGCGCCGGAGATCCCGGATGCGGAATACGATCGCCTGATGCGTGAGCTGCGTGAGCTGGAAGAGGCCCATCCTGAGCTGATCACCGCCGATTCGCCGACGCAGCGCGTCGGGGCCGCCCCTTTGGCGGCGTTTGATCAGGTGCGGCATGAAGTGCCGATGCTGTCGTTGGACAACGTCTTTGATGAAGAAAGCTATCTGGCGTTTTACAAGCGCGTGCAGGATCGCCTCAAAAGCAGCGAGCCGCTGACCTTCTGCTGTGAGCTGAAGCTGGACGGGTTGGCCGTCAGCCTACTGTATGAAGATGGCGAGCTGGTGCGTGCCTCCACGCGTGGTGATGGCACCACCGGGGAAAATATCACCTCTAATGTGCGCACTATCCGCGCCATCCCGCTGCGCCTGACTGGCGACAATATTCCGCGCAGGGTGGAAGTGCGTGGCGAAGTCTTTATGCCGCATGCCGGCTTTGAGCAGATGAACGAAGAGGCGCGCCGCAAAGACGGCAAAATCTTCGCCAACCCGCGTAACGCGGCGGCGGGCTCGTTGCGTCAGCTTGATCCGCGTATCACTGCCAAGCGCCCGCTGACCTTCTTCTGCTACGGTGTTGGCCTGCTGGAAGGGGGCGAATTGCCACGCAGCCATTGGCAACGCTTGATGCAGTTTAAAGCCTGGGGCTTGCCGGTGAGCGATCGCGTTAAGCTCTGTACCGGTAGCGATGAGGTGCTGGCGTTTTATCGTCAGGTAGAACAGGACCGCATCAATCTTGGCTTTGATATCGACGGCGTGGTGGTGAAGATCGACGATATCGATCTGCAAGAATCTCTGGGCTTTGTTGCTCGTGCACCGCGCTGGGCTACGGCATTCAAGTTCCCGGCGCAAGAGCAGCTCACCGTGGTGCGTGAAGTGGAATTCCAGGTCGGGCGTACCGGTGCGATTACGCCGGTCGCACGTCTTGAGCCAGTATTGGTGGCCGGGGTGATAGTCAGCAATGCCACGCTGCATAATGCCGATGAAATCGAACGCCTTGGCCTGCGCATCGGCGATACGGTGATCGTGCGCCGTGCCGGGGATGTGATCCCGAAAGTGGTCGGGGTGATCGAAGATCGTCGCCCGCAGGACGCGCGTGAAGTGGTATTCCCACAGCATTGCCCGGTGTGCGGTTCCGATGTGGAACGAGTGGAAGGCGAAGCCATTGCGCGCTGCACCGGCGGGCTGATCTGCGGTGCCCAACGTAAAGAGGCGCTGAAGCACTTCGTTTCCCGCCGGGCGATGGACGTTGACGGCATGGGCGATAAAATTATCGAACAACTGGTCGATAAGGAATATGTCAAAACGCCAGCCGATCTGTTCCGTCTTTCCGCCGGTCTTCTCACCGGGCTGGATCGCATGGGGCCAAAATCGGCACAGAATCTGGTCAACGCCTTGACCACCGCCAAACAAACTACCTTTGCGCGCTTCCTGTATGCGTTGGGTATTAGGGAAGTGGGTGAGGCTACAGCAGCCGGTCTGGCAGCGCACTTTGGCTCGTTGGAGAAGCTGCAAGAGGCCGACCTGGATACGTTGAAACAGGTCCCGGACGTGGGCGAAGTGGTAGCCAGCCACGTGGTGAACTTCTTTGCCGAAGCCCATAACCAACAGGTGATCGCCGAGCTGATTAGTCCAGAAATCGGCATTAACTGGCCTGCTCCGATCGTGGTGGTAGCTGAAGAGATCGACAGCCCGTTTGCCGGTAAAACCGTGGTGCTGACCGGTTCTCTCAGCCAGCTTTCCCGTGATGAAGCCAAAGATCGGCTGACGGCGCTGGGGGCCAAGGTCAGTGGCAGCGTATCCAAGAAAACCGATCTGGTGATCGCCGGTGAAGCTGCTGGCTCCAAGCTGGTCAAGGCACAGGAACTGGGGATCGAGGTGATCGACGAGGCAGAGATGATCCGCCTGCTGGGGGCCTGATGGAAAAAGAGAACCTGATTGAAATCGCCAACACCGTGATGCCTTTTGGCAAATACCAGGGCAGGGTGCTGATTGACCTGCCGGAAGAGTATCTGCTGTGGTTCGCCCGTAAGGGCGAATTCCCCAACGGCAGACTGGGAATGCTGATGGAAATGACGTTGGCGATTAAAATTGAAGGGTTGGATCACCTGATCAAACCCCTGAAGAAAAGCTGAGTCGATGGGCGTAACGCCATGTTGCGCCCCTTTATCGTCTAGATATAAACGTCCACGGCGTTGGCGTCGGTCGGGCGGTTAACCCCATCACCGCTCATGGCTTTGGCCATCTGCTCTTGCTGCTGTTTTTCCATTTCTTGTTTCTGAATGCGCGCGATCTCAGCCTGGAGCATTTCAATCTGGCTCATGATCAGCTGTTTTTGCTGTTCGATCTCTTGAGTGTCGCCACCCGAGTCTTTCAGTTCGATCAGTTTTTGCTGCAGGTTCTGGATCTGCTTATACAGCGCTGCAATACGTGACGCCGCGCTGCTATCTTTTGGGGTTACTGGCGCATCATTATCAGTTTTCTTGGATTTCTCCCCTTCAGGGACATTGTTAACCGGTGCCGACATCAGTGCAGCCCCGCCTTTACCCGTGGCGGTGAATACCTCGCGGACTCCGGCAATCGGGTTCTTGATGGGCACAATCATGGTAATGTTGGTCGACATGCGATCCTCCCAGGCAGCTTGCCAAAGGTATCGGCAAATCGCGGCAAAACTTTACCTTGGCATCAGCTTTAGCCGTGGCCAGAGTTCGAGCCACTGTTTCTCCACTACGCGCTGCTCGAAAGCGGCCAGGTTGTTGCTCTTGGGATTGAAGGTGATGCTGTGATTGAACAGCGCCTGTAGGCCAAAAGGGGCAACGAGCTGGATGCTGCCATCGGCCTGCAATCGGGCACCCACGGCGGTTTCGATCTCCGTCCAATAACTGATGGCGTCTTCGCTGTCGCGATAGGGCGCGCGGTGACTACGCAGGTGCATACGCGCCTGATTCTTAACCGACCAGGGTTGTGCTGACCACTCCAACAGGCGCGACTCCAACATTTGGTCGCGCTCGGCATCGCTATGGCGCGAATCAAAATGGATCACATCGATATCATTAAGCGGCGTGCTGGCCGTAAAACCATGCTGCCGGTCCCACACCAGATTACGCACGAAGCCCGCACCCAGGCACCAATCGTTCAGCCCGAGCCGCCGGGCGGTCGCCAATGCCTGCATACGTTCACTATCTTGGCGTAACCAATCAATAATTTGTTGCTGTGGATCCATCATTTCTCCTTTGTCACCGCTACTCTAACCCGAAATGGGCAGCAGCGGGATCGGGATGATTGAGGAAAACGGCAAAAAAAAGCGCGGCATAAGCGCCGCGCTGAGATTGACTTGGTAGCACACATTTAGAACTGGGTGTTCAGGCTCATAAAGTAAGTCCGACCCGGTTCGTTATAGGTTGCCGCCCCGGCACCATAGATATTGACTGCCCCGGTGACTGGGTTACCTACGTTTTGCGAGTTACCGGAACGGAACTGGCGTTTGTCGAACAGGTTCTCGATTCCCGTCGTCACGCTGACATTTTTAGTCAACGCATAGGTGCCGCTCAGGCCAAAGATTGCGTAAGGGCTGACCTCATGAGTTTCCGGCCCAGCGGTTGGCTCCCCACGGTAGTTGTATTTCTTCGGCTTTTGACGGCCATACCAGGTCGCTGTGGTCTGCAAAGACAGATCCTGCGTGGCCTGCCAGCTCAGGGTTGAGTTGATGGTGAACTTGGGAATAATCGACAGGTAATCACCGGTAGTTTTATTCTCGTTCTCAATCATGTAGGTAGCGTTGTTGTTCCAGGCTACCGTTTCGCTCACCGGCACGTTCAACGTTCCTTCCAGACCCTGGATCACCGCTTTAGGCACGTTCTCCCAGCGATAGATATCGGTTTTACTGGCGTTAGAGGCCGTTGGCGAATAGCCCGCTTCGATCTTGTTGCGGTAATCGTTACGGAAGTAGGTGATGCCGGCCAGCCAACCTTCATGGTGGAATTCCAGCCCGATCTCTTTGTTGATGCTGTTCTCGGCCTTAAGGTCGTCATTACCCATCAGATAGCAGCCGGTCCCCGTCGAGCTGGCGGCACAGCCCTGGCCTTTGCTGTAGAGAATATAATCGCCGTTGCTCTGGAACAGGTTGGGGGCTTTATAGGCGCGAGCGATACCCATTTTCAGGGTAAACAGATCGCCCAATTCCTGTGACAGGTTAAGCGACGGGCTCCAGTTGTTACCGGCCATGGAGTGGTGATCATAACGCAGGCCTGGGGTCAGCATTGTGGTATCAGTCAGTTCAATATTATCTTCGGCAAACAGCGAGAAGATATCTGCGGAGGAATACGGACTGCGGTTGGTACTATTGGTACCTGGGATCGCTCCCCCGGTATTAGTGCCGGTCAGCGACTGGGTGGTCGAAGAAGGATCTTTCATTTTCTGCTGGTTCCACTCGGTACCCAGCGTGGCGGTTTGCGGCACCCACATATCGAACGGAATACTGACTTCACTATGGGCCAGGAAATCGTCCAGACGGGTGGTGTTGTAACTGTCGCTGGCGAAGATCCCTTCCAGGCCCCCGGCCAACCCTTCGGCTAAACGGGTATTGCGCGTGCGCTCAAACTGGACGTAGTTGTTGGTGCTAACGCCGTTATCCCATGCGCCACGATAATTGACCGCATAGGTTTCACGATACATACGGTTGGTTTCTTTACCGTAGTTGCTCTGCACCAGTGCATTGGTGTTGGTGTTCTGGGTATCCCCGGCGTACAGGTTGCCCTGGCGGCCATAGGCGTACTGGAAATCCAAGGTCTGCAGGTGGGCGAATTCCCAGCTCAGCAAGGCATCGATATTTTTGTCGACCACCCCTTCACGACCGGCAGGCAGAGTATTGGCATAGGAGCCGGTACGTTCGGACTGATGTCCCTGGTTGATATCCCAGGCGTCGGCCTGCGTTTTGCTGTAGCCACCAAACAGACGGAAGCTCAACTGATCGCTTAACGGGCCGGAAAGGCTGAAGTCGGTACGCTTGGTAGCGCCTTCATCCTTATGCTGCGGTACGTTGAAATAACCGTTCAGTGTTCCGTGCAGGTCCTGGCCAGCTTTTTTGGTGATGATGTTGACCACGCCACCTGCCGCGCCGTTACCGTAGCGGGCAGCCGCTGGGCCACGCAGCACTTCGATACGTTCGATCATCTCCGGCGGCACCCAGGCGGTATCGCCACGGGTATCACGCTCACCGCGCCAGCCTTGGCGCACCGAGTTACGGCTGCTGGCCGGTTTGCCGTCGATCAGGATCAGGGTATTTTCTGGCCCCATACCACGAATATCGAGTTGGCGGTTGTTGCCCCGCTGGCCGCTGGTGGAGTTACCGGTCAGGTTGACCCCTGGCATGGTACGGATCAGCTCATTGATATCACGAGCGGGAGGGCGTCTTTTGATTTCTTCGGCAGTGATGGTGGAAACGCCGGGAGCTTGAAGGTTTTGTTTGGCGGCGGTGACGACGATGACATCTTCAGAGGCGGATTCTTTTTTGCTTTTCTCAGCCAGCGCGGCGCTGTCTGAGGGGGGGGCCGTTTGCTCGGCATTGACCGTAACGGAAAATGCAGATGTGCCCAATCCTAACCCGATGAGTGTGGCTAAAGAATAACGAGATAACTTCCGATTCATTTTGAGGTTCCTACCTAACAACCCTTCCTGATGCGGCGCTATGTGACAACCGGTCACGGAACGGTTTGTTGTAGTTTTATTGTGTAGTCGAAAATAGTAACGAAACCCAGAGGCCAGGCTGACTGGCAGCAAGATCCCGCTCAATAATTCGGCATCCATCCCTGTTGAAGAATGCCCGCTCTATTTCAAGCTTGTATACACTATTGCAAATGCAAATAATTATCAATAGTATTCCTTATGCCGTTTGGTATTTGGGAACCGGTGAGTCGCACGGCGTGCCTTGCCAACAACACAATGAGTGGGCGTTTTGAAAACTGAACAACAACCAGCAAGCAGTACGTTTTTGGCGAGCAAGCATGCAGGGAGCCACGGTTGGTGGCTGGATATCGCCCGGCGTGGCACCCCTTTGGTGGAACCGCTAGATAATGGGCGATGGAAGGTAACGTTCTTGTGGCGCGATCCTCAGGGCGGTGAACTGACCTCGGCTTATCAACGAGTCTGGATCCATATCAATTGCCTCACCGATCATCATCAAGCTTCTCCTCCTCAGAGCCTGCAACGCCTCACTGGGTCGGACGTCTGGTATTGGCAAACCGAGCTGCAAGGCGACTGGCGCGGTAGCTACTGTTTTATCCCCTGCATGGAGGATCGTCCGTTCGAACCTCAGGGGGATAATCCCCACGCCAACATGCTTTCTATTCGCCACTGGTGGCACCAGGTGTTTGCCAACGCAACTCACGATCTGCTTAATCCTTACCGCGCCTGGCCTGGAGTCGGGGGGCATACTCTTTCTGGCCTGCATATGCCACAGGCTCCTCAACAGCCGGCCTGGCGGGACTTTGACAACTATGCCGTGACCAGCGGCCGCTGTACGCCTGCACCTCCAGCCAAACTGCAACGGCATACCTGGCATAGCCAGCGATTGGGAACCTCCCGCCACGTCTGGATCTACTCCACCGGTGAAAGTAACCCGGCGGCGCGGCCATTGGCTATTTTGCTGGACGGCCAATTCTGGGCCAATCAGATGCCGGTCTGGGATCCGCTGATGCAACTGACGCGTACTGGCCAACTGCCGGAGGCGGTCTACCTGCTGATCGACGTGATCGACCAGCAACACCGCGCACGGGAACTGACCTGCAACGATGAGTTTTGGTTGGCCCTACAGGAAGAGTTATTACCGCAATTGGCCGACTGGGCACCGCACAGCCGTGAGGCTGCCAATACCGTAGTTGCAGGGCAAAGCTTTGGGGGCTTGGGGGCGCTCTATGCTGGCCTGCGCTGGCCGGAATATTTTGGTGCCACCATCAGCCAATCGGGCTCTTTCTGGTGGCCACGCCGCGATATGTTGCAGCTCCCCACCGTGCCGGAGGATGCCTGCTGGTTGATCCGCCAGGTAGAAGAGCGGCAGTTGGGTGCGCGCGGCAAGCTGAAGGTGTTTTTAGAGGCTGGGGCGCATGAAAAGCTGGTCCACCGGGTGAATGACCGCATGGCGGCCCTGTTAAACGCAACCGGGCATCAGGTGCAATATCGGCTAGTGGAGGGCGGGCACGATGCGCTGTGCTGGCGTGGTGGCTTACTCGATGGTCTACAAGCGCATTGGTCGGAGTTGGTCAACCTCCGTGCCGCATTGAAGCCGTCCGCCAACCCTCTTCATGCTTAAGGAGCAAGTAATGGAAACCTTAAACCCGTTCGATGACGAGCAGCAAGTTTGCTACGTCCTGCGTAATGAAGAGCTGTTTTACAGCCTATGGCCGGATTTCAGCGCCATCCCGACTGGTTGGGTCAGCGTTTTTGGCCCGGCGTCCCGGGAGCACTGCGTCAACTGGCTAGAACAGAATTGGCAGGATATGCGGTCCGCATCACTGCGTAAGGCGTGATGGAGACGCAGCAGCAAGAACCGACAACAGGAGCGAACGTCGTGTCAGAAACCTCTATTTTACCCACCGGGCAACAGGTGACCGTTGAGTTGCCATTGGTGGCCGCGCAGCCCGGTATTTGGGTTGCCGATCAAATTTCACCGTACGGCAATGCCTATGCGGTTGCTCATTATATCGAGCTGAATGGCCCGCTGGACAAAGACCACCTGTTACAGGCGATCTCACTGGGCCTGGCTGAAGTGGATACCTTACGGCTGCGTTTCGTCGAGCGTGATGGTGTGCCAATGCAGTATTACGACGCCACGATGCCGTTGGCTGCGCCGGAATGGATTGATTTAAGCGACTCGGCGGATGCAGAGGCGGCGGCCCACGCGTTGATGCAGATCGACCTTGGTGCTGAATTACGAGTGAGCAGCGGCAAACCGCTGTATCGCCATATCCTGATGCGTCTGGCCGACGATCGCTGGTTCTGGTATCAGCGTTACCATCATCTGGTGGTCGATGGCTTCAGCTTTACCGCCATTGCACGCCGTATCGCCAATATTTATACCCGCCTATGTCAGCATGAGCAGCCGGAACCGACGCCGTTCACGCCTTTTAGCGATGTGGTGGCGGAATATCAGCAATACCAGCAATCCCCTGGTTATCAGCGTGATGCCGATTTTTGGTTGAACAAGGCACGGCAGTTGCCCATGCCAGCCACCCTATGCCCGCAACCGTTGGCCGGGCAGGCACCCTCGACGCGTATTCACCGCTTGGCACAGTTCTGTGCCGCGCAGGATCTTGCACCACTGGTCAGCGTAGGCCAGCAACAACAGCTCAGCGCTGCCGATATGGCGATGGCGCTGGTGGCCGTGTGGGTGGCTCGTCTGACAGGGCAAACCCGCTACAGCGCCGGGTTTATTTTTATGCGCCGCATGGGCTCGGCTGCGCTTTGTGCCACCGGGCCAGTGATTAACGTGCTGCCGGTGGAGATGCACGTCACGCCGCAGGCTACGCTTGCCGATATCGCCGCGCAAATCAGCCGTGAACTGAAGTTTGCCCGCCGCCATCAGCGCTATGATGCCGAACAGGTACAGCGCGATCTGGGGCGTATTGGCGACAGCCAGCCGCTGTATGGCACCGTCTTCAACTTCAAGATGTTCGACTACCAGCTCGATTTTGCTGGTATCAAAGGGATCACTCACGATCTGGCTTCTGGCCCGGTGCGTGATTTGGAAATCGCCTTGTTTATCGACGAGGTGGGCACGCTGAAGATTGAGCTATTGGCCAATGCCGAGCGTTATCAGTTGGCCGAATTGACGGAGCACTTACAGCGCTTGCCGCTGTTGCTGCGGCAGTTTGCGGCCCAACCGACATTGCCGGTGAGCGAAGCCGATTTGCTGAGTGAAAAAGATCACGCACTGCTGGCCAAGGTGAATGACACCGCTTATCCGGTGGCAGCCCAGACCCTTAGTGGTCTGCTGGTCGAGCAGGCGAATAAAACCCCGAATGCCCCGGCGCTGGCAGATGAATACCATCGGTTTAACTACCGCGAAACTCGCGAACAGGTGATCGCTCTGGCCCAGCGTTTGGTGGATCAGGGTGTGCAACCGGGCGACATCGTGGCCGTGGCATTGCCGCGTTCTGTCTTCCTGTCGCTGGCGTTAATGGCGATTGTGGAAGCGGGGGCGGCCTATTTACCACTGGATACCGGCTATCCAGATGAGCGCCTCAGCATGATGCTGGAAGACGCAGCCCCACGTCTGATTATCACCGATGCCTCCCAACAGGCTCGTTTTGTGGGGCAGGGGGAAGTGCTGTTATACGATGCACCACTGGTAGCCACCGCCGCTGCACCGAGTGCGATCCAAGGCCCGACGCCGCATCATCCGGCCTATATCATCTTCACATCCGGCTCAACCGGGCGGCCAAAGGGCGTGTTGGTTGGGCATCAGGCCATCGTTAACCGTTTACTGTGGATGCAGCATCAGTACCCGTTGGCGGCAGATGATGTGGTGCTGCAAAAAACGCCGTGCAGCTTTGACGTCTCGGTGTGGGAATTCTTCTGGCCATTGATAGTGGGCGCGCAGTTAGTGATGGCACCGCCGGAGGCTCACCGCGATCCTCAACAACTGCAAACGCTGATCGATCGGCATAAAGTCACTACCATGCACTTTGTTCCTTCGATGTTGGCGGCCTTTGTCGGTGCCTTGGACAGCACAACCGCCATCGCCCATTGCCAGCCACTGCGTCAGGTGTTCTGTAGCGGTGAAGCATTATCGGCAGAGTTGTGCCGCTTGTGGCAGAGCCGCACTCAGGTGCCGTTGCATAACCTTTACGGCCCTACCGAGGCGGCGGTGGATGTGACCTGGCATCCGGCCTTTGGTGACGCCCTCGCTGCTGTCACCGGTGCTAACATCCCTATTGGTCTGCCAGTGTGGAATACCGGTTTACGCATTCTCGACGCGCGCTTACGCCCTGTACCGCCGGGCGTAGCTGGCGATCTTTATCTGACAGGCGTGCAACTGGCTCATGGTTATCTGGCCAGGCCGGACCTTACCGCCAGCCGCTTCGTCGCCGATCCGCAGGGCAACGGTGGCCGGATGTATCGCACCGGTGATGTTGCCCGTTGGCTGCCAGACGGCTCGGTAGAATATCTGGGGCGCAGTGACGATCAGCTGAAAATTCGCGGTCAGCGGATAGAACTCAGTGAGATCGACCACGCCTTGCTGTCATTGCCGGGCGTACGTCAGGCGGTGGCTCATGCCTTGGTATTGGAGGGCACGGTTGTCGATACGATGGGCGGCGATGCCCGGCAACTGGTGGGTTACCTGGTCCCACAGCCCGGCGTACATCTGGATAGCGAAGCCCTACGTGCCGCGCTAGCCGATCGCTTGCCGCCGCATATGGTGCCGATCGCCCTGGTTGAAATGGCCGAGTTGCCGCTTAGTGCTAACGGCAAGCTCGATCGCAAAGCCTTGCCACAGCCGCAAACCGGGGGGGGAAAGGCCGGGCGTGAGCCGCAACCCGGGTTGGAAAGCGAGATTGCTGCCGTTTTCGCTCGTTTGCTTCAGCGCGAGCAGGTATTTGCCGATGACGATTTCTTTGCCCTGGGTGGGCATTCATTGCTGGCGATGCGCCTGGCCGCCGAGTTGCGGCGCGATCTGGGTAAAGCGGTGTCGGTTGGCCAGGTGATGGTCGCTTCGAAAGTGGAACAACTGGCTCAGCTACTGGCGGAAGAACGAACGCAGGAAGAGGCCGACCAGTGCGGTTTCGACAGCGTGCTGCCGCTGCGCGTTACCGAAGGCCCAACGCTGTTCTGCCTGCACCCGGCTTCCGGTTTCTCCTGGCAGTTCAGCGTGCTGCCGCGTTATATCGATCAGCATTGGTCGTTGGTGGGTATCCAGTCTCCACGGCCGGAGGGTCCTCTGGCACTGGGTGAGGATATGGATCAGGTCTGCGATGCGCATCTGGCCACGGTATTACAGGTACAGCCACACGGCCCGTATCACTTTATCGGTTATTCCCTGGGGGGAACGTTGGCTCAAGGTATCGCAGCTCGTTTGCAGGCGCGTGGGGAGGAGGTGGCTTTCCTTGGCTTGCTGGATACCTATCCGCCGGAAACCCAGAACTGGGATGTGATGCTGGACGACAACGTGCTTAAAGAAGTGCAGCGCGAGCGTGAGCAGTTCCTGGCGGTATCAGAAGATACGCTCGATCCGGCGTTGGGCGAGGCGCGGGTCGCGATGTTTGACAATATCGAAGCCAACTACGCGGATTCGGTCAGGCTGTTGTCACACACCCATACGGCGCATTTCCAGGGGCAGGCGACGCTATTCGTGGCCAAGCGCACCTTGCAAGCTGGCATGGATGTGCAGCAGACCTGGGCGGAATATGTCGATGCGTTGCAGGTGTTTGAACTGGATTGTGCGCATGTGGATATCGTTTCACCGGCTTCGTTCAAGGTGTTGGGCCCCTTGTTGAACCGGGTGTTGCGGGCACTGTAACTGTAATGCCATGTGCAAACAGCAGGTTAAAAACGACAGTGAGCCGTTCTCGCTGAAAAACATTTCCTGGTGGAGTGTCTGCGATAAGTGGCAGGAGATCTAACGCGGCACTTGCCCTGTTGCTGTTGCCACCAAGTATGACCTGTCTTATCATCCCAACCGGGCAATAGCAATATTGCCCGCCAATGGAGGCGATCCGCGTGCGCACGGGCAGCGGTGACGGACATTATCCAGTCAGGAAGGAATAAAATTTGAAACAGCTTCAGAAAACCCGTGGATACCGGCAGCCACTGCTTGCCTGTCTGATCATCGGCAATGTCCTGCTGATGGCTGGCTGCGCGAATGAACGCCCGGTCACCTCGTTTGTCACACCCACTGCGGAGCCTACGCCTGTTGTCGTTGAAACTCCGCCATCCCCGCCAGAACCGACGCCTATAAGCAGGTGTCAGAGCGATCTTGCCGCGTTGCAAACCGTTAGTCCTCGGACCTATGCGGTCAGGAAGGCCAATTTTGACAGCCTGCTGGCCAACGCCTCGTTTTACAGCGGGGTACGCGGTGATGTGAACGCATTGACCAAAAATACGGTAGACGCACTGTATAAATATAAAACCAATCAGCTGTGTGCACAGATCGGGCAGGACTTGCTTAACGGACTGATCCGCAAAATGGAGAGCGTGAAATGAAGTTGGGGTTAAAGTATGGTTTGGCCTTGAGCCTGACGTTGCCAGTGGGATGCGCATTGGGTGCAGAGCAACTCAAGGATGACAGGGCCAGCACCATCCAGGCCTTGGAAGCGATCACCAGCCAAGAGAGTGAGGCTCCGGCGTTGTTGTTGCTGAGCCCTTCACAACTGAATGAGATCAGCCCTCCCGCAGAAAGGAAAGTGAGTAAACCCTCCACCAATACCAAGACCCGCGAGTCAGCGCCCCTGCAAGCGCAAATCAAACAGTTAAATGCTGCCCTTGCTCAACGTGACCAAGAGCTGCAGCAACTTCGTCAGGCTGCACAGCAGGATGCAGATGCTCGCGCCGAGGTTAGCCAGTTGAAAAAGACCCTGCAGGAGAATCTGCAAGCGACGGAGCAGATGCAGCAGGATATGGTGGCTGCGGCGACGGCTAAAGGTGAGAACTCCAACGAAAACGGTAGGCTACAGCAGGCGCTGGACCAAAGCCGCCAACAGAGCTCGGCGTTGCAGAAGCAGTTGGCTGCCTTGGCCAAAGCACACACCGATAATAGTGAGGAAAACAAGGCGTTGCAGGCAGAGTTGAACGACAGCCGTCAACAGGCCGAACAAGCGAAACAGGCGTTGGCTGAGTTATCGGCGAAAACTGAAGCTAAACCCATCTTGCAGCTTGCGCTGGATGAAAGCCTGCAAAACCAACTGACGATGCTGAAAGTCGCCAACGAACAGCAACAGGCGGAAAACAGCCGGCTGCAGCAACAGTTGGCTACACAGCCACGAGAAATCATAGAACCGAAGTCAGAGCTTGAGATCCGTGATTATGCCATCGGTAGTTCCCTGGCAGAAGACATGTTGGCCTTGCTCAAACAGCGGGCGGCTCAGGGAGTTGAAGTGGACAGCCGTCTGGCGCTGGCGGGGGTGCAAGATACCTTCGCGGGCAAACTCAAGCTGCAACCGGAGCAGATCGACAAGGCGTTGGATGCCAGCGAAAAGTTGGTGCAACGTAATGCACAGCAGCAAAAATTGGACACCGAAAAGGCAGGGGCACGTTACATCGAGCAGTTTGCCAAGCAAAAACAGGTGAAAAAAGAGGCTTTAGGCTACTTTTACCGGATCGATAAGACCGGAAAGGGGACTATCGGCGCAAACAACATGATCAGCGTGGCGGTGAAAGAGAGCCTGATCAACGGTAAAGTCGTCAAGGATATGCAGGCGGCAGGCACCTCGGTCACCCAGTTACTGAGCAGCTATCCACCGATATTCAGAACGGCAATCTCTAAGCTGCAAAATCACGGCAGTATCACGATGGTCGTACCGCCAAGCTTGGCTTACGGCGATAAAGGCCTGCCCCCTGATATCTTGCCGGGTTCGACCATGGTCTATAACGTCACGGTCTTGGATGTCGCACCTGCCAAGTAAATGGAGCACGGCTGTGGCTGCCTGCCTAAAGGCTTCCAACCTTGGGTGGCCAAAGTTAGTTAGAGGGCTCTCGCGCTCACGGTGATGATCTGTCAGTAGGGCCATCGGCTATCAGCCGGTGGCCTGATTTTCATCGTGAGTTTGCTGGCCGCTATTTCCCCAATGGCACCACCAGCGGCGTATGCGAAACCGGATCGTCGATGATCACGCACTTCAGCCCGTAAACCTCCTCGATCAATTCTGGCGTAACAATGTCTTTTGGCGAGCCCTCGGCCACCACTTTGCCGTCGCGCATGGCGATCAGATGGGTGGCATAGCGGCAGGCATGGTTGAGATCGTGTAGCACCACCACCAGCGTGTAATGATTCACCCGGTTCAATTGGCGCAACAGCTCCAACAGATCGATTTGGTGAGTGATGTCCAGCCAGGTGGTCGGCTCATCCAGCAGCAGCAGCGGCGTTTGCTGGGCCAACACCATGGCGATCCACACCCGCTGGCGTTGCCCACCGGAAAGGGTATCGACGGGTTGATCGGCCAACTGTGCCACGCCGGTTGAGCGCATGGCCTGTTCCACTGCCTGCTGATCTTCTTCGCGCCAGCGGCTGAACAGGCTCTGATGAGGGTAGCGGCCACGGGCAACCAGATCGAACACCGTGATATCGCCTGGGGCAATTGAGCTTTGTGGTAACAGGCCCAGTTGGCGTGCGACTTCCTTGGTGGGATATTCCCGGATTTGTCGGCCATTCAGCCACACCGAGCCCGCCTGGGGTTGCATCAGGCGGCTGAGGGTGCGCAGCAACGTGGATTTACCGCAGGCGTTTGGCCCGATTATGACCGTCAGTTCGCCATGAGGAATAGACACTGAAAGATCGCGTGCGACGATTTTCTTGTCGTAGCTCAGCGTCAGGTTTTCGGCACGCAGCGGTGCGGTTAACGGGGTTTCAGCATTCATTTTTTTCGTGACTCACGGATAAGTAACCAAATCAGATAGATGCCACCGATGCTGACGGTCAACACACCGACCGGCAACTGATAAGGCATAAACAGGCGCTGCGCTGCCACATCGGCCGCCAGCAATAATAGGGCACCGGTCAGCGCGGTGAGCAGCAAGACGTTCTGATTGGCGCACAGGCGGCGGGCAATTTGCGGGGCGACCAGAGCAATAAAGGAAATCGGCCCGGCCACGGCGGTGGCGGCAGCGGTTAGTATCACTCCGACCAGCAGCAACAGCAGCCGGGAGCGTTCAACCCCAACGCCGAGTGCGCAGGCGGTGTCATCCCCCATTTCCAGCAACCGCATACGTCTTGTCAACGTCAGCAATACCAGTAACGCCAGCAGCAGCACCGCCAGCACCGGCAGGCTTTTCGCCCAGGTGATGCCGTTGAGGGAACCGGCGTTCCACAGCCCAGCTGTCATAGACGCTTCCAATGAGGCGCTGATGATCATCCAGGTATTGGCGGCCAGCAGCAGGGCACGAACGGCAATCCCGACAATGATCAGGCGGAAGGTTTCTACCCCGTTGCTCCAGGCCAACAGATAAACCACCCCGGCGGTAAGCAGGCCACCGGCCAACGCCCCAGAGGTAATGCCGATAACGCTGCTGTTAAACAGCACGATGGCGACCAGTACGCCGCTATAGGCTCCCGTATTGAAACCAATCACGTCAGGGCTGCCGAGCGGGTTACGCAACAGTGACTGGAAAATCGCACCGCTGAGGCCGAGCGCTGCCCCCAACAGTAAAGCCATGGCCACACGTGGCAAACGCCACTGGGTGACGATCACCGCAAGATTGGTCGGGCCTTCGCCGAGTAACGCGTCGATCACCTGAGCAGCGCTGAGCTGCAAGGTACCAGAACCGAGGGCATAAACCGCCAGCGCAAGGCAGGTGAGCAACAACAGCAGGGCAGTTGCTAAAGGACGCGCCAGCCGAAACGGCTTTTTGGCGACGATTTGGCGGGAAACCAACAGGCTCATCTTATCCTCCCCGCCGGAACATACGGCGCTGGCGCACCAGCATAATCAACATTGGCGCGCCGATCAGGGAAAGTACGATGGAGACCCGCAGTTCCCCCGCAACCAGAAAGCGCCCCAATAAATCAGCGCTCAGCAGCAGGATCGGCGTTAAAACCAGCGTCCAGGGCAGCATCCAGCTTAATTCGGAACCCGCTAACCGCCGGGCAATGTGGGGCATCATCAGTCCGACAAAGGCAATAGGACCAACGGCGGCGGTAGCTCCGCCACACAGCAGCGTTATAGCTAACAGGCCAAGCAGTTGAGTGCGGATAATCCCGGTGCCGAGCGCCGCTGCAAGCTCACTCCCCATGCTTAAGCTGTTCAACGCCTTGCTAAGCCACAGGGTGATCAGCGTACCCAGCAGGATTGGCAATGCTACGGCACGTACTACCGCCATATTCTGAATGTCTAGCGAACCGGCCTGCCAGAAACGCAGCTGATCGAACACCAAAGGATTGAGCAGAGCGATGCCGGTGGTCATCCCTTCCAGCACAGCGGCCAGCGCTACCCCGGCCAGCGTTAGGCGCACAGGATTAACGCGGCTGCCGCCCAATGCGCCTACCAGCGCCACCAACAGCGAGGCAAACAGCGCCCCGGCAAAGGCGAACCACAGATATTGGCTGACGTTGGTCGCACCAAAGAAAGTTATGCCCAACACTACGGCGAAACCGGCTCCGGAGTTAACTCCTAAGATGCCAGGGTCTGCCAGTGGGTTGCGGGTGAGGGTTTGCATCAGCGCGCCAGCCAGCCCAAGTGCAATGCCAGCCAATACGCCGATCAGGGTGCGTGGCAGGCGTGCTTCTGTAATGATGACGCAGTCTGCGCCGCTGCATTGGCCGCTCAGAGCGGCAACGACGTTACTAAAAGGAATGGATTTAGCCCCCAGCGATAGGCTGAGCATCATTACCAACAGCAGCACGGCAAAGGCGCACAGCAGGCCAAACAGGCGCTGCCAGAAGGAGCGGGATAACCCCAGAAACAGTATGCCCCTGCGGTCAGGAAGCGGAGGAGAACAATTAGGTGTAAGCCGGAACATGACAGCCCATTTTAACTGAATATCAATGATATCTATTATCATTATTGATTGTATTTATCTATGGTAGCATGGCAGCCTAACCAGCACTAGCACCGAGCCTATCGAATATCGTGTCGTTGTTTGTGGAAGATCAAGGATATAAGTTGTGGTGATAACCAGATGAATAAACCCTCTATTTTGCTCGATTTTGGCCTGCTTAGGACCAACCCCGCTTTTCGTGCCGTATTCTGCGCCCGTTTTATTTCGATCCTGGCATTGGGCCTGATGGCGATCGCCATTCCGGTGCAGATCCAGGCGTTAACCGGCTCAACCTTGTTGGTCGGGCTGTCGGTGACCCTGGCGGGCAGCGGAATGTTTGCCGGTTTGCTGATGGGCGGCGTGTTGGCCGATCGTTATGAACGCCGTCGCCTGATCCTGTTTGCGCGCTCAACCTGCGGTGTGGGTTTTTTGGGGCTGTGCCTCAATGCTGCGCTACCTTCACCTTCATTGACGGCCATTTATCTTCTCGCAGTGTGGGACGGATTTTTTGGTGCGGTAGGCGTAACGGCGTTGCTGGCGGCGACACCGGCCATTGTTGGCCGTGAGAATATCGTACAGGCCGGGGCCATCAGCATGCTGACCGTGCGCTTTGGGTCGATCCTGTCTCCCGCTATCGGCGGGCTGGTGATCGCCGGGGCGGGTATCAGTTGGAACTATGCGCTGGCGGCCTTGGGAACGCTGATCACTTTGATCCCGCTATTAAAACTGCCCCAGTTACCACCTCCGCCGCAGCCCCGTGAACACCCGCTGCGGGCGTTGATCGGCGGCTTCACCTTCCTGTTCCAGAACAAGGTGATTGGCATGGTGGCGCTGATTGGTGCGTTGATGACCATGGCCAGTGCGGTGCGCGTGTTATATCCAGCTATCTCGGGCATGTGGCAGGTTACCACTCAGAGTTTGGGGATCATGTATGCGGCGGTGCCACTAGGGGCGGCGATTGGCGCATTTACCAGTGGCCGGGTGGCTCAGATGGCACGGCCAGGCTGGATGATGTTGATAACGGCGATAGCGGCTTTCGTGGCCGTGGGGTTGTTTGGCCTGATGCCTTGGTACGGCATGGCGTTGTTGTGCCTGGTGGTGTTTGGCTACCTCAGCGCACTGAACTCGCTGCTGCAATATGGCCTGATACAGAACCTGACGCCGGACGCGTTTCTGGGCCGGATTAACGGCCTGTGGACCGCTCAAAACGTAGTGGGGGATGCGCTTGGTGCCTTGCTGCTCGGCGCGATGGGGGCATTTATGCTGCCAGCGATGAGTTCGACCAGCTTCGGTTTCGGTGCGGCGCTGCTGGCTGTGGTGCTGGCGTTTGCCATGCGTGGCCTACGCAACGTGAGCATGGGCGGGCAGAGCGATAAACTCCAACCCGCCACTGCGACTACGGAGAAATAAACAGCTTTTCCAGACGCGTCAGCAAGTTGCTGGCGCTGTAATAATCCAGCCGGAAGGTGTCGTTCCCCAGGGCATAAACCCGCTTGTTCTCCACCGCGGGCAGATGGGCTAGGAAACTGTTGCTCATCAGCCGCTGTACGTCGCTTTCGTCATTGGCGAATAACAGCAACGTTTGGCCATTCAAGCCTTCTGCCAGGTTTTCACCGCCGAGTTGGATGATGTCTTTCCGCGCCCCTTGGCTGGTGCTGGCATTGAGTTTGGGCGGCAAGGTGGCCAGGGTAAAGCCTAGCTGCTGCAGCAGTTGCCCTTGTGATGAGTCGGCGGTCCACAGGTTGGCATTCTTGCCATCGCTGCGAAACACCAGTGCCGTTATGGGCTGGGGTGGCAATGTCATCTGCTGTTTCAGCGTTTTCTCACGGCGATCAAACTCGCTGACGATCTTCTCCGCTTGTGCTTCGTGACCGGTTGCTACGCCGAGGATGTTGGCCAGTTCTTGCCAGCTTTTATCGTCATAGTTCACCACCAGCACCGGAGCGATGGCCGAGAGTTGATCGTACAGGCGCACCGCAGAATCGGCCCCGGTAGCGGACATCACAATCAGGTCAGGTGCCTCACCGGCGATCGCCTCGGCGTTGGGTTCACCAATATATAACCGCTTCACTCCGCGTTTGGCCGCAATCTCTCCCCACTGGTGGAAAAAGCCCTGCCGATCCGACAGCCGGTTGTTTGGGCTGGTTGCTCCGCTGGCGATCACTGGGGCGTCGATCGCCAACAGCGTACCGGTAACCGTCACGCTGGTGGAAACGATGCGCTGTGGGGGTTGGTTAAGGGTGATAACGCCGTGCGAGGTTTCGATACTGCGAGGCCAAGCTTGAGTCTCGGCCTGGGCCACGCTCAACGCCAGCAGGCCAAACAGCGCCAGGCTGAGCCGCAGGGGAATTAACATCGGTGAGATCCTTTTAATTCGAATGATTATCATTCATTGGTCAGAAACCACCAAGTTTACCCCTTAATGTGGGTTAGCAGAAGAGGTTACGTTTATTGACATGGCTAGTTCTGGCAGGTACTTTATCGCGGATGCAATACAAATGATAATCATTATTATATTGGTTATTGTTAATGAAACAAGAGGAAGTACCTATGGACGTAGCCGTTAAGGGCGCTGCGCAAAAGGACCTGCAACAGGGTGTAGATCTGGCACAGCCCGCCACAATATCCCCGACTTCAGGTTTCTTTTTTACCTCGCCTTTTCGCAGTCTGAGCACCCAGGGATGCTTTGCCCGCATCACCTTGCCAGCGGTTGATGGCGATGACCTGCAGGGCCAATTCCAGCAGGCGATACAGCAGGCCTTTGCGCAGGCCCGCAAGGCAGGTATCAAGGATCCGCTGCTGTGCGGCGCGATCCCTTTTGACACTCGTCAACCCTCGTCACTGTTTATCCCACAACAGACGCAATGGTTCGATCGTGAAACCTTGCAGGCCAGTGTGGCACCTGCTGCTGGATCGATCCCTGAGATTGTCCGCCAAACCGAGTTGCCAGCGCAGCCGCAGTTTATGCAGATGGTTAGCGATGCCGTACAGGCAACTAGTGGTGATCGATTGGATAAGGTGGTGCTCGCCCGCCTGTTGGACATTGAAACCAGCAAGCCGGTAGACCACGCAGCGTTGATGACACGCATCATTGCCCAGAATCCGCACGGCTTCCATTTCCACGTGCCGCTGGCAGAGGGGGCATTGGTGGGAGCCAGCCCGGAGCTGCTGCTGCGTAAATTTGGCGATCAGTTCCATTCCAACCCGCTGGCGGGATCGGCTCGGCGCGAAAGCGATCCGCAGCGGGATCGGGCCGTCAGCGAACAACTGTTGGTTTCAGGCAAAGACCGTTATGAACACCAGATCGTGACCGAAGGTATGCGCCAGGTCTTGGCCGGGCGTTGCAGCCATTTGCATATTCCCGCAACCCCTGAACTGCTCAGCACCACTACGTTATGGCATCTTTCGACGCCAATCGACGGTGAAGTGGCCGATCGGGCAGAGAATGCCCTGTCGCTGGCCTGCCTGTTGCACCCGACGCCGGCATTATGCGGTACCCCAACACTGGTAGCGCGCGATCTTATCGAACAGCTTGAGCCGTTTGACCGGCAGCTGTTTGGCGGCATCGTCGGCTGGTGTGACGCCGAGGGTAACGGAGAGTGGGTCGTCACCATCCGTTGCGGCACCGTCAAGGGGAATCAGGTACGCCTGTTTGCCGGTGCGGGCATCGTGCAGGACTCTTCCCCGCAGTCCGAATGGCACGAAACCGGTACCAAGCTCAGCACCATTCTGCGTGCGTTTGGCCTTAATCAAGGATAGAGAGTCCCATGACTATTGCTTTTACCCCCTGGCCAGAAGAGTTCGCGCGCCGTTACCGCGAACGCGGCTATTGGATCGATCGGCCATTGACCGACATCTTGTCCCGTCAGGCAGACAACGACGCTATTGCCATGATCGACCCACAACGCAGCTTAAGCTACCGCCAACTGGAACAGCTTTCCGACCGTCTAGCCGCCGCCCTGCTTCGGCGCGGACTACAATCCGGCGATACCGCATTGGTTCAACTTGGCAACGTGGTTGAATTCTATGTGGTGTTCTTTGCCCTGTTGAAAATCGGCGTGGTGCCGGTGAATGCCCTGTTCAGCCATCAACGTAGCGAACTGAACGCCTATGCCAGCCAAATCAAGCCTGCGCTGCTGATTGCCGATCGCGAGCATGCCCTGTTCGCACAGGATCAGTTCCTGGATACGTTCAGAGAACAGCATCCTTCGCTACGGGTGGTTGGGTTGCGTAATCAGGCCGAAGGTGAACAGGCATTGGTTGCCTGGCTGGAAGAAGAACCCGGTGCTTTTGAACCGACGCCAACGGCCGCCGATCGGGTGGCGTTTTTCCAGCTTTCCGGTGGCAGCACCGGTACGCCGAAGCTGATCCCGCGTACCCATAACGATTATTACTACAGCATTCGCCGCAGCGTAGAGATTTGCCGCTTCGACAGCGCTACCCGCTATCTGTGTGCGTTACCAGTGGCCCACAACTACCCTATGAGCTCTCCAGGCGTGTTGGGGGTGTTCTACGGTGCCGGGCTGGTGGTGTTTGCCAGCGATCCCGCAGCCGCCCAATGTTTCAAACTGATCGAACAGCATCAGATCACGGTTACCGCGCTGGTGCCGCCTGCCGTTACCCTGTGGCTACAGGCGATCGAAGAGTGGGGCAGCAATCAGCCGTTAGCCAGCCTGGCGCTGCTGCAGGTTGGCGGAGCCAAATTGGGGGAAACCCTGGCGGCCCGCATACGCAACGAGATCGGCTGCCAGTTGCAGCAGGTGTTTGGCATGGCCGAAGGGCTGGTGAACTACACATTGCTGGATGACGACGACCAACACATTCTCACCACCCAAGGCACGCCAATGTGCCCGGACGACGAGCTGTGGGTGGCAGATGAACAAGGTAATCCGCTACCGGTAGGGGAAACGGGCCGCCTGATGACGCGTGGGCCATACACCTTCCGCGGTTATTACCAAAGCCCTGAGCATAATGCCGAAGCCTTTGACGAGAACGGTTTCTACTGTTCCGGTGATTTGATCAGCCTGACGGCGGACGGTTATGTGCAGGTACAAGGGCGGCAGAAAGACCAAATCAACCGGGGTGGCGAAAAGATTGCTGCAGAAGAAATTGAAAACCTGCTGCTGCGCCACCCAGCGGTGATTAACGCCGCGCTGGTGTCGATGCCAGACGAGCTGATGGGTGAAAAAAGCTGTGCCTTCGTCATCGCGCACGAGGCAGTCAAACCCGTGGTGCTGCGCCGCCATCTGCGTGAGCAGGGTGTGGCCGAATTTAAATTGCCCGACCGCTTTATTCAGGTGGAGTCACTACCGTTAACCCCGGTCGGCAAAGTCGATAAAAAACTGCTGCGTGAACGCCTGGAAACGCAACAACTGGCTCAGGCCAAAGGAGAATAAGTCATGGCGATCCCTAAACTTAACGATTATGCGTTGCCAACGCCGAGCGAGTTGCCGGTTAACAAGGTTAACTGGGCCTTCGAGCCACAGCGCGCGGCATTGCTGATCCACGACATGCAGCAATATTTCCTTAATTTCTGGGGCGAAGATAGCCCGTTGATCAAACAGGTGGTCGAGAACATCGCCGCTCTGCGTCGCTACTGCAAGCAGCAGGGTATCCCGGTGTTTTATACCGCGCAGCCTAATCAGCAAAGTGATGAAGACCGTGCCTTGCTGAATGATATGTGGGGACCGGGGCTGAACAAGCACCCTGAGCAGCAGGCGGTGGTCAGCGAATTGGCACCGGATGCTGACGATACGGTGCTGGTTAAATGGCGTTACAGCGCATTCCACCGTTCGCCATTGCAAGAGATCCTGCAAGAAAGCGGGCGCGACCAACTGATTATCTGCGGCGTCTACGCGCACATTGGCTGCATGACCACGGCTATCGACGCCTTTATGCGTAACATCAAACCGTTTATGGTGGCCGACGGCCTGGCGGACTTCTCCCGCGAGGAACACCTGATGGCCCTGCGTTACACCGCCGGGCGCTGTGGCCGCGTGGTGACCACCGCAGATCTGCTACCCGGTATTGCCAGCATCGATGCGTTGCGCCAGCAAATTATCCCGTTGCTCGATGAAGATAGTGAAGAGATCGGCAATGATGAAAACCTGATCGATTACGGTCTGGACTCGGTGCGTATCATGGAGTTGGCAACCCGCTGGCGTAAAATTCGTGAAGATATCGATTTTATTGCGCTGGCCAAATCACCGACGATCGATAGCTGGTGGGCGCTGCTTTCCGATAGGAGATCCTGATGGCTAGAGAACAGGAATTTAGCGGTAAACGCGTTTGGGTGACTGGTGCCGGGGCGGGGATTGGTTATCAAACCGCATTGGCATTTGCACAGAGTGGGGCCGAGGTTATCGGCTTCGATCTGCATTTTGGCGATCTGGACTATCCGTTCCGCACCGAGGTGCTGGATATCACTGATGCCGCTATGGTAGATAGCGTTTGCCAGCGTTTATTGGCGGAACATGAACGGTTGGACGTGCTGGTCAATGGGGCTGGCGTTCTGCGCATGGGGCTGACCGATGAAACCAGCAATGCGGACTGGCTGGCCTGCATGGCGGTGAACGCGGGTGGTGCCTTTAACCTGTTCCGTCATACCTTGCCGGTGTTCCGCCGCCAGAAGCTGGGGGCCATCGTGAGCATCGCTTCTAACGCGGCTCATGTGCCACGCGTTGGCATGGCTGCCTACTGTGCCTCCAAGGCCGCTATGCGCAGCCTGTGTCAAACCGTGGGGCTGGAAATGGCGCCTTATGGTGTGCGCAGTAACCTGGTTTCTCCCGGCTCGACCAATACCCCGATGCTGCGCGGGATGTGGCAGGACGAACACGGTGAAAGCAATATGATCAAGGGTTTTCCTGACCAGTTTAAGTTGGGTATCCCGTTGGGCAAAATTGCCCAGCCACAGGAGATTGCCGACGCGATTCTGTTCCTGGCGTCTGACCGGGCTAGCCATATCACGATGCAGGATATTGTGATCGATGGTGGGGCGACGTTGGCGGCCTGAGTTATTGCCAATGCGTTAAAACCGTAGGGAGCCGAGTTGGGCTCCCTTTTTGTTTTTGATGGTTAGTAACTAATTGCCTTTAAAATATTTATTTCTTTGCGGCGGCTAGGTTTATGGCGGAATAACCGGTGGCACAGACTGTTCCCTCCCTTGGGGAGAGGGTTAGGGTGAGGGAGATATCACCGTTGGCTGAGGAGGCGGTTGCCGGGGAGGTCAAAAGAAGTAGGGGGCGAGCATTTGGCACCTGTACGGTGGGTCGTGCAGGATGACCTGTTGTTTGTGTTCGCTGATAGCTAGGTTGACGGAGATATTTCAGGTGGCACGGACTGTTCCCCTCTCCTTGGGGAGAGGGCTAGGGTGAGGGAGATATCACCGAGGCCTGAAGTGTCGGTTTTCAGGTAGGTCAAAAGAGTGTAGAGCGTGCATTAGGCACCTGTACGGTGGGTCGTGCAGGATGACCGGCCGCCGCCGTTGTCTCGCAAGCGAGACTCGAACCTGAACGCAGGTTCTCACCCACACGACCCTTCTTTGCGTATGTGCTGAGGGAGACGGTACTCTTGTGGGGAGCGCATATGCGAAAAAGGCGCCCAAAGGCGCCTTTTTCTAAATGGTGGTGGGTCGTGCAGGATTCGAACCTGCGACCAATTGATTAAAAGTCAACTGCTCTACCAACTGAGCTAACGACCCACGAATGTGGTTTACTGCTGTCTGAAACTGAAATGGTGGGTGATGACGGGCTCGAACCGCCGACCCCCTCCGTGTAAAGGAGATGCTCTACCAACTGAGCTAATCACCCACTTCAGGACTTCCAGATACTACCAAATGAGAGAATGATGGTGGGTGATGACGGGCTCGAACCGCCGACCCCCTCCGTGTAAAGGAGATGCTCTACCAACTGAGCTAATCACCCTCATTGTTCTCATTTCTTACTGCTTCAACAAGATGGTGGGTGATGACGGGCTCGAACCGCCGACCCCCTCCGTGTAAAGGAGATGCTCTACCAACTGAGCTAATCACCCCGTCTTGTTGGAGTCGCATTATAGGGATAGTTGAAAGTGAGTCAACGGTTTTTAAAATGATTTCAATCGTTCGCCGCAAATTTAGACAGGATGCGATATTTATCGCCGACCAGGATGATTCTTTGCACAGTATCATGCGTAGTGGGCCGCAAAGCGTAGCGGCCGATAGCGTGTCGGCGTTGAGGAATTAGCATGGAGTGGTAGAATGTCGTCCACTATTTTACATTCCGAGCAATCGTCGGCACTCCGCTGACACGCGTTGCGTAATAAGGCAGTGAACCCAATGAAAATCAAAACCCGTTTCGCCCCAAGCCCGACCGGCTATCTGCACGTCGGCGGCGCCCGTACTGCGCTCTATTCCTGGTTGTTCAGCCGCCATTTCGGCGGTGAGTTTGTATTGCGTATCGAAGATACCGATCTCGAACGTTCAACCCAGGAAGCTATCGACGCAATTATGGATGGCATGAACTGGTTAAACCTGGATTGGGATGAGGGTCCGTACTTCCAGACCAAGCGTTTCGATCGCTACAATGCGGTGATTGATGAAATGCTGCAACAGGGAACGGCCTATAAGTGCTATTGCTCGAAAGAACGCCTGGAAGCGCTGCGCGAGAAGCAAATGGAAAACGGCGAGAAGCCACGCTATGACGGCCATTGCCGCGATAGCCAGTGTAGCCACACAGATGACGAGCCACACGTTGTGCGTTTCCGTAACCCGCAGGAAGGCTCGGTCATCTTTGACGATAAAATCCGTGGCCCGATCGAATTCAGCAACCAGGAGCTGGACGATCTGATCATTCGCCGTACTGACGGTGCGCCAACCTATAACTTCTGCGTAGTGATCGATGACTGGGATATGGAAATCACCCACGTGATCCGTGGTGAAGACCATATCAACAACACACCGCGCCAGATCAACATCCTGAAAGCGCTGGGGGCACCGGTGCCGGAATATGCTCACGTGTCGATGATCCTGGGTGATGACGGTAAAAAACTGTCCAAACGCCATGGTGCCGTTGGCGTGATGCAATACCGCGATGACGGCTACCTGCCGCAGGCATTGTTGAACTATCTGGTGCGTCTGGGTTGGTCCCATGGCGATCAGGAAATCTTCTCTATTGACGAGATGAAAGAGTTCTTCACCCTGGATGCGATCAACAAATCCGCCAGTGCCTTCAACACCGAAAAGCTGCAGTGGTTAAATCATCACTACATTAACCATATGCCAGCGGAAGAAGTGGCGGTCTATCTGGCATGGCATGTTGAGCAGCAGGGGATTGAAACCCGTAACGGCCCGGAATTGAAAGATCTGGTCAAACTGCTGGGCGAGCGTTGTAAAACCCTCAAGGAGATGGCGGAGTCTTGCCACTACTTCTACCAGGACTTCAGTGAGTTCGACGCCGATGCGGCGAAGAAGCACCTGCGTCCTGTCGCACGCCAGCCGCTGGAGGCCGTGCGCGCCAAACTGGCCGCTATTACCAACTGGACGCCAGAAAACGTGCACGACGCCATTCAGGGCACCGCAGACGAACTGGGCGTGGGCATGGGTAAAGTAGGGATGCCATTGCGCGTCGCGGTCACTGGCGCTGGCCAGTCACCGGGCATGGACGTTACCGTACACGCTATCGGCCAGGCTCGCTCCCTCAAGCGTATTGATCAGGCGTTGGCTTATATTGCCGAGCGTGAAGCGCAAGCCTGACCGTTAGTTGCCAGCTAAACCGACAAAGCCCTGCGAAGCGATTCGCGGGGCTTTTTTCTTGCCGGTTTATTTTGTGCCCAAAGCGGCGGTTTTTTAGCATTAAACGCGCTGATTTGGCGGCTTTTTCAGCGCTTGATCGAGGAATTCAATTTAGCCGTTGACAGGGTTTCTGGGGTTTCATATTATGCGCCCCGTTCACAGGATTTCGTGATTGTGGATTGGGGCTATAGCTCAGCTGGGAGAGCGCTTGCATGGCATGCAAGAGGTCGACGGTTCGATCCCGTCTAGCTCCACCAACCTTTTATCTCAGGAAGGTTGGGGAATACCGTAACGCACGGTTAACGCGTACCACTTTTGTGGGGCTATAGCTCAGCTGGGAGAGCGCTTGCATGGCATGCAAGAGGTCGACGGTTCGATCCCGTCTAGCTCCACCACCATTTGAAAAGCCAACCCTTGGGTCGGCTTTTTGCTTTTGTGCTGTAAGAACACCGCCGCATGTTGTGTCTATTCCGCCCCTCAGTTCGAGCAGTATTGTCATTGGGCCATCAAATAAAAAACGCCCGATAAACTTCATCGGGCGTCTTAAGACTAGAACTTGTCGATTCTAAAGCTGTTAGCCCAGAACCAGGCCTGTGATGGCCGCTGACAGCAGGCTAACCAGAGTTGAGCCGTAAACCAGCTTCAGGCCGAAGCGTGAAACCACGTTGCCCTGATGCTCGTTCAACCCTTTAATCGCACCGGCTACGATACCGATAGAAGAGAAGTTGGCGAAGGACACCAGGAACACGGACAGGATGCCCATGCTGCGTGGGGACAGCTCAGCACCGATTTTCTGCAGTTCCATCATGGCGACGAATTCGTTGGAAACCAGCTTGGTGGCCATGATGCTGCCAACCTGCAACGCTTCGTGCTTAGGCACGCCAAGGACCCAGGCAAATGGATAGAAGAAGTAGCCCAGGATTTCCTGGAAGCTCAGGCCGAAGATGGCGCTGAACAGGCCGTTAAGCGCGGCAATCAGGGCGATAAAGCCAATCAGCATCGCGGCAACGATAATCGCCACCTTGAAGCCTGCCAGAATGTATTCACCCAGCATTTCAAAGAAGCTTTGGCCTTCGTGCAGATTGCCGAGGTGCAGCTCTTCTTCTTTACTGGTGTCATAAGGGTTGACCAGTGAGAGGACGATAAAGGTGCTGAACATGTTCAGTACCAGCGCTGCCACCACATACTTGGCATCCAGCATGGTCATGTACGCACCAACGATAGACATGGAAACTGTCGACATCGCGGTAGCGGCCATGGTGTACATGCGTTTTTCTGACATCTTGCCCAGCACATCTTTGTAGGCAATGAAGTTCTCAGACTGGCCCAGGATCAACGAACTGACGGCGTTGAAGGATTCCAGTTTGCCCATACCGTTCACTTTAGACAGCACGGTCCCGATGATGCGGATGATAAACGGCAGTACTTTGATGTATTGCAGAATACCGATCAGGGCAGAGATGAACACGATTGGGCACAGCACCTTCAGGAAGAAGAAGGCCAGACCTTTGTCACCCATCCCGCCGAACACAAAATCAGTCCCTTGCCCCGCAAACCCGAGCAACTTGTCGAACATTGCTGCAAAGCCTTTTACAAAGCCTAAACCTGCTTCCGAGTTCAGGAAGAAATAGGCCAGTAATACTTCAATAACCAACAACTGAATAACATAGCGGATGCGGATGTTTTTACGATCGCGGCACACTAACAGGGCCAGGATCGCAACCACCACTAACGCTAACGCAAAGTGCGCAATATGGGACATGTTTGCTCCAAATTTGAGGCAGGCTGAATTTCGGTTGTCATTTTATGTAACGCCAAGTTTAAAAACGAGACATTCATAGCAAATATGGAAAATCATAGTGGAGATAGTCCTAATCTATGACGGCAAAGCACCAAAGATCAAGATGTTAATAAATATGCGTGTTCGTGGCATTTTTGTGCTACTTTTATTATCAAGCGTGATCCGCTCTGAACCTTGTGATCCAGAGTAGATGGAAACGCCAGGATTTCATGCGATCTGTTCGATAAAACCTTCGTTTTTGGCTATCGCAGAGATAACCATTATCGCTGCAAATGCACTTGATAATCATTATCATTTAAGTAAAGATGAAGGTGAGCTAAATTAGTAAGGGTTTTCGCTATGCTGAACAGTCGCGCGGTTAACAATACTTCCTCCAGCCGCCCGTCCAGAAAGATCAAACTTTCTCTGATGGGGCCTGCCTTTATCGCCGCCATCGGCTATATCGACCCCGGTAATTTTGCCACTAATATTCAAGCTGGCGCTTCTTTTGGCTACACGCTGCTGTGGGTGGTGGTATGGGCCAACGTCATGGCGATGCTGATCCAATTGCTGTCTGCCAAACTCGGTATTGCTACCGGTAAAAACCTTGCCGAACATATCCGCGATCGCTTCCCGCGCCCTGCCGTCTGGGCCTATTGGGTGCAGGCGGAGATTATCGCGATGGCGACTGACTTGGCCGAGTTTATCGGTGCCGCGATCGGTTTCAAACTGCTGCTAGGGGTAACGCTGTTGCAGGGCGCAGTCCTCACCGGTATTGCCACCTTCCTGATCCTGATGCTGCAAAAACGCGGGCAAAAGCCACTGGAACTGGTGATTGGCGGCCTGCTGCTGTTTGTGGCGATGGCCTATATAGTAGAACTGGTATTTTCTCAGCCGCAACTGAGCGGGTTACTTAGAGGGATGGCGATCCCGGATTTGCCAAACGGTGACGCGGTGTTTCTTGCTGCGGGGGTGCTAGGGGCAACCATCATGCCGCATGTGATTTATTTGCACTCCTCGCTGACGCAGACCGCCGGTAAAGACTCTAAAGCAGAACGTTATTCGGCCACCAAGCTGGACGTGGCGATCGCCATGACCATTGCCGGTTTTGTTAACCTGGCGATGATGGCCACCGCCGCTGCCGCATTCCATTTCAACGGCCACAGCGGCATTACCGATCTTGACCAAGCCTACCTGACGTTGCAGCCGCTGCTCGGCAATGCGGCGGCCACCATTTTTGGCCTGAGCCTGGTTGCAGCAGGTCTCTCTTCTACCGTAGTAGGTACTTTGGCAGGGCAGGTGGTGATGCAGGGCTTTGTCCGCTTCTATATTCCTATCTGGGTACGGCGGGTGGTCACCATGATGCCATCGTTTATTGTCATTATGATGGGGATGGATGCGACGCGTATTCTGGTTTTGAGCCAGGTACTGCTGAGCTTTGGTATTGCCCTGGCGTTGGTGCCGCTGCTGGCGTTTACCGGCAACCGTGAACTGATGGGGGATATGGTCAACGGTCGTCTGATTCAGAATCTCGGTAAACTGATTGTGTTGGTGGTGGTTGGGCTAAACGGTTATCTGCTGATCAGCAACCTGCTTTAGGATAGTTCCTCTCATCCGACCCTCACTTATGGAGAAGGGATAAACGTGCTACAGGTTGACTTCTGTACCTGATGACGATGCCGATCGGCTCCCTCTCCCTGTAGGAGAGGGTTGGGGTGAGGGGTCAATCATCATGATCGTGATGGTGTTTTTCGTGATGATGTTTGTTCTTATGATGTTGTTTTTTATACTGTTTGTAATAGTATTTATCGGCCTTGCGGTAGCGGCCATCATGATAGTAATAATTTTTCTGCCAGTAATCGCGGTCACGCCAGCGATAGCCATCCCAATAGTAGCCCCGGCGGCTGCGCTCCCCTAAATCACGCCCCTGATGGCCATGCCACCAATCGCGATCGCGCCAGTCGTAACCGTCCCAGTAATTGCCCCGTTTGTCCTGGTCACCAATCTGCAGTGAGACCCCCGGCAGCAAATCAATATTGACGCTGCTAGCATGGGCGATGGGTATGAAAAGCGCCACCAGAATGGCAGCGGTAAACAGAGGTTTGAACATTTAGGCTCCCTTGGCCGGGTACCGATAATGAAGCACGTTCATCGGTATAGGTTTTGGCCATGCAAAACGGTTGTTATCCCTCGTTCTTTAACGCTATGCGTAAAATCCATGAGGTATTTATCCGAGGGATGCTATCGCCTTGGAGCGGCTGCGCCTTTGGGGAAATTCTGAAAGCCATGGGGAATACCGGGGATTGGGAGTTATCTGAGGAGGAAGGTGAAAAAACCGCCGATAATTCACCGGCGGTTTGTAAGCGATTACATCAGGATCTGCTCAATCTTGGCGATTTCTTCTGCGCTGAACTTACGGTTGGCCAACATACCGACCGCATCTTCAATCTGGCTGACTTTGCTAGCACCGATCAAAACGGAAGTGACCCGATCGTTGCGCAATACCCAGGCCAGCGCCATCTGCGAAAGCTTTTGGCCACGCTGTTCTGCCAGCGCGTTCAGTTGGCGAACCTTTTGCAGTTTCGCTTCGGTAATCTGCTCGGGAGTGAGCGATCGGCTGCCGCTCGCTGCGCGTGAATCAGGCGGAATGCCTTGCAGATAGCGATCGGTCAGCATGCCTCCGGCCAATGGTGAGAAGGCGATAGACCCCACGCCATGCTCTTCCAGCGTATCCAGCAACTCGGGTTCGACCCAGCGTTCAAACATCGAGTACTTCGGCTGGTGGATCACGCAAGGAGTACCAAGCTGTTGCAGTATGGCAAATGCCTGCCGCGCCCGTTCGGCCGGGTAATTCGATAACCCGACATACAGCGCTTTCCCTTGGCGGACTATCAAATCCAGCGCCGCCATGGTTTCTTCCAGCGGCGTATCTGGGTCAGGGCGGTGATGGTAGAAGATATCCACATAGTCGAGCCGCATGCGTTGCAGGCTCTGGTTCAGGCTGGCGACCAGGTATTTCTTCGATCCCCAGTCACCGTAGGGGCCAGGCCACATGGTGTAGCCCGCCTTGGAAGAGATAATCAGCTCATCGCGATAAGGCTGGAGATCCTGATGCAAAATGCGGCCGAAATTCTCCTCGGCAGAACCCGGCGGTGGCCCGTAGTTATTGGCCAGATCGAAGTGGGTAATGCCAAGATCGAAGGCACGATGTACCAGACTGCGCGCATTGTCATACAGCGAGCTATCACCAAAGTTGTGCCACATACCGAGCGAAACGGCTGGCAGTTGCAGCCCGCTGCGGCCACAGCGGCGATATTCCATATTCTGGTAGCGGGCAGGCTCAGCTTGATAAACCATAAAATCCTCATCGACGGCGGGAAATGATATTCAGTGTATGCGCTTACATCTGGGTTGTCAGAGTGCCAGATCACGCTAATTGTCCGCCATTTATTCAAATTGCTTATGGATGATCTTTACTGCATACCGTTAGTGCGTAGATGTAAAGTGAGGTTTCCAGTGCCTTTTGCCGATAAAGTTCGAAAATTCGGCAGCATCTTTAATACTTAATACTAACCATTCTCCCGTTACCTAGGTGATGATCATGAGCAAGAGCTATACGGTGGCAGATTACCTTCTCGATCGGTTAGCCCAGATTGGCATTCGCCACTTTTTCGGCGTACCGGGAGATTACAACCTGCAGTTTCTCGATCACGTTATTGATCATCAGCAGATAACCTGGGTCGGCTGCGCCAACGAGCTAAACGCCGCCTATGCTGCCGATGGTTATGCCCGCTGCAAGCCTGCCGCGGCACTGCTGACCACCTTTGGCGTGGGTGAATTAAGTGCGATAAACGGCATTGCCGGTAGCTATGCCGAATACCTGCCGGTGATCCACATTGTTGGCGCCCCGGCTTTGCGAGCCCAGCGTGCCGGGGATTTGTTGCACCATTCGTTGGGGGATGGGGATTTTGGTCATTTTGCCCGCATGGCGAAAGAGGTCACCATCGCCCAGGCCAGCCTGACGGCCAGCAATGCGGAAGCGGAAATCGATCGCCTGTTGACCACCGCACTTTACGAGCGCCGCCCGGTGTACCTGCTGTTGCCAAGTGACGTTGCTGAAGCTCCGTTGGCTTCGCGCCCGGCACCTTTAGTGTTACGCCAGCCCAATCTGTCCGACGTTTCCCTACAGGCATTTATCGCCGCCGCACGGGAAAAACTGCAGGCAGCGCAGAAGGTTTCCCTGCTGGCGGATTTCCTGGCCGAACGCTTTGGTGCCGAACCGGTGCTGGAACAATGGATGAATGAGGTCAATATTCCTCATTCCACATTACTGTTAGGCAAAAGCGTGTTGGATGAAACCCATGCCTGCTTCACCGGAACCTATGCCGCAGCCGCGAGCGATCCGCAAGTCAGGCAGCAGATTGAGGGGGCCGATGTGGTGATTAACGTCGGGGTGCGTTTCACCGACGCCATCACCGCGGGTTTTAGTCATAACCTGCCCGTGGATAAATGCATAGATATTCAGCCGTTCGAGGCAAGGGTTGGACAGCAGGTATTCAGCCAGGTCCCGATGCGGGACGCGGTGAAGGCTTTACACCAACTGACGTTATCGTTGGCCAGCAAATGGACGTTGCCGTCGATCAAACGGCCAGCGCTGCCAGGTCCCAGTGCCAGCGGTCTGGATCAACATGGTTTCTGGCAGCAGATCCAAGACTTCTTGCTGCCGGGAGATATCCTGATTGCGGAGCAGGGTACCGCCTGTTTTGGCGCTGCGTCGCTGACGTTGCCGCAGGGGTGCCGGTTTATCGTACAGTCCTTATGGGGATCGATCGGCTATACCTTACCGGCGGCGTTTGGCGCGCAGACTGCCGAGCCTCAGCGTCGAGTGATATTGCTGATTGGTGATGGAGCCGCTCAGCTTACCGTGCAGGAGTTGGGGAGTATGTTGCGCGATGGGCAAAAGCCGGTGATCTTGCTGCTGAATAATGACGGTTACACTATCGAGCGAGCCATCCATGGGCCGGAACAGCGCTATAACGATATTGCGCAATGGAACTGGACGCGGCTACCGCAGGCTTTATCGCTCGATCATAAGATGAAGTGCCTGCGGGTCACCGAGCCTGATCAACTGCGTGCGGCGCTTGGAGAGGTCGGTGGTTGCGAGCAACTGGCGTTTATCGAGGTGGTGCTGCCGAAAATGGATTTTCCCGAACTGCTAGATAGCGTTTCACGGGCCATTCAATCGCGTAATGCGGCGGCCTGATCGGTGGCATTTTCCAGCAGGCGATCCAATAACCACAGCCCCGCTGGCCCCGGCGGGGTAAGCTTGGACCATACGGCGTCGACCGAGATGGTTTGCGGCCAGCCACGCATTTTCAGCTCTGTCAGACGTTGCTGCCCGTACTGTTTGACCAGCCAGTGCGGCAATATCGCCCAACCCGCCCCTTGTTCCGCCATCTCCAACAGCATCAGATAGCTGGGTGCCGACCAGGTTCGCCCGCGCGGTTTGGCCGCGTTGTTGCTGGTATAGGTGTTGAGGTAAAGTTGGCGGCTGCTGGCAAGGTGGGCTTGTGTCAGGACAGGGAGATGGGTCAGTGGATGGTCATGAGCAACAAACAGCCCCATTTCAGTCTGCTCTGGCAGCCTGGAGACGGCAATCTCGGGGGGATAGGTGGGTTGAACCGCCAGCATCCCCAAGTGAGCGCGGCCAGTCTGTAGCAGATCCAGCACATCCTCCCCTTCGGCGATCATACATTCCAGCTCGATATCCTGATAACGCCGCTCGAAATGTTTCAGCAGGTTATCGTGATGGTTGGGTTGATAGGTATCGGAAAAAACGATGGTCAGCCGTGGTTCGATATTGTCCCCCAAGCGGATGCTCAGCGCATCGAGCCGTTCGCTGGCCGCGAGAATTTCCTGCACGTGGCCCAGCACCTTGCGGCCAGCCTCCGTCAATACTGGTTGACGGGCTTGGCGATCGAACAGCGTCAGCCCGAGATCTGCCTCCAGATTGGCAATGGCGGTGCTGATGGTGGATTGGCTTTTGCGCAACCTGCGTGCGGCGGCAGAAAACGAGCCTAACGCGGCGGCCTCAACAAAGGCCAGGAGGGCTTCTGGGGAATAGCGCATGATGTATCTACTTTATCGATGGAACCTATTTTTAATCTACGCAAAAAAGCGATGATAATCACCTGACTTTTTCAATAATGATCACAAAGCAGGTGAAGTATGCAGTTGCAAAACAAGTCGTTGACTGAACGTATCGTTCACGCAGTGGGATTCGAAGCTATCGCTGTAATGATCTGTGCCCCTGTGGGGTCATGGTTGCTTAACCGCTCTATGGCACAGGTCGGGACGCTGGCGATCATGTTATCTACTGTCGCCATGCTGTGGAATATCGTCTATAACTCGATCTTTGATCGGCTGTGGCCGGTGAGCCGAGTGGTCAGAACGCTCAAAGTGCGTATTGGCCATGCCTTTGGCTTTGAAGCCGGGTTTGTGCTGATTGGTCTGCCGATAGCCGCCTTTATGCTCAATATTTCGTTGTGGCAGGCCTTTGTGTTGGAGATTGGTTTCTTCCTGTTCTTCCTGCCCTATACCATGGCGTATAACTGGCTCTACGATACCCTGCGCCAGCGTTGGTTCGAGCCGCGCCAGGCTCAGGCTAGCAGTTCGCGCAGCAAATAATTGCTTCGTCAGTCGGGTCGTTCTCGGGTAATGTCTGGTTGATAGTGAGTCAAAACCAAGGAGAACCGAATGAAAGTGTTGGGATTATTGGGCGGGATGAGTTGGGAATCCACCATTCCCTATTACCGAATGATCAACGAGCAGGTGAAACAGCGGCTTGGTGGCCTGCATTCAGCCAAAATCGTGCTCTACAGCGTGGATTTTCATGAGGTGGAACGCTTGCAACACCAAGGTGATTGGGAAGGCGCTGGCCGTTTGCTGGCAGGGGCCGCCGCTTCGCTGCGTGCTGCCGGTGCCGAAGCCATCGTGATCTGTACCAACACTATGCATAAGGTGGCGGATGCGGTGGAACAGGCCAGCGGTCTGCCACTGATCCATATTGCCGATGCCACGGCATTGCAGGTACGGCAGCAAAATATTCGCCGTATCGGCTTACTCGGTACGCGCTTTACCATGGAGCAGGATTTTTACCGTGGGCGTTTGCAGGATAAATTTGCTATCGAAGTGGTCACGCCGGATGCTGCCGATCGCGATATCGTACACCGCATCATTTATGAAGAGCTGTGCCTGGGCAAGATCGTTGATACCTCACGCGATGAATATCGCCGGATTATTGCCAAGCTGGAACAGCAGGGCGCCGAGGGGATTATCTTTGGCTGCACCGAGATCGGCCTGTTGGTTAGCGCACAAGATGCCGCTGTGCCAGTATTCGACACCACGGCAATTCATGCGCATGCCGCTGCCGAGTATGCTCTGGCCTAGTCTTCATGCGGAGGCTGGTATTTTACTACCAGCATTAAAGGTTTGCCCGCCAGCACTAACCAGGCGGGCAACATAACAATACACAATATCGGTAACAGGTGTAGCTCTGGCACCACCGCCACGGCCATAAACAGGCTCAGCCAGCCGTCGCGAGTCACTACCAGCACCAACCCCATAATGGCACAAGAAACGGTGATCGCTGCCGGAACCGCCGGAACATGTTGATGCAACATCAACCCCAGTGCGACACCGATAAATACCGCCGGGAAAATACGCCCGCCACGGAAGCCACTGGCGGCAGCTACCACCAGGGCGGCCAGCTTGGTCAGGGTGATCACCAACAATTGGCTGGTGGTGAAACTGCCGTCGACCACCAACAGTTTCATCTCATCCAACCCTTTGAACAGGGTGACATCTCCGCCAATTACCCCAAGGATCCCCAGCAACAGACCGCCTAGTCCGAGCATCAATACCGGATTTTTCAGCGAATGGAACATGTGGTGCATACGTGGGAAGCACCAGATCGCCACCATCCCCAGAGCAATAGCGATCAGCGCGACCACTGAGCCGCTGAAGATATCGCGTAGCCGGGTCACCTCGTAAGCATCAAGCTGTAGGGTAAAGTTCGGGGTAAAGAATATCTGGGTAGTGATGGCCCCGGCGGCGGCGGCCATCAGCGGGGCAAACAGCCGGTCCCACAGGGGGACTTCGTTATTTCCCCCTAGCGTTTGCGAGAAAATCAGGGCGGCGGCAACAGGAGTACCAAACATTGCGCCAATCGTGCCAGCGGCGGCGAGGATGATCCAATCCATCCTGGGCACTTTGGGTAATAGCCTGGCCCCAAGTGCGACCACCAGGGCAATATTGATGGCGGTGATCGGGTTTTCCGGCCCCAAACTAACGCCGCCTGCCAGGCCGATCATCAAAGCCAACGCCAGCCCCGGTACGGCGACCAGCGGCAAAGGCATGCCGATCAGTGATTCGGTTGCCGGATCGGGCCCGGCATGGCCCGGTACGAAACGTATGATCAACCCAACGGCTATACCGGTCAGCGTGAGAATACCTATGGTCCACCAGGGTGAATGGCTATCGATATTGAGCAGTTCCGGGAGGCGAGTCCACAGTAAATTCTGCAGCATGCTGGCACTTTCCATCAGCAAGATGAGGATCAGGCTGGAGGCGGAACCGATAACGATCGCGGGCAGGGCGAAGGCCAACATAGCATTGGCGCGCGGATGCAGCATGCAGGATCCCTTGTTGTTACGTCCCTGATTGGCAGGGAAAACAGAGAGTAAAGCCAGCAGAATCGCCAGGCCCCAGAGAAATGGTTTGCATAGTATATAGCTCCAACGGAGCGATTTCGCTAATGGTAGCCGCACGCCATCGCTTTCATCTCACGTTTTTTGCGCCAATCTGTAACCGTCGGTATAAATCGGTGAAAACGGTGCTGGCTGAAACGATTTTTGTGATCGAGATCGCTATTGCGCAGCGGGCCACAGAATGGCGATTGTTGTTTGGGCGGCGTGATTTTACAGTGTACCCAATTTCGCATTATTCATTTTAGGGAGAAACACCGATGACCTATGCCCTCGTAGGTGATGTTGGCGGCACCAATGCCCGCCTGGCGCTGTGCACTGTCGAGACGGGCGAGATCGCCCAGGCGAAAACCTATTCTGGTCTGGAGTTCGATAGCCTGGAAGCGGTGATCCGCCAATACCTGGCCGAGCTGCAACTGGAGGTTCAGGATGCCTGTATTGCCATCGCCTGCCCGGTAACGGAGGATTGGGTCGCCATGACCAATCACACCTGGGCCTTCTCCATCAAAGCGATGAAAGAAAGCCTGGGCTTAAAGCACCTGGAAGTGATTAACGATTTTACCGCGGTTTCGATGGCTATCCCGATGCTGTCCGAAGATGACGTGTTGCAGTTTGGCGGTGGCAAAGCGCAAAAGGATAAACCGATTGCCGTTTACGGTGCGGGTACTGGCCTAGGGGTAGCGCATCTGGTGCATGTTAACCGCCGCTGGGTGAGCCTGCCGGGTGAGGGCGGCCACGTGGATTTTGCACCGAACAGCGAAGAAGAGGACATCATCCTCGAGGTACTGCGTGGCGAAGTAGGGCACGTCTCAGCGGAGCGTGTGCTGTCTGGCCCTGGGCTGGTGAATCTGTACCGTGCCATCGTTAAGGCAGATAAGCGGCTACCCGAGAAGCTGGAGCCAAAAGACATCACCGAGCGTGCGCTGGCGGACAGCTGTACCGATTGTCGCCGTGCCCTGTCACTGTTCTGCGTGATTATGGGGCGGTTTGGCGGCAACCTGGCGTTGAACCTGGGGACGTTTGGCGGGGTGTATATTGCCGGGGGCATCGTGCCGCGCTTTATGGAGTTCTTCAAGGCCTCCGGGTTCCGCGCCGCCTTTGAAGACAAGGGCCGCTTTAAAGACTATGTACGTGAAATTCCAGTCTTTATGATCACCCATTCCCAACCGGGGCTGCTGGGAGCCGGTGCCCATCTACGCCAGACACTGGGGATACACCTGTAATCAGCCAATAAAAAAGGGGCGCTACCAGTTTGGCAGCGCCCCTTTTTTTGCCGACCAAAGACGACGGGTTGATTAGCCGTTGGCCTTAGCCAATACTGGCTCTGCGTGAGACTCTTCTTCCTGCTCAACCGCTTTCGGCGCTTTGATAAACAGGGTGATCAGCAGTGAAATCACCGACAGCACACCCATCACCATAAAGGTCGCGTGGAAGCCGCCGAAGTGGTTGGCAACAAACGACCCTGCCAGCGCGCCCAGACCAAAGCCCTGATAAATGATGCCGTAGTTTTTGCTGTGGTTTTTCAGACCGAAGAAGTCACCGACAATCGCCGGGAATACGGTAATGTTGCCACCGAAGCAGAAAGCAACCGCACCGACGCAGATAAAGAACAACGTATGGCTCAGCGTCACGAAGCTCAGTGCGGCAATCGCCAGAATAGTGACCAGCATGGTGAAGCTGATGACGCGCATACGGCCCACTTTATCCGACAGGGTGCCCAGAATGATGCGGCCTGCGGTATTGAAGATTGCCACGGCGGAAACGGTGTTGGCGGCGGTGGCCAAATCCATCCCAGCCAGCTGTACGCCCATGTCTTTAACGATACCAATCAGATACAGGCCACTCATGCAGGCCGCGAAGAAAATCACGAACAGCATGTAGGCTTCTTTGCTGGCCAGCATCTGGCGCACGGTGTAATCGTTGCCCAGCGTGCCGTGGTTAGCCTGTTGGTTAACCTGCACCGGTTCTTTGAGCAGCATGGAGCCCAGCACAATCAGCGCCATCACGATCACGCCCCAGTAGAAGAAGGCGGCAGAGACGCCGGCACCGCTAATCAAGGCGGCGTTAACGTATTTGAACAACAGGCTGCCGCTGCCGAACGCCCCGACGGAGATGCCGGAAATCAGCCCTTTGTTGTCTGGGAACCATTTGATCAGGTTAGACAGCGTAGAGATGTAAGCGATACCCACCGCAAAACCGACCACCACGCCCGCTAACAGATAAATCATATCCAGCGATTGCACGTGGGCGCTGGCAATCAATCCCAGGCCGACCAGCACGCCGGAGACCAGCGTCAGATTACGAATACCGAAACGCTCTTGCAGTTTACCGGCGAACAGTGTGGCAAAGGCCAGGAAGAAGCTGGTGATCGAGAAGGTGGTAGCGACATCGCCAAGGCCCCAGTGGAACTTGTCTACCAACGGCTGGTTGAACAGACTCCAGGTATAGATAGTGCCGAGGCCCATCTGGCAGATGATGGTGCCGAGAACGATTAAGCTGCGATTTGCCGGTTTGCTGTTCATGGCCGGTCTCCTTCCTGTAATGGCGTTGCCTATTGGCAAAATTAGCAAGGCCACCAGAGCCCTGCGGTATGGGCTTATTATAAAGGGGGCGATCGTTGCCCATGGCGGATCGGGAATGAACTGCCGCTGCCGAGGAATGAAATGCCGTTATCGCTGCATGAGTTGCCGAATAAGGGCCAAAATGCCGTTGGAATGCGGCCTGCCGGGCGTGATCTATATCAAAGATATGTCAAAAAGATGGCTAAACCGACGCGGCAAACTGTGTGGTAATTGTGAAGGATATGTCTGAAAGACGTAATTGGGCTTTCGTCCTATAGAGAACGTACCGGTGCGGAACTACTGTGATGGGGAAATGGACAGGTTCTGTTCTCTGGGAGTTACCCAATGAAAAAAATGCTGTTGTTATTGGCTGCGTTGCTGCCGCTGTCACTGCCTGCGGTGAGCCATGCGGATGTTTCTGTCGGGATCAATGTGCCCGGTATGTCGGTGCATATTGGCGATCGTGATGACCGTGGCCATTACTGGGATGGTTATCGCTGGCGTGAACCACGCTGGTGGTACCAGCATCGCCCACGCGAATATTATGGACCACGTGAATACTATGGGCCGCCGCCACGGGTGATCTACTACGGGCCCCCACCGCGTGAATGGCGTGATGGGCCACGTTATCACCGGATGCCACCTCCGCCACCACCGGGTTATTATCGTGGAGGTCCACGCTGGTAATTACAGGCGCATCAGTTGGCGGAACGCCTTGACCTTGCTGCGGCTGACCGGAACTTCAAAATCCAGATCGCTCAGCCGCAGAATATAGGTGTTGTTGAACCATGGAACGATTTCCCGGATCTTGGACAGATTGACGCAATACGACCGGTGGCAGCGGAAGAAAAACTCTTCCGGCAGCCGTTGGTAAAACTCGGTGATATTCATCGGCATCACAAACTCTTCGCGCCGGGTATACACCCGCGTGACTTTCTCATCGGCGGCGGCGTAGTAGATGTCGTTGATATCCGTGACGATGATGCGCTCGTCTTTGATCAGGTTGATGCTGTGGCTGGTGCGATTTGCTGGTGCGCTAGGCTCCGGCGTCTGCGCCGGTCGGCTATGCAATGCTTCCAGCTTTTGCAGCATGGTGATGATACGTGCTTCATGATACGGCTTGAGGATGTAGTCGAACGCCTCGATCTCAAACGCCTCCACCGCATGTTCTTTATAGGCGGTGATAAACACGATCGACGGACGATGCGCAAACTTGCTGATGTTCTGCGCCAGTAATACGCCGTCTAACGACGGAATATTGATATCGAGGAAAATGGCATCGACCTGATGGGTTTGCAGGTATTTCAGCACGTCAAGGCCGTCTTCAAAGGTGGCTTCGATGATGATATTACTATGTTTATTAATTAGATAAGTCAGCTCTTGCTGGGCGAGAAACTCATCTTCCACAATGATGGCTTTCATAACTGTTCCCCGGCAGGTTGTGGGCTGTTTTCGCTCTGCAGTTTATGGCCATTTTTGGTGACATAGAAGGCGATTTCCGTTCCCGGCTCCAGCCGTCGGATGCGCAATCCTTCGCCGTAGAGCAATGAAACCCGGTGATGTACGTTGAGCAGGCCGATATTGTGGCCAGGCATTTCATTGCGCGCTACGCGTTTGATTACCATCGGATCGATGCCGTTGCCAGTATCTTTCACCGAAATCCTGACACGATCGCCCCGATCTTTCACCGCGATCACCACCACGCCTTTCCCTTTACAGGGTTGAATACCGTGCACGATGGCATTTTCCACCAGCGGCTGGATCAGTAGACTGGGGATGCGCACGGCAATATCGTCGTCGATGTCATAAATCACCGTCAGCTTACTGCCGAAGCGCGCCTGCTCGATGGCGATATAGTCCTGGATCTGATGCAGTTCCTTACGGATATCGATCAGTTCGTCGTTCAGTTCCAGGTTATAGCGCAGGTAACGTGAGAGGTTGATGATCAACTGGCGGGCAGTATCCTGATTAAGCCGGATCGACGACGAGATGGCGTTAAGCGCATTAAACAGGAAATGCGGATTGATTTTGCTTTGTAGCGCGCGCATTTCGGCCTTGTCCGCCATTTGGCGCAGATGCTCAATGCGCGAGACTTCCATCTGGGTGGAGATAATCTGCGACAGACCAACCGCCATCACCTTCAGCGTATTGGTGATCTGATGGGCATGGCAGTAGTAAATTTTCAGTGCCCCGGTCACCTCACCCTTTTCCCATAGAGGGATCACCAGTTGGGAATGGATCTGCGGTGCGGTCTGGTTCTCGAGGTTGTTTTTGATGATGATTTTGCCCTGCTGGATGCTTTCCAGCGTGACTCGGCTCAGCCCTGCGCGCCCGAGTGGGTAGTGCTCTGCTCCCACGCCAACGTAGGCCAGCACATGTTGGGTATCGGTGATGGCGACCGCATCGGCATTGATATCGTGGCGGATAATTTCGCAAATGGTGGTCAGCGATTCGCTATTGATATTACGGAAATAGGGCAGCGTTTTACGGGCGATATCCAGCGCCAGCTTGGCCTGCCGCGCCGCAATCACCTCTTTCTCGTCTTCGACGCTTTGCACCAGCAGCACGATCAGGCCGATACACACCGTGCCGAGGATCATCGGCAGGGCAATTTTAGACACGATATCCAGCCCGAGTTCGGTGGGTTTGGCCCAGGCAACGATCAACAGCATGGTGAGTGATTCGCACAGCATGCCTCCCAAGATCCCGGCACGCCAGCGCTGGCCTTTCTTCACTTTCAGGTTGATATAACCGGCACCGATCCCGGCAATAATGCTGGTGATCAGGCAGGGAACCGAGGTGATACCGTCGATATCGATCAGATAGCGGTGCAATCCGGCGATAATGCCGGTAATGATGCCGACCCAGGGGCCAAACAGGATCCCCCCGGCCATAATGGCAATCACGCGTACGTTAACCAGAGAGCCTTCGACGTTGATGCCAGAATAAGTACTGAACAGGGCGAACAGAGAGAAGATGGCCGTGACTGCGGCCAGTTCCAGCGGAGTATGATCTTCCTTTTGCAACAGCTGGCGAAACAGCCGGGTGCGGGTGAGGAAAAACAGGCAGATCAACATCAGGGCGGCACGATCGAAGACCGCTAACAACATTTCAAAAACAGGGTGCACAACGGCGGCTCACTGCGACGAACGGGAGACCACAGTATATCACAGCGTGGCAATGACCGCGGTGGCCGGAGCACACCGCGATCATCAGGGCTATTTGATACCCAATTGCGCCTTGCCTAGCGGCGTCAGCAGGTCAACGGTGGCGCGGCCAATGAAATCCACTTCGAAATCATCCGCAGCAAAATCCACCGGGCTTTTGCCGGACAGGAAGCTTGGCAACTGCCGTTGCAGATAGGCATCGTTCTTCTCGCAGCCCGGCGCGGCGGCGATGTACATCACGTTGCTGTCGAACTCGCCGTTATGCTCGTTTTCTACCGAATGGATCACGTCACAGTGCCAGAATACCGTATCTCCCGGCTCCAGATCGGGAATAGGGGATAACCCACCTAATAAAAGGGGATGCCATTGTTCCGAGATAGAGAGCGCCCGGCCTGGTGCGGCTCCGCACAGATCGTCATCCGCCACATCGTCTTGCAGGGCACGCAGCAGGATATAGGCCATGGCGTTGGCGATCGGTACCACGTTCAGCGTTCCGGCGTGGGTGCGTTGCGGTGTCAGCGCCGTCCAGCCCTGGAAGGTGCGGAACATGGAACAAACCGCCGGTGAGGCAATCTCGCGCACTTCGGTGCGGCCATCGGCGGCAAAGGGATCGTATTGCTGCCAGTTGCCGGAGAACACGTGACGATAGACATAGCGGAAATTCTCATCCAGCCAGCGTTCGATGGTGCCGCTATCCACATGCGGGGAAAGGCCCAACGAAGAGGAGTTTGGCGGGCGGCGGCGGGTACGGTCGGCATAGGTAGCAACACGCGTTGGGTCAAAGTGCTGTTTACCGTTGCTTTCGGTTGCCCATAGGCTGTTGAGGAACACCTGCACCGCATGCATGCGCTGATCTTGACGAGCCTCGACCTGGGGCTTTGACCAGTAAATGCCATAGATCTGTGGCTTACTGGCAGCCAGTTTGCCAAAGTAGTTATCTTCGGCGGCATTTTTTAGCCGCTCGACGAAATTATTGCGTTCGAGATAATCGCCGATCTCCTGGTTCCAGGCCTCGGCTTTGCTGCGTGGGAATACGCCCCGAATTGCGCACACGCCGCGCTGTTTAATCAGGGCAATCTGTTGTTCGGTAACGCGTTGCTGCAGAATATCTTCGGCGTCCACCTGCGGCACCGGGTCCTGGCCGTTGGCCAGTTCCTGACGGATTTGCTCCACCTGCTGGCGAATATTGTCTTCCAGTTCCAGGAAGACTTCGCGATAGTTGGGTAAAGCCTGGCGTAACTGCTGCTTGACGCTTTGTATTGCGGCAGGAATATCATCGATGAGTAATGAAGCCATGGTGTTCTCCTTGGCCCGCCGGTGGGCGAGGATGGTGGTGGTAGGGTAGTGTTATAAAGTTGCTGTTTTGTTGTAACCTGGTTAACGATTATCTGGGTTTAATAGGGGAAAATAAAGGGATATCTTTCATTCGTAACTTCCTCTTTTTCGTTTTTCGGAGATTTACCTGATGAAATTGGAAACACCGCGCTTGCTGCTGACATCACTAGCGGCAGATGACTGGCCGTTATTCCTACGTCTGTTCCAGGATCCTCAGGTGATCCGTTACATTGCCGATCCGCTGCCGGAACACGAGATCCGTGAACGTTTTGAAGCACGTTTGCCCGCATGGGATAAGCATTGCGTTCGCTGGTTGTGTCTGGTGATGAGAGAAAAAAACAGCGGTCACGCGGTGGGAATGACCGGGTTTCGCCCTGAGTGGTCCCCGTGCCAGCAGGCCGAAGTGGGCTTTGGCAGCCTGCCGGAAGGGCAAGGGAAAGGTTATGGCAAAGAGTCGCTGCCCGTGATCCTGGACTTTGCCTTCAATGCCTGCGGGTTTCACAAAGTGTATGCCACGGTGACAGAGGGGAATTTAGCCTCACGGGGTCTGTTGGAGAGCTGCGGTTTTCAACTGGAAGGGACGTTGCGTGACAATTTCCGCCTGGCGGACCGGTGGTGTAATGACTGGCGGTTGGGGTTGCTGGCGACGGAGTTTGCGGCTGCCAAACGGTAAAAAAATTGTTATGCGGGGGACTCGACAGCCTGACAAGGCTGAGTTATGTTCGATGTTCGGCCATTCTGTGGTCAGCGTCGCTCGGATGGTCCGGGCGCTAACGTCTCTTCGAGGTAGCTATGTCTGATAACAACCCGCGCCGTTTCACGCGCATCGAACGCCTGCCCCCTTATGTGTTTAATATCACCTCTGAACTGAAGATGGCCGCGCGCCGTCGCGGGGAAGATATTATCGATTTCAGCATGGGTAACCCGGACGGCCCGACGCCGCCGCATATCGTAGAGAAACTCTGCACCGTAGCCCAGCGCGACGATACGCATGGCTATTCAACCTCACGCGGTATTCCGCGCCTACGCCGAGCTATTTCGCACTGGTACCAAGAACGCTATCAGGTCGATATCGATCCTGAGAGCGAAGCCATTGTGACCATCGGCTCGAAAGAGGGGCTGGCGCATCTGATGTTGGCAACGCTCGATCACGGGGATACGGTGCTGGTGCCGAATCCAAGTTACCCGATCCATATTTATGGCGCGGTGATCGCCGGTGCGCAGGTGCGTTCCGTGCCGCTGGTGGACGGCGTGGATTTCTTTGGTGAGCTGGAGCGCGCCATTCGTGAAACCATTCCGCGGCCAAAAATGATGATCCTGGGCTTCCCGTCCAACCCGACGGCGCAGTGTGTAGAACTGGATTTCTTTGAGCGGGTAGTGGCGCTGGCGAAGCAGTATGACGTGCTGGTGATCCACGATCTGGCCTACGCCGATATCGTCTATGACGGCTGGAAAGCGCCTTCGATCATGCAGGTACCGGGAGCCAAAGACATTGCGGTAGAATTCTTCACCTTGTCGAAAAGCTATAATATGGCCGGCTGGCGGATTGGCTTTATGGTGGGTAACCCTGAGCTGGTTAGCGCATTGGCACGCATTAAAAGCTACCACGACTACGGCACCTTTACGCCGTTGCAGGTGGCCGCTATTGCCGCACTGGAAGGCGATCAGCAGTGTGTGTTGGACATTGCCGAGCAGTATCGCCAGCGCCGTAACGTGCTGGTGAAAGGGCTGCACGAAGCCGGCTGGATGGTAGAGAACCCGAAAGCCTCGATGTATGTGTGGGCCAAAATTCCTGAGCCTTACGCGCATCTGGGGTCGCTGGAGTTCGCCAAGCGTCTGTTGGCGGAGGCTAAAGTGTGCGTATCGCCGGGGATCGGCTTTGGCGATTACGGCGATACCCATGTGCGTTTTGCCTTGATTGAAAACCAGGATCGTATCCGCCAGGCGGTGCGCGGCATCAAGGGGATGTTCCGTGCCGATGGGTTAATCAAGCCAGCTAAAACGGCAACCCCTGCTACCAAATAACCCCTCATCTTGAGGGAGCTGGTGTGTTGCCTGAGACTCGGCAATCGTTGTTGCCCCTCACCCCAACCCTCTCCCACAGGGAGAGGGAGCTGTTAGCCCCAGCTCGTTTGGAAGTAAAGCGATAATCTCAGCAAGCACGATTGTCTCTCATCCAAGGTAAGTCACCACAATTTCAAGCACGCTCGATCGGTTCCCTGTGGGAGCTGGCAGCCGCTGCTCGTTTGGAAGTAAAGCGATAATCTCAGCAAGCTCGATTGTCTCTCATCCAAGGTAAGTCACCACAATTTCAAACATGCTCGCTCGGTTCCCTGTGGGAGTTGGCAGCCCCAGCTCGTTTGGAAGTAAAGCGATAATCTCAGCAAGCTCGATTGTCTCTCATCCAAGGTAAGTCACTATAATTTCAAACACGCCCCTCACCCTAACCCTCTCCCTGTGGGAGAGGGTTAGGGTGAGGGGCGTGTTACGTACTCACAATCCTGATTTTTCTTCTACTTAAGGTTCTTTTCAGTTGTTATCCGCTATGCTCAGCTAATACCGTATTTAGTAGGAGTCTCTATGAGCGTTCGTTTTGCCAAATCGCAAATCCTCCTGCACTGGCTGACGCTGGTGATGGTGATCCTGACTTACAGTGCCATATTGCTGAAGGACTCTGTGCCGGATGACAGCGCGGCATTGGTGAAGGATCTGCACTTTAACTTTGGCCTGTCGGTGTTTGTGCTGATGTTTATCCGCCTTGGGCTACGCCACCGGCATCCGACGCCGCCGATCACTCCGGCCTTGCCGGAATTACAGGCGCTAGGGGCGAAAATTCTCCATTGGGTGCTGTATCTGCTGTTTTTATCGTTGCCGATTTTGGGCTTCTTGACGTTGGCCTATGGTGGCAAACAGTGGATGCTGTTGGGCTGGCAGGTGCCGCAGTGGGTCACGCCCGATGCGGGCATACGCCGCACGCTGAAAATGGTGCACGAAACCTTGGCAAACACGGGATATTTCATCATCGGCATCCATGCCTTGGCCGCAATTTATCATCACTATGTGCGGGGTGACGACACCATGCGCCGGATGATGCCCGGCAAATAGTTCGCGGTGCAGAAACAACAAAGGGGCGCAGAAGCGCCCCTTTATCTATGTACCTGGTGAGATTGCTGTTAGGCAACCATCAGCATGAAGGTGCCTACCCATGCAACCAGCATGAATGAAACGCCCATCAAAAAGTATTTCACGTAACAACTCCTTGTGGAGTCCTCGCAAACCAACGATCCCGATTGTTGTCTGAGTATTTTGTGGCAAATCAGCGGCGGATGGCGGGTTCTTCAATCAGAAGGAACAACGTCCTGAGCTACGATTTACCGGTCGTTGCGATTCAAGTTCCTTGAGGTTATCCAGGAATCGCAACAGGATCGGCGCTAATGTACTCCCAAAATCCTACCCATTTCAATACTGTGTTTTTGATCACACTTTTGCCGATTTTTTACCCTGCCAGGGGGAGACGCGATTTGCCTCACTATGAGGAGCAATGCATCAGGCCACGGCGCTGACGCTGGCAATCAGGATAGCCCAGAAGATCAGACAAGAAAGCAGGATAGCGGCCCAGACATGACGACGGTTGAGTTCCATTTTTAGCCTTCACTTTGCAATCGGTGGTTGTTTAATAACCCTATCGGCGCAAAACGGTAAAAATTTACTCTCTGGGCAAACTATTTATTCTGATGGCAGGTGGATCGCCACTACCGCGGTATGCACTTCGTAGCCCAGCAGAAACAGGGCTTGCTCAAGGGCCTCGACTTTCGAGGCATAGGCCACATCCAGCAACCGATCGATCTGAGCACCGTTAAGCCCCATCTGGCGAGCCAGCAGCGCTTTTGACGTGTTGCTGCTCAACATATGGTTATGCAGTTCCAGCTTTAATTTTACCAGCACCGGCAAATGCAGGGCGATATCGCCGCTTTGTAATGCGGAGGCCGTAGGCACTGGACGCCCTTCTTCCATTTCAATGGCAATAGCCGTCAGCAGGCTTTCCTGCGCCTCCAGTTCAACGTCCTCACGTTTGTAGCAGGCGGCCTGCTGCTCGGGGAAATCGCGTAGGGTAATTTGCCAGGCATCGCTTTCGCTATCGAAGGCGTATTGGGCGGGATAGTGGCAAGGCATCATATTTCCTGCTTGGGGGGAAGTGAGCCGCATTGTGACCGGTTGGCGACAACAATGCCAGAGATTGGCGTTCTTAAAGCGCGAGGAAAATCACTGCGTAGGCCGTCAAGCTGAGAGCACTGTTGCACCGTATCTTTTTTGAACGGTGACTGATGTTTTATTAGGAACTTATGCCAGAATTATCCTATAAGCCCAATGATGGTCCGGATTAACATGAAATACAGATTTAACGATCGTGTGCTGTTTGATGATGATAGCGGAACGTTGGGTCCAAGCGACTTTTCCGATGAGCCCACTTCTATTTCCAATCCTGCCAAACGCCTTTTGCAATTACTGCTCGCCAACTATGGCAAACCCGTGGAACGGGAGGTGATTTTCAAAAAGGTGTGGGACGACTACGGCATGATCTCCAGCAATAACAACCTTAATCAATGCGTAAGCAAGTTGCGCCGGGTGCTTAAGGTGATGGGTATCGATGATGAGGTGATTGTCACCGTGCCGAAAATAGGGTTCATGTTACGCCGCGAGATCCAGGTTGAAATCAGCCAGGAAGACGATGGACATTTTACTCCGCTAGTTCCTGCACAGACAGTAGGCAATGAGGCCTATTTGCCAGTAGAGAGCGGGCTGGAAGCCGAGACTGACGATGATGTTGCTATCGCTTCAGAGATGGATGATGAGCCCGATCTGCCGACAAGCGTAGAGATTGCCACTCCAGTTAACAAAAAACGTCTTGGTTGGGGGCTGATCGCTGGGGTTGCTGGTTTGGTCTTTGTACTGGGGATCGCTTCTACGATGTACGCCACCAATTCGCTTGCCAGACAGGAGGTATTTCTTGGCAAGGCGGGGAGTTGCAAGGTGTTTATGTCGACATCCACGCAGTCAGGTGTCCCCGGCCCCAGTCTGAATCAGGACATGTTGTCCTATGTGGAGCAACGAAAAGCCGAATGCCGGGCAGATGAATATCTACTGGTGATACGCAGCAACCAGGTACGCTCTTTTATTTCTGGCGTGAGCCGCCTGTTTTTTGTGCGCTGTACCATCGTACGTGAGCACAAAATAGAGTTTTGCTCAGGGTTAGAGAACGACAGCTTGCCGTTGTTGCAGTGAGGCCAAGTAAAAGAATGGGCCTGATCATCGCAACAGTAGTCTGGTTTTTTGGCGGATGAGCAATAACTCGCCGAATTGTTTAAAATTTGTATAATTTGAACATAAAACAAACAAGTTTTTTGTGCTTAACAATGAGGCCATACAGAGCTTTATGCATTAAATTAGTGATCTAAAACATTAAATTTAGGTTTAAAACCTAAATAATTGCAGGTTAATAGTTAATGATTCTTTTATGCCGATTGCGGGTTAAGATTTTTCTCGTCAACGGGTGGTTGGGATTTTTCTTAAGTCACTGACTGATGACGCTCACCACGGAACCTGCGGAGTTATTGCAGAACGGTGGAAACAAACAAGTACGGCAAGATGGTAAATAACGGACCGATGACAGTAAAGATTCTCGGGCGCACCAATCGGCAATGTGCTTGGTTAACTACAGTTATCTTGTAACGGATTAGGATCATTATGAAATTTTACAACACCAAAACTACCCTGCTGGCCGCTGTTATCGGTATGACTTTTGCGGGTTCTGCCCTGGCAGCAGATGGCACCATTACCATCAACGGTACCATTACTGACACTACCTGCGATATTTCGGTTAACAACCAGTCTAAAGACGCCACGGTAACTTTGCCGACTATTTCCATCTCTGCGCTGCCAGCCGTTGGGGCAACAGCAGGGGCAACACCTTTCAGTATCGCACTGACCAACTGTGCGGGGGCTACACTTAATACTGCCAGCACCTTCTTTGAAGCAGGTGCTTATGTTGAACAGAGCACCGGTCGCCTGAACAACTCGGCATCGGGTACGGCGACCAACGTTCAGGTTCAGCTGTTGAACGCCAATCTGGGCAGCATCATGGCGGGTAATGCACATAGCCAAGGCGATTTGGCCGTTGATATCAGCTCCGGTGGCGGCGTAATGAATTATTACGCGCAATACTATGCGAACGGGACGGTCACGCCAGGTACGGTTAATACCCAGGTGGATTACACCATCATCTACCTGTAAGACATCCAGCCGTGGGATGGGGGCAGCCTCATCCCTTTCAGAGGACAGCGCCATGTTAAGAACTCTATTTACCGTTTCCGCCCTTAGCTTGGCGCTGACATGGACAGTTGCCGCTGATGCTGGTGTGATCATCAACGCCACACGCATTATTTATAACGAAAACAGCGGTGAAGCGATTACCCAACTGCGTAACCAAGGGACCAGCCCGGTGTTGATCCAGTCCTGGATCGATAACGGTGATGTCAAATCCAAACCCGACACCGTCAAGGTGCCTTTTACCCTGACGCCACCGGTCGCCCGTATCGATCCGGGTAAAGGGCAGGCGTTGCGCATTGCACGTACCGGCGGAGGATTGCCGGGTAACCGTGAATCTCTGTTCTGGCTCAATGTGTTGGAAATACCACCCAAGGCTTCCCAAAAAATAGCCGCGGGCGACAACCTGATGCAGTTCTCTTTCCGTACCCGCATCAAACTGTTCTACCGGCCGGATAACCTGCCAATGACCCCGGCTCAGGCTTACGAAAAACTGGATCTGAGCTTACGCAAAGGGGCTGCGGGTTACGAAATCGTCGCCAAGAACCCATCGCCTTATTACCTTACTTTCCGCCAGATTGAGATTCGCAGCGCCAAAGGCGCGCCAGTGCTGGGCGATCTGGGGAAAACGCAGGAAAGGATGGTGGCCCCCTTTGGCGAGTTGGTGATGAAAATTCAAGGAATGAAATCGGCACCGTCAGCAGGCTTAAAAGCGTTTTACAGCCTGATTGATGATTTCGGTGGGGATAACAAAAATGAGCGGACGTTGGCGGGCAGTGGTAAGTCTTGATTGGCGGCCCTCTTTTCTCAACCAGATTTACATTGCCGGAGCCATTTTACTGGCTCCCTTGGCGTTGGCTTATGCGGATGAAACCGAGGCTATTGAGTTCAACGAGTCTTTTCTGCGTTCGTCCGTCGATGTCAGCCAGTTCTCCAGCGGTAACCCGGTTGCTCCCGGCATTCACCGCATCGATCTCTATCTTAACGACCAATGGAAAGGGCGGCAGGACGTCAACTTTTCCCTGGCTTCGCCGCAAAGCAGCATCGCTCAGCCTTGCTACGATCTGAAACTGTTAAGTCTGTTCGACATTGCCTTGGATAAACTGGACAAGGCGGTGTTGTCACGCTTGCAGCAAGGGGAACACTGTATTGCGCTGGGTGAACTGGTGCCTGGCGTGGAGGGCAATTTTGATAGCGGTGGCCAACGGTTGGATGTGCGTGCACCGCAATCTTTGCTGCAGCATGAAGCCCGTGGTTATGTCAGCCCTGAGCTGTGGGATAACGGCATCACGGCGGCTACTCTGCAATATGACTACAACGCCTACCGTGCTGATCATTCCGACTCATCTGCTCAAACCACCCAGTTTCTGGGGTTGCGTGGCGGATTGAACTGGGACGTGTGGCGTTTGCGTTACCGGGCGTCGGCCAATTGGAATGATGACGAGGGTTTTCGCTATCAAAGCAATGAAACCTATCTGGAGCGGCCTTTGGTTGGCTGGCGTAGCCGGATGGTGCTGGGGCAATCGACTACCGACGGTCAAGTCTTTGACAGCATTGGGTTCATTGGCGCTCAGATCAGCTCGGACGATCGTATGTACAGCGATTCCCAACGTGGCTTTGCCCCGGTGGTGCGTGGTATCGCCAATACCAACGCGCTGGTGCGTGTAAGCCAGCGTGGCAGCCAGATTTATGAAACCACGGTACCGCCAGGGCCGTTTGTTATTGACGATTTGTATCCTACCGGCAGCGGCGGCGATCTGCTGGTCACGGTGACCGAAGCCGACGGCACCGAACGCAGCTTTACCGTCACCTATGCTTCGATAGCCGAACTGCTGCGGCCAGGTGTAACCCACTATTCACTGATGGCGGGGAAATATCGCAATAATTCGGTGAGCGAGGAACCTGCCATTGCGGTGGGTACCTTGAGGCATGGGTTCACTAACCTGCTGACGGGTTATACCGGCGTGATCGGTGCCGATGGCTATGCGGCCGCCTCGGGCGGTCTGGCATTCAATACCGATTTTGGTGCGCTCTCGGCGGATATTACCCAGGCACAAACGCAGTTTGATAACCGTCCTAACGAGCAGGGGCAGAGCGTACGGCTCACCTATGCGAAAATTTTGCCGGTGGTGGATACCAACATCACGCTGGCCAGCTACCGCTATTCCAGCTCTGGGTATTACAACGTGGATGACGCCATGTTGCTGCGCGATCGCGACAGTAACGATAGCGGCTTTGCTGACTATAACAGTTGGAAACGACGTAATCGTTTCCAGATTAACGCCAGCCAGTCGTTGCCGGAGGGTTTTGGGACGGTCGCGCTGAATGCCAACGTGCAGGATTATTGGGATCATGACCAGACTGACCGCGAATATCAGCTTAGCTACAACAATCACTATAACAAGCTGAATTATGGGGTTAACTTCGCACGGACACGCAACCTGGCAACCGGAAACTGGGATAACAAAGCCATGCTGACCCTGTCGATCCCATTGGGCTCCAGCTCGCGTGCGCCTAACCTGACCAGCAGCTATACCCAGCAAAAGGATCGCCAGGGGTTGCAGAACTCGCTTTCCGGTAGCCTGGGAGAGGACCGGCAGTATAACTACAGCGCCTTTACCAACTACGACTATGCTAAAAATGGTAGCAACAGCGTTAGCGGCGGCGTCAACGGCTCATGGGCCGCACCTTATGCCTTCGTTGGGGGCAGCGTTTCCGCAGGCCAAGGTTATCAACAATATGGTGCCAATATGTCCGGTGGCCTGGTTGCTTATAGCGGTGGAGTGGTGTTTACACCGATGCTGGGGGAAACTTCGGCGATCGTCGAGGCAGAAAACGCCAAGGGGGCCAGGATCACCAACTACAGCGGTCTGCGCCTGGATAACAGCGGGAAGGCGGTGGTCCCTTACCTCAGCCCTTACCGCCAGAATACCGTGGAGTTGGATCCGAAAGGGCTTTCCAGGGATGTGGAGCTGAAATACACCAGCCAGAAGATCGCGCCTACCGCCGGTGCCGTCGGGCTGTTACGTTATGAGACCGAAAGCGGCTACTCGATCCTGGTGACGGCCCGAGACGTTGCTGGTAATCCGTTGCCCTTTGGCGCAAACGTGTCCGACGAACAACAGCGCAGCGTGGGCTATATCGGTCAGGTTGGTGAAGGCTTACTGCGAGTCAACAACCCTAAAGGCCAGTTAGAGGTGAAATGGGGGGAGGGGGCCGGAGAAAGTTGCCGGTTTACCTATCAACTGCCCGCCGTATCGCCTGGGGCTGAATCTGACTATCGCCGCCTGGAGGTAATATGCCAATGAAGCAACGACTGACTTTGACCCGTTTTTTCACGTACTGGCTTGGCGCGGGGTTCCGGCAGCGTGGTAAGCGCTTGCTTCTTGGCTTATTGCTAATATTTGGCTATGGCGGAGCGGCCAGTGCCGAAGGGCTGGCGGTCAGTTGCGCGCGTAACAGTGGTTATTACCAGTTTTTCGATACGGCCACCATTGAGATTGGCAAAGACAGCGCCGTGGGTGATGTGCTGGGTCCTTGGATCAACTCTTACAACTCCACCGCCTGGAACTGCACCCCCAATAGCGCCTACCAGCAGCCGGTGCAGTTTAGCGTACAGGGCTACCCGCCTTACACCACGCGTAATACTATCGTGGTCGATGGGCAAACCTACATGCTGTATAACACCACGGTAAAAACCGGCCTGGGTTATATCGTCCGTTGGCGTTATACCCTGAATGGTAAAACGACCAACTGGCAGCCGCTGACCATCGGTACCGGCGGGCAACAGACCCATCCTGAGTCTATCACCGTCAACTACAGCGGTAACCGCTTCTATTTGGGCGTTGATGCCCAGGTGCGGTTTGTGAAAACGACCACCGGCCTGACCGCTGGCGCAATTCCCCTGTTCGATCCGATTTATCTGCGACATTTAGAGACGTATAACGGTATTGCTGCGCCAGGCGATCTCACCTACATGATTGCCCAGTTCAAAAGCGGCGGTACGATCGCCAGCGGCGGCACCTGCACGACACCTAATGTGAATGTCGATCTGCCGGAGGCCAGCGTCGGACAGTTCAACGGCGTGGGGACAGTGGCAGGGCGTAAAGCCTTTGAGTTGGCGTTCAACCAATGCCCGGCCGGCTTGGCCAGCATTGGTTACAGCTTTGCCGCCACGACTCAGGTGCTGGATGCCGCCAATGGCGTAGTGGCACCGAATGCAACCTCAAGCGCCCGAGGCGTCGGGATCCAGTTGTTACGTGGCAACAATCTGCCGGTGACGTTTGGCACTATTTATCTACTGGATAACTATGATAGTTCGGCCAAGGCCAACTATCGGGTTCCGATGCAGGCTGGTTTGTTCCAGGTGGGTAATACCGTAACTGCTGGTACGGCCAATACCGCAATCACTTTTACGCTCAATTACAAGTAGGGTGAAAATGGCAGCTATGTATGGTTTCACGCCACAATATCGCAGGCTTGGCCGTTGGCTATTGATTACGGTGATGGCCCTATTTATCCCACTGAGCCACGCCGAGATATACCTGGGAGCCACGCGCCTGATTGTCAACGGCAAGGATAAGGAAGCGACGCTGCGCGTGACCAACGAGGGTCGCTCTGCGGTGTTGCTGCAAGTCTGGGTGGACAATGGTGATAGTGAGGCGGAACCGGAGAAAATCGCCACGCCGTTTACCGTAGCGCCGCCAATCTTGCGCCTGGACGGGAAGCGGGCACAGCGTCTGAGAGTGTTGTTTACCGGGGCAGAACACACGCTGCCGAGCGATCGTGAGTCGGTGTTTTGGCTTAACGTGTTGGAGATCCCGCCGAAAGTGGCCAGCAATACGGCCAGCCAGATGCAGATGGCGTTCAGAACCCGGATCAAATTATTCTACCGGCCACGGGCATTGCAGACGATGAACACGACTAACCTTCAGGAGCAACTGCGCTTTAGCCTGGCAAAACAGGGCGGCAACCCAGTGTTGGTGGTCAGCAACCCCACGCCTTTTCATCAGACATTACTTGAAATGATGGTGGGCCGCGATAAGCAGCAGGCAGTCGCTACCTTGGTGCCGGAAAACGGTATGGTAAGCCCAAAAGGGCAGGCTGATTTTGCGTTAACGGCGGCTAAAGGCCCGGTGAGTGCTGGCATGAAGGTGTTTTACTCGGTGCTTGACGATTTTGGCTCTGTGGTGACGGCAGAGCAAGTCTTGCAAGCTGCGCAGTCGCCCTTGCCGCGCTAGGTATTTCTGCGATCCTTGCTCGTTTTTTAATCACACAGCACGTATGGCGTATATTTTTTAGCTTTTGCGAGTATTCTTAGAGGTGCAGCACATTTAACGAGCGATTGTCATCCTGCTTGTGGCACGTCAACTTTACTGTAAACGTTGAGGAGGAGAGCATGGAAACTTTGGAAAAGTGCTATGTCTATGCCAAGAACACCAGCAACATGGATTTTCTCGCTTCTACGGTGGCATTCTTGGAGTTTCAGGGACGTGAAGTCGATGCTAACGGCGTGGCGGGTAATATGTCGCGTGAACAGAGCGACAGCTTCTTCGAACGGCTCAATCATTACCGTTCTATCTATAAAAAGCAGACCCAGACCGTTTGAATCCACCCTAAGGCCCCGTTTTCGGGGCTTTTTCATGAATGCCCTGCCTAAATTCTGCTTTCCTTATATGCCTTTTTTAATTGCCATAAATCCACCTTATTCCTGTGCCGGTGCGGTTTTTTTATTACTGCCCCGAGCGAACCATTTCTTCTATTTCACGCAGGGGGCCATCGGTATATTTAATGGCATCCTGAAGCGAAATTTCATATACATCACGGCGTTCGAAACGCTCGTTATTCTCTGGGGTGATGGCGTGAATGATGACGGCCACCTCGGCAAATATCCTGAGCGGTGAGGCAGTTCATCACTGCCTGGTTACAGGTGGGAAGTTGCCTATGCAATTACCTGTTCTCGCGTCAGGTCCGCCAGAGATTTTTTCAATTGTGACTGATTGAACCATTCACAGTAGAGCGGCGAGCCGCGCTGAAAACGCCAGCCTTCTTTCAGGACGCCCGCATCAACCACGTCGAAACCAAACTGGTCGATCAAATCGCTAACCCGTTTTTTGGCATCTTCATTATCCCCAGCGATGGGCAGGGCGCGGCGCCGTTCATCCCCTTGTGGGCGGCCATCTTTATCCAGATCGATGACGCGTATGGAGTTAAACGCCTTCACAACGTGAGATGCATAAAGGTGACGTGCGAGCAATTCGCTGGTGGTGGTGAGTTGTTGATCCAGTTCGACGAAATTACCGTCGCGTTCGGGATAATAGTTATTGGTATCGATTACGATTTTGCCGCGTAACGCCTCCGCAGGTACTGTCGCATAGTGTTTGAACGTGATCGCAATGACGACGATATCACCAAATTCTACGGCTTGTTGCACCGTTCCCGTTTCACACGCGAGAGCGACTTTCAGGCTGTATAAAGTGTCCGGCCCGCGTGAATTACTGAGCATAACCTGATGCCCTTTAGCCAACGCATGTTCTGCGAGCGAACGTGCGATAAAGCCTGCGCCGATGATGCCAATTTTCATGGTGTGAACTCCTTGATTAAGTTCGGCTACTGTAATTCATCATTTTTATGTGATAAATAGAGGTAAGGTTGCGATACTCGAAACTAAAAGTAGGGAATGATGGATCGGCTTAAGTGCATGTTGGTGTTTGTGAAGGTTACGGACTGCGGTTCTTTTGCTGCCGCGAGCGAGGTGCTGAATTTGTCACCGCAGATGGTGGGTAAACAGATCAGCATGCTGGAGGAACATTTGGGGACCCGTTTGTTAAACCGTACGACCCGGCGGCAAAACCTCACGGAAGTCGGGCGTATTTTTTATGAGCGTTGCAAAATTGTGCTTGCCGAGGCGGATGCCGCTGAGTCTGTTGCCCAGGATATGACCGCAATGCCGCGCGGAATGTTACGGGTTAATGCGCCTGTCACATTTGGGGCATACAGCCTGCCACCTTTGGTGAATGACTACATGCGTCGTTACCCAGACGTTCAAGTTGAATTGACGTTGAGCGATCGCTTTGTGGATCTTGTCGATGAAGGGTTTGAGGCGGTTATCCGCATTGGACCGTTGGCAGATTCGGCACTGATTGCTCGTAAACTCAAACCTTATCAACTAATTGCCTGCGCATCCCCTAGGTATCTGGCCGAATATGGTACTCCAGCTCAACCTGAAGATCTGCTCGATCACGAATGCCTCGGATATACTTACTGGTCCCGTCCTTCAGAGAAAGAATGGATTTTCACCAAAGGGGGGAAGCAGTACGCCGCCAAGGTGAACAGCCGTTTGCAGTCAAATAATGCTACGGCGCTGCTGTCTGCAGCGCTTAGCGGCGGTGGGATTATTTTGGGAGCAGAAGTGGTGCTCAGAAGCTACATTGCCTCCGGCCTGTTGACGCAGATCCTGGCTGATTATCAGGCACCTTCGCGCGAAATGCATTTGCTGTATTCGCCGAACCGTTATCCGACGCAGAAACTGCGCTGCTTTATTGATGCTGTGATGGCGGAGTATGGCTAACGTCAGGCAATAGTACTTACCACATCAGATCGTCAGGCACGACAAAATCGGCATACGGATCGTCTTCATCTTTAGCTTCTTTGCTCAGTTCGGCATTTAATACAATACTGCTCGCATCACGCTGCGCAATTTTATCGGCCACGATCGCGGGGATAATCGCGTATTCGCCATCAGGATTTTTATCGGTAATCAGCCGAGCAATGGCAAGGCGGCCACTAATCAATTGAGATTGGGTTGTTTTATCCACATATATTTTTTTAATTAAATTGTTATCTGTGAAGTTATAACCAATATCGCCATTTGCAATAACGATCCGATTCATTTCAATGAGCTGCTTAACCTGAGCTTTATATTCTTTGGCCAAGGCGGCCTGCTTTTGCTGCTCATTCAGCTGTTTATCACGTTCAACCTGCGCTTTTTTGTTTTCTTCCACGGCCTCTCTTGCCTCACGAGCCTGAACCCGCGATTTTTTCGCCGTTCTTTCCACTTTCGCCAGTTTTTTACTGTTGACCAATCCAGCTTTAAGCAGCTGCTCTTGTAATGTTAGCTTTGCCATGTTCGTTTCCGAAACCGATTAAATAATGCCTTGGATTATACCCTTAACGTACGAGGTTGTGCTAGATTGTGGTTTTTATTATGTAACATATTGATAATATTTAATTTAATGATTCCTGTGGCAGTTAGTGATGCGCCTATCCTCATCCTCTCCCAAAAAGAGGGGGGCATGACGTGCTACAAATTGGATCCACTATCTGACCGCTGCTCTGGGCTCGCTCCCTCTCCCCTAAGCAAGTGTTTATGAGATTCTTGGTGTGTGTTGTGGGAGATGGATGGGGTGAGGGGAGTTTTCTTGCTTTTTACCCCGTAGGAAAAGATGCATATCCTTTTAATGCTATTAATTACAGCATGTTGGCCAGTAAGATATTCAATATGGGCTGACTTAAAGGGATTTCTGCCTGTTTTACCTCCAGCAAGTCACACCATTGAATTTCTTTGTCCCCCGACATAAGTCAGCTACAATGGATCTGATTTCTCAAGCGATAAAAAGGAGCTTTTCGTGGCTAATGAAATTTACGCAAAGATAATCGGTGAAAAACAAGGGCTTATATCTGCTGGTTGCTCAACCTATGATTCTATTGGTAACAGATACCAATCCGCGCACAAAGATGAGGTTTTTGTTGTTTCATTTGATCATGAAATAATGCGGCAACAAAATGTCAAACACCACCCATTAAACTTTGTGAAATTAATTGATAAATCCTCACCTTTAATTGGTAATGCGGTAACAAACAATGAAAAGATGACTTTATTGTTTGATTTTTATAGGACATCTTCTGCAGGAGTTCAAGAGAAGTTCTATACTGTAGAGATAAGAGGTGCCACAGTAATGAGGCATAGCGTAAAGTCCCCCAATATTTTTGACAACCCTGAGAAACATCCTGAAGAGATGATATCACTTTCTTATGAGAGCATTACATGGAAACATCATACGGCAGGGACTTCAGGCTACAGCATCTGGACTGAAAACGTTTATTAAAAACCGCAGTTCAAGGTGGGTCATCCCCACCTTGATAATTCTTTAAGATGCTTTTTATTTTCCGCATCCAGCGATATTATTATACTAGTTGCATAAGCCTGCTTTTTGAAAGGATCATTATCTATTTTTTTATCAGGATTTAAAGTGTATATAGTCACATGATAAACAACATCCATTTCAAATTTATACCCAAGTGTTGGTATGCAGTCATTCTCTTTTACACTAATATAATTATTGCTACCTTGTGTAAAGTTGTTAGATGTAGCCATCCCTCCAGCCTTTTCAATGCTGATAGAGTACACCTTATTGCTCTCACCCCTCCCTGGCGTGGTAAAACAAACTTCCCCGCCAACAAGAAATGCTTTAGCTGGTGATGGTGGCACAATGGGTTTTTCCAATACACAACCAGAAAGAGACAACATAAGACATAAAACAATCACTTTATTACTCATGCGATACCCTCCAATAATTTAATAGTCAGGGAACTTATGCAAAATTTTTCTGTAGTAAGATGCAATATCATCATGAAAGACACCATTATAATTCCTATTTCTAAGTGATTTCCACTCACCAACTCCATAGGTAGAAAGATAATAGTAATCTGCTATTATTGATGCCTGTTGTTCCATTGAGTAATCACTTAGCACCTTCTTCCCGTCAAAATTATAATGATAGTCTACTGCCCAACTCATACTACCTCTTAGTTTGACCCACATACCATTCTGGTACTGCCAAACGTGAGCCATCTCATGAATAAAAAGGTGTTTAAGTACAAGTTCTTCAGTGGAGTAATCAGTTGAGTATAATTCACGCCTGAAATATAACTCACCATTTGGAGTCATTGCCGTGTATTTATCTTGAAGAGAGAATGGCAGGTAACTACCGCAATGGATCCATACCTTTGATAAGTTGATGGAGTCACCAAAAACAGATCTTATCAAAGACATTTCCCCAATCGTCAGTTGCCTTAAAGTTCCCTCTTTGTATTCATTCCCCATATAAAACTTGGCTCCTATTATTCTGAAAATAAATATGATCCAACATAGAGAATGACCTTGTTTGTACTGGAAATCAAGCATTGTCCACGGAGAGTTTACAATGTCGTTGTATACTCAGGGTCTTCAAGGACTGGCTTTCTTTCGTGCACGTTATACAGTTGCAGTTTTTACCGGTCCGGATAATCTTCACATACAGGGTATTATCCTGCATGCTACGCACAAATCCGGCCTTCATATCCCCCTTACAGTTACTGCCATCGAAGGAAGCGTTAATACCGGTCTGATTGCGTAGGCCGATACCCCTGAAGCTCAAATCTTCCCTGGCCGGATCCGGCCAGTCCTTAATTTGGCAAGCTTATGATCGTCGCTGACGTCGGTCAGCGAGCAGGCAGAGGAGTTGATAAATAGCGGAATTTGTTCTGGCGAATAATGTTTTTGCCATTAGCTAGCCAAAACCTCGTTTCAGGTCATTACCTGACTCACTAATATGTGTAAAATCAGGGGTAACCCTATACTGTTGAGAGCGATGCTATGGCTGGCGTGAACAAAACCACTCTGACTGAAACGGACATCATCACAAAATTCATTCTGCCTGCGATTAAAGACGCAGGTTGGAACGTGATGACGCAGATACGCCAGGAGGTAAAACTCCGTGACGGCAAAGTGGTGGTGCGCGGCAAACTGGCGGCACGCCTCACGGTGAAATCCGCCGATATTGTCCTGTATCACAAGCCGGGGTTACCACTGGCTGTAATAGAGGCAAAAGCCAATAAGCATGAGATTGGCAAAGGCATGCAGCAAGGGCTGGATTACGCCCGTTTGCTTGATGTGCCGTTTGTTTTTGCCTCCAACGGCGATGGATTTATCTTTCACGATAAAACCAACCCTGTTCAGTTTGAATCTGAAATCACGCTGGATGACTTCCCTACTCCTGAGCAGTTGTGGAATAAATACTGCGTCTGGAAAGGTTTTACCGCCGAACAGATGCCCGTCATCAGCCAGGATTACTACGACGACAACTCGGGAAAATCCCCGCGTTATTACCAGTTGCAGGCAATCAACAAAACCATAGAGGCAGTTTCTGCCGGGCAAAAGCGCGTGTTGCTGGTGATGGCGACCGGAACCGGGAAAACCTACACCGCTTTCCAGATAATCTGGCGTTTATGGAAAGCGAAAAATAAGAAACGCATTCTGTTTTTGGCTGACCGTAATATCTTGGTTGATCAAACCAAAACGAACGATTTCCAACCCTTTGGCGGCGCGATGACAAAAATCACCGGGCGCACCATCGACCCGGCCTACGAAATCCAGCTGGCGCTTTACCAGGCTATCACCGGACCAGAAGAGCACCAGAAAGCGTTTAAACAAGTCGCGCCAGATTTTTTTGACCTGATTGTTATCGACGAATGTCACCGTGGTAGTGCATCGGAAGACAGTGCCTGGCGTGAAATCCTCGAATACTTCAGTAGCGCTACGCAGATAGGCCTCACCGCTACGCCGAAAGAAACCGAAGAAGTCTCCAGCACTGATTACTTTGGTGAACCGGTCTATACCTATTCCCTGAAAGAAGGCATTGAAGATGGTTTCCTCGCACCATACAAGGTGGTGCGTGTGGATATCGACGTGGATTTGCAAGGCTGGCGGCCAACCAAAGGGCAGTTGGATAAACACGGTGAACTGATCGAAGACCGTATTTATAACCAGAAAGATTTCGACCGTACTATGGTAATTGATGAACGCACCCTGTTAGTGGCGCAAACCATCACCGATTATTTAAAACGCACCAACCCGATGGATAAAACTATCGTCTTTTGTAACGACATTGACCATGCCGACCGAATGCGCCGGGCGCTGGTAAACCTGAACCCGGAACAGGTTAAGAAGAATGAAAAGTATGTGATGAAAATCACCGGTGATGACGATATCGGCAAAGCGCAACTGGATAACTTCATCAACCCGAAAAAACCTTATCCGGTGATTGCCACCACTTCTGAACTGATGAGCACCGGTGTAGATGCTCAAACCTGCAAGCTGGTGGTACTGGATCAAAACATTCAGTCGATGACCAAGTTTAAGCAAATCATCGGTCGTGGAACGCGCATCAACGAAAAACACGGCAAGCTGTGGTTCACCATTCTCGACTTCAAAAAAGCCACCGAACTGTTTGCCGATGAACGCTTTGATGGCGTGCCGGAAAAAGTGATCCGCACTACCCCAGAAGAGATCACCGATCCGGACTCGGATTTTGACGAGCAGCTAGCAGACGAAACACCAGAGAACGAATCACCGGATTTGGTGACCGGGGCGAATGAGACACCCGCGACCTATGACCCGACGTCTGGTGAGGGAACTGGGGCCTTTGAAGAAGACGACGAAAACAAGATCCGCAAATTCCATGTTAACGGCGTTGCGGTAAAAGTACTGGCGAAGCGTGTGCAGTATTATGATGCCGACGGCAAGCTGGTCACGGAATCCTTCCAGGACTACACCCGCAAAACGCTTCTGAAAGATAAAGCGTATACATCGCTTGATGACTTCACCCGTAAGTGGCACTCTGCCGCCCGTAAACAGGTGATCATTGAAGAGCTGCAACAACTGGGCATTCTTTGGGACGTGTTAGCCGAAGAGGTGGGTAAAGATCTCGACCCGTTCGATTTGCTGTGCCACGTGGTTTACGGCCAGCCGCCGCTAACCCGCAAAGAACGTGCCGACAACGTGCGCAAGCGCAACTACTTCACCAAATATTCCGAGCCAGCGCAGAACGTGTTAAACAAGCTGCTGGATAAATACGCCGACGAAGGCGTGCAGGAAATCGAGGATATCCAGGTGCTGAAGTTGAAGCCGTTCGACACGCTGGGCCGCCCGCTGGAGATTATCAAAAGCAGCTTTGGTAACAAGCAGGCTTACGAAGACGCAATTAACGAACTGGAAAACGAGATCTACCAGTTGCCGCCACGCTTTGCCTGATAACCTAAACCATATTCTGCCACCTGGTGCTTACGGCTCCCGGTGGCATCCTTTTTTAGAAACGGAAAGAAAACATGTCGATTAGCTCAGTCATTAAATCCCTGCAGGACATCATGCGCAAAGACGCCGGTGTGGACGGCGATGCCCAGCGCTTAGGCCAGCTCTCCTGGCTACTGTTCCTGAAGATTTTTGACACCCAGGAAGAAGAGTTGGAGTTGGAGCAAGGTGACTACCAGTTACCGATCCCAAAACGTTACCTCTGGCGCACCTGGGCGGCGAACAGTGAAGGCATTACGGGTGATGAACTGCTGGAGTTCGTGAATGACGATCTCTTCCCAACGCTGAAAAGCATGATTGCGCCGATCGATAAAAACCCACGGGGTTTTGTGGTGAAGCAAGCGTTTAGCGATGCCTATAACTACATGAAAAACGGTACGCTGCTGCGCCAGGTGATCAACAAACTCAACGAAATCGACTTCAGCAGCAGTTCAGAGCGCCACCTGTTTGGCGACATCTACGAGCAAATCCTGCGTGATCTCCAAAGCGCTGGGAATGCGGGTGAGTTCTACACCCCACGTGCAGTTACGCGTTTTATGGTCAACCGTATCGATCCTAAACTGGGCGAGTCGATTATGGACCCGGCCTGCGGTACGGGCGGTTTCCTGGCCTGCTCATTCGACCATGTCAAAGAGCATTACGTTAACACCACCGAAGACCATAAAACGCTGCAAAAGCAAATCCACGGCGTGGAGAAAAAACAGCTTCCGCATCTGCTGTGTACCACCAATATGTTGCTGCACGGCATTGAAGTACCGGTTCAAATCCGCCACGACAACACGCTCAACAAACCGCTTTCCTCCTGGGATGAGCAGCTTGATGTGATCATCACCAATCCGCCGTTTGGCGGCACCGAAGAAGACGGTATAGAGAAAAACTTCCCGGCAGAGATGCAGACCCGTGAGACCGCCGATCTGTTCCTGCAACTGATCATCGAAGTGCTGGCCGATAAAGGTCGTGCGGCGGTGGTGTTGCCAGACGGCACGCTGTTTGGCGAAGGCGTAAAAACCAAAATCAAAAAGCTGCTCACCGAAGAGTGCAACCTGCATACTATCGTGCGTTTACCTAATGGAGTGTTTAACCCTTACACCGGTATCAAAACTAATATCCTGTTCTTCACCAAAGGCCAGCCAACCAAAGAGATCTGGTTCTATGAACATCCGTACCCAGATGGCGTGAAGAACTATAGCAAAACCAAACCGATGAAGTTTGAAGAGTTCCAGACCGAGATCGACTGGTGGGGTAGTGAAGTCGACGGTTTTGCCAGCCGTGAAGAGAACAACCAGGCGTGGAAAGTGGGCATTGACGACATCATTGCCCGTAACTTCAACCTCGATATCAAAAACCCGTACCAGGGTGAAACCATCAGCTACGATCCGGATGAACTGTTGGCACTGTATCAGACGCAACAGGCTGAAATAAGCGAATTGCGCAACCAGCTGCGCGATATCCTCGGGGCCGCGCTGGCAGGCAACAAGGGGGCGAATTGATGACTGTTGAGAAACTCATCACCGACCATATTGATATCTGGTCCTCAGCGTTGCCAACCCGCTCCACCGCCGGGCGTGGCAGTAACGGCAAAATCGACCTCTATGGCATTAAGAAACTGCGCGAGCTGATTCTGGAACTGGCGGTGCGCGGCAAATTGGTGCCGCAGGATCCGAATGATGAACCGGCGTCTGAGTTGTTAAAGCGTATTGCCGCAGAGAAAGCGGAGCTGGTGAAGCAAGGGAAAATTAAAAAGCAGAAGCCGTTGCCGGAAATTAGCGAGGATGAGAAGCCGTTTGAGCTGCCGGGCGGGTGGGAGTGGACGACGCTAAAAAATATATGTGTGCTTGAAAATGGTGATCGGAGTAAAAACTATCCTAATAAATCAACACTTGTTGAGTTTGGGGTGCCATTTGTTAATGCAGGGCATTTGGTCAATGGGGAAATAGATAGAAGTGAAATGACCTTTATCAAGGAAGAACATTTCAACTCCTTACGATCGGGGAAATTTCATCATGGTGATATATTGTTTTGCTTAAGAGGATCTTTAGGTAAATCCGCTCTGGTAGAGAATTTATCTGGTGCAATTGCGTCATCTTTAGTAATTATTAGAGTGTTTCCATTAGTAGACGGCGAATATGTAAACCTTTACTTTAACACTCCCCTGTCCTATCGATATATTAAGAGATATGATAATGGAACGGCACAACCAAATCTTGCTGCAACTGATTTAGAACGTTTTCTTGTACCAATACCTTCTTTTTTTGAACAGAAGCGAATTATCGCTAAAATAAACGAACTAATGTCCCTCTGCGACCAACTGGAACAGCAGTCCCTGACCAGTCTGGGTGCACATCAGCAACTGGTGGAAACCCTGCTGGCAACGTTGACCGACAGCCAAAATGCCGAAGAACTCACCGCAAACTGGGCGCGAATCAGCCAGTATTTCGACACACTGTTTACCACTGAAGCGAGTATCGATGCACTTCAGCAAACGATTCTGCAACTGGCTGTAATGGGATTATTGATCGAAAGTGCTGAGTTTAGCCAATTAGATCATTTGAAAAAACATCTGTCGTTTGGGCCTAAGAATGGTCTATCTCCTAGTGAAGTAAAATATGAGACGGATATTAAAGTTTTAAAGTTAGGAGCGACATCCTATGGTTATTTGAAACTTCAGGAAACTAAATATGTTGATATTGATGTAAGTGATAAATTGCATTTATTCCTGAAGAAAAATGACATTCTAATTCAACGCGGAAACTCATCTAATTTTGTAGGTTGTAGTTTGTTGATTGAAGAAGATTTTGATAATTTAATTTATCCTGATTTAATGATGAAAATTAAAACAAAAGATGAGCTACTACCTGAATATGCGACGTTGTGGTTATCCTCTCCATTTGCCAGAAATTACATGTGGTCAAAAATGACAGGAACGTCAGGAACAATGCCTAAAATAAGCAAGAAAGTAGTTGAAGACGTACCTATAGCTGTTCCTCCTTTGGCAGTTCAGCATCAACTGGTGATTAAAATTAAAGAGCTATTTTTGCTTTGTGGATCTCTTAAATCCCGCCTCCAATCCGCCCAACAAAACCAGCTCCACCTGGCGGATGCGCTCACCGATGCAGTATTAAACTAAGGAACAGACGATGCCGGTTCATCATGCTATCTGGCGGGTAGGGGAGAACCCTCAACCGCTAACCATCAGCAAACTCGCCAGCGAACAACTGCTGGAGAAGATGATTTTAAACGACCCTACTATCCTCTCTGACCAGTGGATGATCATCGGCCATCAGGAAAATACGCTCGACAAAGGGCGTATCGATCTGCTGGCGATTGCGCCGGATGCCTCTCTGATCCTGATTGAGCTTAAACGCGACCGCACGCCGCGTGAAGTCGTTGCCCAGGCGCTGGATTACGCCTCCTGGGTGGATGATTTAAGTGCCGAGCGTCTGTCGCAGATTTACGATAGATTCTCCGGTGGTGGAAACTTGGGTGACGCATTCAGACAACGCTTTAACGCTGAACTGGAAGATGATGCCATCAACAAGTCACATCAAATCATTATTGTCGCAGCGGAACTGGATCCGTCCACCGAACGCATCGTCGACTATCTGAGCAAAAATGGTATCTCGATTAACGTGCTGTTCTTCAAAGTGTTCCAGCACGGTGACGAGCAGTTCTTAAGTCGCGCCTGGCTTATCGATCCTAGCGAAACGCAAACCAATGCCGCACAAGCCACCGCAGGGACAAGCGCCAATGCTAAGGAACCCTGGAACGGTGAGTTTTATGTCTCGTTTGGTGATCCGCAAAGTCGAGTCTGGGAAGAAGCGCGTCGCTACGGGTTTATCAGTGCTGGTGGAGGAAGCTGGTACAGCCAGACCTTAAAACAGCTCCAGCCGGGTGACCGAATTTGGGCAAAAATCCCAGCAACGGGTTACGTCGGCGTTGGGATTGTGCAGAGCGCCGTTGAGCCTGCCAGTAGCTTCACCATCAATACTGACGACGGCGAAAAGCGGGCGATGGATGTGCTTAAGTACAGCGATCTCTATCACCGGAATGCGGATGACCCCGACAAGTCCGAGTATTTTGTCCCCGTGAAATGGCTTGAAACTCGAGCAGAACATGAAGCAGTGAATGAGGTAGGTTTTTTCGGTAACCAAAACACGGTATGTAAACCCACTGCACCGAAATGGCGTCATACGATCGAGAAGTTGAAGCGTTATTTCCGCAATTGGGATGTGGAGATGTAAAAGCTAGCTCGCTCGTGGCGATAGCCTTAGCGAGTGAAGTAATTTATCGAGGCACGTAACGGATTGTCGCATCGATGAGTAGGCAGTAAGTTTGTCTTTTGATTTTACTGTGACTGGATTTTGTTCGCGTGGGGGAGATTCGGTTCGTATCAACATGGTCCCCCCTGCAGACTTCGAATATGATGGTGTTATCCATTGTTAATGTTGATTATTTTAAAATTCAATGATTTCGAGAGCCCCCAATTGAGCCCCCATAATGTTTTCCATCAGCAAGAAGGACTGATAAAGCGACGGTTAGGGAAGGGGAAACCCAATCGTACCATGGTCCAAGCTAACTTGGAGGATTTTACCTAAGAATGCGCAAGCATTCCTGGATAGTGCTTCGCGATAATCTCATTCATCTTATCCACCAACGCCGGTTTCTTGAATGTCAGATGTGCTGATCCCTTCATGAAATATTTGATTGAAAAGTAATCATCTTCATACACCTCCGCTCTTTGTCGATGGGCGCTGATATGCTCATACAACCGAGCGGTAACATCCTGCCGATTATCCGGTATGGCTTTCCCCTCCAACAGGTACAACATCCGTTCCAAATCGGCCAGTTGGTCACGCCGATAACTGTGGTTCAGTGTATACCCCCATTGGTTGTAACTCACCAAACTGTTGACGATAATTTTTTTGCCAAATTTACAAGGATGATTCGACTTGTAATCCCACGAGAGCGACTTAAATACGTTTATCACCCCTCGCTCAAACACCTCACCCTTATCGTGGTGCAACCGCTCGAATGTGCTGTAAATGCTATCTGTACTAATGGCGGGCACGTCTTTGCTCTCCAAATTTCGATACCATTGATCACGCGCTTGAGCATCCATGATCGACAACATTCCTGACTTTTTCATCAGATCTCGCCATATGTCGCGATCAAGATTGCGGGTGATCACAGGCATGACCGTTTCCTCTTTCTCCATCAGCCAGCAACCGCAGCGAAAGTCTTGTTTCATTGCCCAATCTCTGGCGAGCCCTCCACCGATGCTTTTGGTGAGGGCCGAGATATCTTCAAGCTGGTGGATGAGGGCTTTAATCTGTTCCAGCGCGACATTACGCCCGGTGACGATACGTTCAATGCTGGTAGAGCAAATCACTTCAGTGTGACCGGTTAAAACTTCAGGTTCAATCACGGTATTCAATGTAGTTGGCATCGCTGAATTCCTTAGAAAAAAATGCCCGCGTCATCGCAGGCCGGGTTAAAGGTGGGGTGTGAGTGAGTGCTCGCGGCTTACGCTGGGTTGAACGGTGTCGTTTGATAAACAGCGATATAGGCATGCCCAAAACTGCCTAACGTATCCGCTTCACAGGTAAAACCGGCATGCTGGACGGTGACGCAATGCTGGCGGCGAGGGTTGAGTTCACCAGACCGCAACCGGGCCTCCAACTGCTCAATCAGTACAGGGAAAGCGATATCCAGCGCCTTGAGGGAATCAGGGGAGAACGTACCGACAAAACCGGCACGGTCGGCCAGAAAATGCAGGTGATTACCCTGTTGCACCAGTCTGGCACCTAATCTTGGTGTGATAGCACACCGTAAACCCCAGATCGGGGTAATGTCGTTGTTGGCGTTCAGGTCTGTCTGGTTATCGGTGTCTTTCATTGTCGAATTTCCTTAAAAAGCACAACGCCAGCGACAAGGCTGGCGTATTATTGGATCACAGAGGTTAATGGGGGATAATCAAGCAAGGCGTCGAATGACCGGGCTGCGCAGCCCCAGCGCACTGCGGGCGCGTAACATATCTCCACCGTTCAAGGTTGGGTCCTGTGCCATCATGCTGAAACCTGTGCGATCAATGCGTACCAGGTCAAACTTTTCCACCAGTTCATTGACGGTTTCCCGTACAGTAATGCCATGCTCAATCTGCTGGGCAATGGCCTGATCCTCGTGGTAGGGAGTGTCATTGAGCTCCAGGCCGTAACAGTGATTCAGCAGCCAAGTGAGCAACTGTTGGTATTCGGCCAAGGCCTGACGGGCATTGGCGGTAATCGGTGTGGCGGTGTTGATTGTCGTCATGGTGAATTAACCTCAGTAAAGGGGAGAAACCGGTAACTGACAATGGTGGGTGAGCCAATGTGCTACCTTTCGCCACTGCTTCACGGGGACGTCAGATTCAATCGTCCAGGTATTTGGGCACTGCGTATTGGCCAGCAACAGCGTAGCCATCACCAGCCACTGGTAGGGATAACCTCGCGTATCACAACGGATCAGGGCATAAGGTGTTTGGCGCCGATAGAGGATGAACGGATCTCCTGCCTGATGGGTAATCCGCTCACCGTTAAAACCGATCATGCCCAATCCCATCAGGTTGTTGTCGAACTGGTATCGTCGATTGCCAGTGTGTTCACAGATAACCGGCGCGGTGTCTAAATCCAGCGTATCGGGTTGCCAATTCAGTTTCAGAGACGCGGTGGTGATCGCCTGGCATAAGGCTTGCCAGTCCTGCGATGTCACGTTGCTGTGTTGCAGAAAATGGAATACGCCAGGTACGGGTGATGCGCTCGTGTTCATGAGATAATCCTTGTAAAATAGAGGGATAGTGCGAAGGTGGAACGCTGAGTGTGGGTAGTATTACCAATCGAACGTGGCAAAATCGGGCAAGATCTCACCCAGGGCATCAATATGCAGATAGCTTAGGTGATGGCGTTTCATCAGCGTAGTAACCAGGCAGCGGCAGGCTTTGGAGAGCCCCAGCCGTTTAAGCCGCAATACCGGGTGGCTCCATGCCTCCAGCCTGAGCAGATAGCCGGTACCCGAAAAGTGCAGCCACTCGCCGTCGCCGAAGTCGTCCTGGCAATGCGAGATCTGATAGAGCCGTTGATTGTCGTCTTCGGTGATATGCGCCGTACTGCATTGCAGACCGAAGCGCAAAAGCGGCGTTGCTACCATTATGGGGTCGCCTCCTTTATTACATCCGGTCGTGGATAACGGCGTTGATGGTGTGCCAATACCTTTTCACGCCATTCCGGGCAGATCTCCGGGGCCATCGACAAATAGCGTTTTGGGCAGGAAAAGTAGTAAGGATGTACTGACTCATCCATCGCCTTGTAGCCCCAACTGCCACCAGAGCCCTGCATCAGTGTGCAACGAATGACAGTGTAGGAGGTTTTGCAGGGGTCCCTCGGTGTGCTCTGAACAACCGACCACAGGACATTGCCCCGTAGTGCATGCGCCAGCGTAATGTGTTGATAGTGTTCTGTGTCATCGGTTTGGATCAGTGCCGCGATCAGTTCACGGCGAGAGCGGTGTGAAAATAGCCAACCCATAGAGAATACTTCCTGAAAATGAGGTATGTGAAATGGAGGAAGTCGCTATCAGCAAGGCAACCAACCGCGCTCAGCCAGCGAGAGAGGCTCACCGTCGCCAATGATCAGGTGATCCAATACACGGATACCTACTAAGTCCAGCGCACTCACCAAACGGTCCGTCAGCACACGATCAGCGTCGCTGGGTGTGGGATCTCCGGCAGGATGATTGTGAGCCAGTGCCACCGCAGCGGCCTGGTGGTGTAATGCCCGGATCACCACTTCGCGGGGATAGATGATAGTGGCATTGAAGGTGCCTACGGAGAGTGTTTCACTGGCGATCAGCCGGTGACGATTGTCTAAAAACAGCACCATAAAGCATTCACGGCTTTGGGGTTGCAGGTGGAGTTTTAGCCAGGTTTTGACCGCTTCCGGCGCGTTGAACGTATAAGGACGGTGTTTAAGCTGGGTTTCGAGTATCGCCAGTGCCTGGCTGACAATCTGCTGCTGGCTGGCGGTGAATGTCGGTGGGGGTGTCAGCAGTTGGGTGTGTTGCATGGAATACCTCATCTCAGTCAATCAGGGCGAAAATGGCACGGCTGTCTGGATGGTGCAGTGCGAACTCCCTGAGGCGGTAGAAATGCTCTGTCATCGCCTCACTTTCGGTGCGGCAGGCGTGATGACTGTAGGCCATCAAGCAGGCAGTCATACCCGCAGCCTCGGCACTCATCTCGGCACCGTTACCATTCATACTGTTAAACAGTGACCACCGCTCATCGCCTTCTGGAGCCATAAAGGCCCCACCGTTGCTTAGCGTATAAAAATCCCACTGCCCACCGTGGTAATCGGCACACAGGCGATCCAGCCAGTTGAAGACACGGGTCTCCAGCAGGAACCATTGCGGTATGTTGCCGAAGTGCTGCTGCCAGAAACGGGGGCGTTGATGGTCTGCCACCACAGTAGCGGTCAGCGTGCTTTCCAAAGGGAGGGCAGTAGGCGCGGTAGAATATGTATTCATTGAAAATATCCTTATTGATGAGATAAATAGCAAAACAGGCCCCACCGGAAAACCGGGGAGCCTGTGCGTTGTGGTAGGTAATAAAATAATGTATTGATTTAATAGAGGCTTATTAAGGCGTCGATGGTCATTGACGACCTCTCCTTTGCCTTTTCGAAAGCCGTTATCGTAGTGATAACGGTCAAGGAGTTTCCCCGATGTTGGTGTGACAAAAATGCTGTTGAAGCGTTATCGAAATACCGACAGACAACCCCACCTATCCTATCGGGCTATAAACGGCAAAGATAATGGGTTGTACAGATCAATAATCGGAAACCGATCGTCGAAACCGATCGTTTATCGTTAACTAAAAAGGGGTGACGTTACTGTGCTTGGCTGTTTTGAGGCATGGTAGGGACTATCAGGTGCAATTCAGTGCAGGATTGGGCATAACCATCAGAATCGAAGCAGGTAGGCCAATGACCCTTTACCTCGACTAATCGGCAAAGGTTGCTCTCACCGGGTCGGTAATACAGATGGCTGCACCAGGCGCACAAATCGTCATCGGATATCGAACGACTGTCGGGTGTGTTGTCCAGTGGCAGCGGATACGGGGTAGCCTGCTGTGCGTCAACGGGAATATGCTGCATCAGGCCACGGCCTGCTTGAGTTGCTCCGCCATCACCCACAAGGCTCTATTGAGCTTGATATCGCTGTCAATACCATTAACGGCGCGGGTCTGTGCCCGTTTACCTGTGGCACTGAGACCTGATAATCCTCCTTTACTCAGATTTTCCTGAACCCGTTGAAAGACCGTCCACAAATCATCTTTCTTGTCTTCCCAGCGGCGGGGCATCAGGATTTGGCTTTCGGTCACCGGATGGTGTTCTTCACCATAACGGTAGGTTAGTGCGGCGTGCGCCAATGCGTGTTGATGTTCCGGCGTCAAAGTCAACGCCAGCATGCTTTCACGGCTTTCTTCTATCCGGTCAAATATCCCCAAGACCTCGTAGGCCCCTTCAATGACCTTTTCCACAGCGTTCCCCTGGTGTGGCACACGAATTTCGCCAAAACTTTGGCCGCAGACCAGACCGTTACTGCAAATTTGACGGAACCAGCCTGGTAGCATTTGATAGCTCGAAGAGCCATCGTGGCTATTTAACAGAATGATTTCCTGGACTTCTTTCTGGGTGATTTGCCCTGAACGACGTAGTCGCAGCATGTGCTTGGTATGTTCACGTTTATCCACATCCCGCACACGGGTCTGGCAGGCGAAGAACGGTTCAAAGCCTTCTTCGCGCAACCGGTCCAGCAAGGTGATGGTCGGGATATAAGCGTAGCGGGCACTGCGGGATTGATGTTTGTCATCACCTAATACGCTTGGCACGTACTGGGCTAACTCATCAACGGTTAATGGGCGATCGCGGCGAACTGAATTCACCCGACCAAAACGGGAAGCTAAACGTACCATAGTGAATACTCCTTTGAAGGCTGTCAGGTAAATAGGTTTGGTTACCAAACAGCAGAATAAAGAACGGAAATTGATTCACTCTGATAGTACTTGCTCCAGTTTTTTTACAAGTTGTTAATAATGAATAGGCTAAGTCATTTTCGAAAAAAAACATCGCACCCTCAGTCACAGGAGCTAACACTCAACATCACAATCCAATCAGCATATCAGATATTGAAATTTATTTTTGTGAAAAAATAATATTTCGCCCTTAGCGATGATTTATTTATTTTTATTAAATCCCTATCGCTATGTATTTTCATAAACCCATTTCTATACTTTATTGTGTTTATACTCTTGTGGTTAACCTCGAGACTTTTTTCAATCGATTTTACTTTACTCAAATTTATAACCTTAATTATTTTCTCCATTTCATCTTTCTTTAATTCTTCTGGATTATGATACAGCTCACCTTTTTGAATTTCATCGACCAGCGATTCATTATCATAGCACTCAGTACCATAGTTATATTCCTTCGCTGAATGGATTTCAAACATCACCTTTGCTAGAGGCATAGCTGCATTTCGATATCCTATGAAGTATCCACCAGACCCTATTTTACTTTGAGTGTCAATGTAAATGAGTCGATAATATTTCGTACCCCAATCCTTTGTCGCCACATCACAAAAACGCCTGTAACTTACGTTCATAAAGTCGAGATGGCCAAAATGCGGGTCAGTTCCAATATAATCCGAATGGAACGGAATAAAATAAGCATTTAAATAAACATTAACTATAAATCTATTCTCTTCAAATTTAATATATTCTACTTTGATATCTTCCACTAATGCCAAAGCAATATCAGCAACATTGATGTTACAATTGTCACTATTAACAGGCTGCAACTCAGCCCATATGTCACTCATATTATTTTTTATAATCGCTCTAACTATTAATTCAATATTCTCAATTACTTTCTTGGCTGGCCAAGTATCATTACTCCTTAAAAATGGGCTGTCTATTATTACTATTCCTTTAAGTCTTCTTTGAAAATAACGATTCCCTTCTGAATTTGTAAAGCCTAAAAAGTTACAATTATTTCTTAGAACAGTTTTCAAAATCAATGCACCTTGAAAACGGTCTCCTGACCTTACTAGTGCACTATGCAAATGAACATCATTTCTTACTTCAGGTCTGTTTTCCAACTCTTCATTTATTCTATTGCATACTTTTATTTGATTTCTTTCCACATCATCAACTAAAGATTCCCATAGTATTTCTTCAATCAGTCTAGACTTTGTTTTTTTCAATTCCTTTGCTTTTATCAAGACTGCATCGAGTAGAACCTCGTCTCTAATGTTAACAGTGATTCTGTGCTTACCCGCCATGTTCCTACCTCCCCCTAAATATTTTATTAAATCGCAGTGCTTAATTTTTTAAAAAAAAGTGCAGCACTTATATTTTTAAAAGTGATGCACATAAAAATAAAACTCAAAAAAATGTGCAGCATATCAACTGTAAAATCACATAAAAAAGTGCAGCACCTTATTGCATCACTAAAAAATCAGTATATTACGATAAAAGTAAAAATCAAGCATAAAGGTTGTGTGCAGGTTCTCTATGCAGAGATAAACAGCCATGAACGAGAGAGTGCTGTGGAAAAGTAAAAAATAACTGCGGTTTGTATAGGGTGCGTACCCTCATTTTCAGCTCAAGATAGCAACATGCCCCCCCCCCGCCAGCCTTTGTATCTACGACTAACTTGAGAGTAAGTTCTCAGTGCTATAAACACGAAGCCTGCTAGCCGTATCGAACAACACTGCGGTATCCAACGTAATTGCTGGTGATCTCAAAAGGTACAGATCATGACGGTTAGTTAATATTATTAAGGAGTGGTTATTATTAAAGAGATAGTATTATTAAGAACATGGTTTAGAAGAAGAGAATAACGAGAGGAGGAAGCAACTCAAGTCATAACGAAAAGATCAGCCTCAGAAGTAAAGACCTTGATTATTAACAAACCAATGGTCGTATTTACTCATATTTTAGACTTGTGCTTCATGGTGGCTTACTTACCTTGGAATAAGCTTTCTCTATACCCGTGATCAATGAAGACTGATTTCCCAGTCATAAATATTGGCGTTAACATCGATGAGGGTTATGCTCAGATCACCATAAAAAACCATGTTAACTAAAGAGTGATTTTCACATGCTTTCTTGCTCATTTCACCCTGTTCTAGGGTAATGCTTCTTTTATTGCCAGTTACCTCTTTTCTTCGTTCCTGTCTCCGTATTGTTAATAATGACCATAGGTCTAATGAACATAGTTTATGGGTATCTATAGCCAGCAATGGGCATAGAAATACCAATGACCCTAAGTGATACATGTTGGGATACAGATAAGAAGCTAAACCAACGAAGAGGCTAACCAACAGTACAACCCGATGGGGTCCCCCCCATTCCGTAAATCATTACCAGAGATCCGATGAACTGAACCCAATCAGCCAAGGAGACAACGTAATGAGCAAGAAGAAAATCAGTAAGCATAACCAGAATCGACTCTATGCCAGACGCATCACTGAAACCATCGACAAAGCCCTGGATCACTATCCCCGCTTGCTGGCTCTTAGGATAGACCTCCGTTTCCCTGATGAAGAAGACCGACTGGATTGCCCAACACGTTACTATGCGGGCTCCGATGTCATATCCCTCTTCATCAACTCAGTGAAATCCCAGATTGAAGAAGACATAAAACGCAAGATAAAAGCCGGGAAGACCACGTTGACCTGCTACGTGAGGTTTGTATGGGTACGGGAATTCAATCAGGAAGGCTCTAAGAAGCACTATCACGTCCTGCTCCTGCTCAACAAAGATGCTTATGCCTGGCCGGGTCTAAGACAGACTGATACGTTCTATGACCGTTACACGCTGTTTCAGATGGTCATTAATGCTTGGCTAAGAGCGATAAACCGGGCAGATAAGGAGAATAAGTATCATGGACTCGTGCATATGCCCCAAAAGGGGTATTACCAGTTAAACAGAAAAAAGCCTGATTTCAAAGCAACCTACGAAGAATTAACTGAAAGAGCGATGTATCTCGCTAAAGAGCGTAGCAAGGATTCTTCAGATGGTCAGCGTAGCTTTGGCTGCTCTCAGTACTGATCCGTAATTTATGACTGGCATGTGGATGTTGGGAAGGAGAATGCGTCAACGGTTAACCATCACCAATTACGACGTTTCTCCATACCTCTCAGCATTCCATATGGAGATAGTTCCCATGACAACCCAGAATACCCCTACCAGCCTGCTTAACGATAAAATGGTCGATATGGTCTTCATCGTCAGCTTTACCGGGTTAACCGACAAGTGGTTCTACAAGTTGATTAGTGAAGGTAAATTCCCCAAACCGATTAAGATGGGCCGTAGTTCCCGATGGATGAAAAGTGAGGTTGAGAACTGGGTACAACAGCGTATCAATCAATCCAGACAGTAAGTTAACTATAATTATTACAACAAGTTAATCCTGAGACATCCATTAAACCATTTGCAGCGGCCTCTGAAGGCTTTAACACCACAAAGCCAATAGATTCATTATCTTCATAGAAATAACATCTCAGGATGCGTTACAGAGCGCTTAAACAACACTATCGGGAAGCGTGGTATATCGATTTATATTAATTCGATATGCCTGTGATTAATTAATCTTACTGTATTCATTTTGCCCAGTCGTTATTCTTGACACTTTGCGCGCATTCCCCTCCCGCAGTGCCAAGTGAATAATTATGCATAATCTTCTGTTCCCACGCTTTTGAGCTTCACCAAGTCCTACTCGCGTTCATTATTGATACCTACTCCTTCACCATGTTGATGCCAAGGTTGCATATCCCATACCCAGGTATGTGCCTTGGTTGCTCGTGTTGGAGCATACTTGAGGTGAATTTCATGCAATTTAAGAAAATCCATGAGGCCTGTACCGCACAAGGCGGTAGTGTCAAAGCTGCCGACATGTCTCTCAATGTTTTGTTTAACTACTCGTGCCCGTCCTGCGGAAATCTGTTGCGTTTGCATTGGACTCATACCGAAGGTCGCTATTTTACGCACATTCTAGAACAAGCCAATCTGACAACGCTTATCAACTGTGAGTACATCATTCCAGCAGGTTCTGCAAAACCACCAACACCATTCTCAACAGCAGTACAGGAAACGTTGCAGCGAGACAATTCAACCTTGGGATTTCCGGTAGCCGAGCGTTTTATGTGCGTGATGTGCAACCATGAATATGACGGTTTGAAAATGTGTCCACTGTGCCAAGACACGATGTATACCACCGAAGTGAAAAATCGTGATACCCAGGCGTTACCTCAGTGGTTTGCAAAGTGAAGGGTTCCTGGGAAAAGCACCCTGAGGTCAAGTACCAAGCAGCTATCCACCTTTTGACTGGTTCGGTTTGCTGATAATGAGATCTGGTTTGAACAATGCATTCACGCCGCCCAGCTTAAACGCAGTAACAATACGAGTCTTGTCGTCAAACGTCAGCGCATCGGAGACTATCCCCCACCATCTGGCAATCTCTTCTTCGGTTAAACGTTCTGAAAGTGAAGACGCCGTTGCACTGGCGTTCGACTCCTCAACACCGGTAATGAGCCACGACAGTGACTTACCTGTAACGGCTCGCAATCGAAATCCCTCGGGCTCGCAATCAGCGCATTTTCCAGCTCAGATTAAGTGACAATGAAAATCCTACCGAGCTCACATTAAGTGATAATGAGCTCGCGTTTATCTTTTCCGGCTCGCTATCCATTGCCTCGGGCTCACATTAACTGCCAATCAAAATCATCATGTTGGCAACTCACGGCTGACATTGTTACCTTTTCTAATTCAATCGACATCAGGTGTGTACCCGCTTCTCTGCCGAAAATATGGGCCCAAATCTACTATTAAAGCTGACATATGATTGATTTATCATACCGACATCGCTGCCATGCTGCCATGCTGCCATGCTGCCATGCTGCCATGCTGCCATGCTGCCATGTTGTGTGCCAATCCCCACACAACCCATCCTGCTCGTAACCTCACCATTAGGGTTTTATCATGTATATGCATACAGTGCTGTGTGCATCTTATAAACCCAATGAGGATGAACATATGAGTGGAAATGGTGGGGATAATGCCCATAACAACCAGTTTGGTGGTGGCGGTCGCGGGCCTACTGGGGGGGTCAATACAGGGGCTGGGAGTTCCAATGGAAATTCTGGGGATAGGGGTTACGGCTACTGGAAAATGGACCCTCCTACTCCCCCAGGCCCGACGCGGTATGCTCCTGATGGTTCAGTAATTATAAACATCACTGGTGGAATGAACTGGGTGAAAGATAACTCCATTCACTGGTCTGACGGTAAAGGGGGGAGTGGCAATGATAATGTCCGTACCAATGTCACAGCCAAGGTAGAAAACGGTTACCGCGCTGCGGTTGATGGGTATATCTACACGGTCACGGTGAATGGTAACAATGCCATCACGGGCGTGTATCTTTATTCCCGACCAACAACGCCTTCCAGGCAGAACTGGGCACAAACTGAAACTGCACGTATCACTCAAGCTCGTGCCCTGGTTCAGGCTCAACTGAACGCACTCAATGCCAAAAAGTTGGCAGAAGAAAAAGCAGCCGTGGAAGCTAAACGCAAAGCGGATGAGGAGGCCAAGCGCAAACAGGATGCGTGGGATGCCGCACATCCTGTAGAAGCTGCAGAGCGGGATATCAATCAAGCCCAACAACGTATTAATCAAGCCCAGACTGATAAATCCAATGCTGAACAAGGGTTAAATAGCAAAACCGCTCGGCTTAATACATTGCAGAATGAGATTGCAGCCTTTAAGCAGCAAGAAGCTGATGCACTGGCTAAACTTGATGCTATCACCTCAAAATATGGTCCAATACTCAATATCAGAGATAAAGCCATTTATAATGAAGGTATAAGGCTCTTTGGATTAGGTGCTGTGGCTGTTCAAGAACGCTTGGCGAGAGAACCACAAATAGCCCCGTTGAGCAATGAAATTAACGCTCTACGCAGTGCCTTGAACGATGCAAATATGCGTCTTAGTCAAGCGAATCAAGATAAAGTCAATGCACAAAATCGGTTGAATACGCTCAATAAAGAGAAACAGGCTCTGCTGGACGCGGAAGCTCGTCGCCAAAAAGAAGCCAATGCAGCTAAAGCAGCAGCAGAAGCGAAAGCAAAGGCGGAGGCAGAAGCTGCAACCAAGGCGGCAGCGAAAGAAGCGGCCATGTCGAAGCTAGAACAACCCAATGTGTTTGGGATGTCGGGTTTCCCTGTTGCTGCGGCAGTTTCTGCAGCCCCTATTACTTTTGCTGAAACCGGCCTGGGCTCTTTGGCACTGGACGGAGCAGTAGCTACAGCTGCCTGGGCATCCGTACGAACAGCTATTGCCGACCTGATTGGTGTTGTTATCAAAGGTAGCGGTTGGGGGACAGTGATTGCATCTATCACCTACATACCCAGTGCTGGTGTAGGTAGTGACCAGGTGCCAGGGCGTGATAATGCCAACATGTTCATGTCGGCGATGCCTGCCGATGCCATTAAACTACCTGATGCCAAGACGCTGAATGCCGCGGCAGCAGCCAAAGGCACTGTGAATCTGGCTGTTCGTGGCCGGGTGTTTTTCAGAGAAAATACGTTTAAGACCTATCTGGTCCGCACCACAACCCCAACACCCGTGCGGGTTGTACAGGCGGTTCGCGATGAAGTTACCGGATTATACGGCTACACTATTCCGGCGGAAGGCGAACTGCCATCACGAACCATTCTGGTGTCGCCAGATAAAACTCCGGGCTACAAAGGGTTACCCCCTCTTGTTACCCCTCAACAAGGGAAAGTTACTCCAGGCAATACCGGTAACCAGTCACCGGTCGTGGCCAAGCCCATCATCGAATCGTTCCCGATGGCTGATGACCTGGATTTCCGTGATATTGTTCTGGTCTTCCCTGCTGAAACAGGCATGGGATCGCTTTACATCATGCTGCAGAGCGGGCGTGACTTGCCGGGCAAGGTCGAAGGCAAAGGGACTAGCGTTACCGGAACATGGCTTGCTGGTGCAGGTAAAGATCTGGGATCAGCTATCCCGAGCCAGATTGCTGATAAGCTGCGCGGTAAGGAGTTCGATAGCTTTGACAAATTCCGCGAAGCTTTCTGGGCCGAGGTGGCGAAAGATCCGACATTGTCGAAACAGTTTAGTGCTTCGAATAAAAAAAGGATGGAAGGTAAGCTAGCTCCTCGGGCAAGATTTGTTGATACTGTTGGAGGTCGCCGTTCCTTTGAGATTCATCACAATAAACCTATCAGTGAGGGTGGAGCAGTCTATAACACTGATAACCTAAATGTTGTAACACCGAAACGGCATATCGAAATTCATTCTAAAAATGGGAGTAAATAATATGAATTTGAAAAGTAATCTTGGTCAATATACCGAGAATGAATTTTTAAAATTAGTCGAAACTCTCGTTAAAAACGAAGGTACTGAGAAAGAAACAGATGCTTTGCTTGAACATTTCATTTCGATAACAGAACACCCTAGTGGGTCAGACCTCATTTACTATCCAGAAAATGGTAATGATGGAAGTCCAGCGAGTATTGTGAAGGTCGTTAAAGAATGGCGAGCCAAGAACGGTAAACCAGGTTTTAAAACAGCCTAACAGAAATGCCTTACCAAATCAGCCCGGTTAATCGCCGGGCTTCTCTTTTGGGTACACCCTAAACATACAAATCATTGAGACAGTTTTTCTGTCTCATTTGGGTTGTCTCTGTCTCATCTGCATGTTAAGTTTTCCTCATCTAAAGTCTAACGAGACACTTCTAGAAAAATGGCACTTTATGGCTATGCCCGCGTTTCAACCAATGATCAGGATTTGGATCTGCAGATACAGACGCTTCGCGCAGCCGGTTGTGAAATCATCCGCGCAGAAAAAGCCAGCGGCAGCAGCCAGGATGGACGAACAGAACTGCAGCTTCTGCTTGACTTTCTGCGGCCGAATGACACGCTGATTGTCACGCGGGTCGATCGCCTGGCTCGTAGCATTAAAGACTTGCAGGATATCGTATATACCCTGAATCAGCAGGGGATTACCCTCAAGGCAACAGAACAGCCCGTCGATACACGCACGGCTGCAGGCAAGGCGTTTCTTGATATGCTAGGTGTCTTTGCTGAGTTTGAAACCAATCTGCGCCGCGAACGCCAGTTGGAAGGTATTGCGGCTGCAAAAGCGCGCGGGGTTTATCAGGGGCGTAAGCCGCGTATCGATCCTGTTGAGGTTCGTCGGTTGTACGTTGATGAGAAGATTGGCGCAACGGCGATTTCACGTAGACTAGGGATTGCTCGGGCTTCTGTCTATCGTGTGCTAGAGCGCGATGAGCAGCCAGCGTAAGGCTATTCCCACTGATTCTCTGTTGCAACTAGGGCGACGGCTAGACCGCCTGCCACCAAAAAGCCCGGAACGCGCTGCCCAGATCACCGCGATGGCTCTGTTGTATGACATTTCCATCACCACAGTTTATCGCGCACTCCGTTCCTTCCAGAAACCTCATACCGTACACCGGCGGGATCACGGTAAACCCCGGATACTGCCGCCGTCAGAACTCGAACACTATTGTGAACTGATCGCCGCATTGAAATTACGCACCACCAATAAAGCGGGCCGTCATCTGTCCACGACTCGTGCCATCCAGTTGCTTGAAGAGCATAGTGTGGAAACAGCTCAGGGGCTGGTTAAACTCCCACAGGGATTGTTGCGCCGGCCAACGATTAACCGCTATCTGTCCCTGTTCCGACTCGACCACCCACGGCTGTTGCGAGAACCGCCGTCAGCGCGGTTTCAGGCCGAATGCAGCAATGACTGCTGGCAGTTCGATATTTCATCTTCAGACCTCAAACATATCGAACGCCCTGACTGGATTGATCCGGCACGCGGTCAACTTCCTGCGCCCGTTGCCTTATACCCGGAGCAACGCGTAACGCAGACCAATAGCGATCGGAGACACATGCTCGATTTAGATGCCATTTGGCACTGGAGTGGCATGCAGGTTACCCTGGGGAAGCCACCCTGGTTCGAGCCTCGCATCGATGCTGATGTGCGTATTTGGATCCGCATGTGAAGGCTGAAAAGTTGCCAAGAACCATGAGCTTGCGGTTAAAGCCTGGTACTACGTGTTGTGCCAGCACCGAAGGGCAAGATTGGCAGAAGAGTTAGACCTGACGCGTCTGTTGAGAAACGGGTGGGTCCGCTGCCTGTTGATGTATTTTACCAAGTTTATTCGGCGATAACCGGATAAGAAGGCTACTATATTTTGAGTTTGTCGTTCCATCCGTAGCCGAAGTACTTTTTGTTTTCCTCCGGTTACGGGCTTGTTACACTGTTTTCCTGGTTGTCATGGCCTCACTGAGGTAATGATGCCCCAAACGACACGGCGGTCTTCGCTAGTGGTTTCTAATGGAAATAGAATAGGAAATCAAATTTGACTCAATATCTCAAGCCAGGTGAGAACACTGGTCTCAGCGTTGCCAATGGACAGGTTCTGGTGACGCACGCATCTAGTGAGAGCCTTGACGTGAACCTGACGGCCTTTCTGGTGACTGACTCCGGAAAGGTACGCGACGACAGCGACATGGTGTTTTTCAACGCCCCAGAGCATGTATCGGGTTCCGCCGCATTTTCGCCACCGGTCAATCAGGCAGGTTTGGTCAGCCATTGCATTAGCTTTGATCTGAGTAGGTTGCCAGAAACAATCAACAAGATAGCGATCACGCTGACGCAGGATGGTAGTGGGGGTGGTTTCGCGCAGGTGAAGGATCTCAGGGCGAAGGTCGTCATCGGTGGCCAGGTTTTGGAACTCACCGCAGGAGCATTCCAAGCTGAGACCGGCATCACAGTGCTCGAACTGTACGTACGAAACGGTCAGTGTAAGGCCCGTGCAGTGTGGCAAGGTTTTGCTTCCGGACTTGCCGGTCTTTGCAATATGTATGGCATCGTGGTGAATGACGAGCCAGTCGTCGCCGCGCCGGAGCCCGACCAGTCCAAACCTGTCAGCATCATTAAATCCGTCGTAACCCTCGATAAGCCTGGTGCAGTACACAAAGTGTCGCTGGAGAAAGGCGCGGTAGCCCCTAAGACCATCAGAGTCAGCGCGAACTGGGTGGACAACGGGGATGGCCGGGATAACGACGATCTAGACCTCCGGATTGGCATCCTGAGGCCGGATGGTCGCATGTCTATCATCCAGGCCCCAGATAAGCGTGGGGCTATGGATGCGGACCCGTATGTCTTCCACACCGGAGACGTTGTGAGCGCAAGCGTGTCCAGACCAGGGATAGAAATCGTTGAAATCAACCCTGCAATTTCGAATCTCATGGGGGGAAGAGTGACGCTGGTATGCAGCGTCTATTCAGCCGTTGCCAATGGTGCAGTTTCGGTAGCTTCGCTGAAACCGAAGATGCGCATGGAATATGGCGACCAAGTTGTCGAATGCGATTTTAAGTTCAAAGGCGGGTTCTTCAGTAACATGATCTACACGTATGTACTGGGAACGGTCGAAATTGATGGTGATACTATTACTATCAGTCCGAGCGGAGTGACATCCAGTGCTGGTTCTGAAGCAACACCGTGGCTGACCCGTAAGGGTGACAAGGTTGAGCTTACCCTTGATGGCCCTCCGGTGTTTAAAGGCCAACCGATCAAGCGGAGCGGCAAGAAGCAGTACGTTTGAAGTCCGAACGGGTGGCACAGGAAAACCGCCTTCTTTACTTTAGTTCGTTCATAGCGTCCTCATAAACAAGGAGAGAAAATTATTTCAGACGCACTAAAAACCCGCTTTAGTGAAGAAATGAATAATCTTCTACAACTTGCACAAGCAATAATTGTTGAGTCAAAAATGGGAGAGAACAACGGGGGCCCAATGGTTTTTCGCGAGCATTGATTTAAATGTAGAACTGTCGTTGCCTAGGGGGGCATAAAATTGGCTGCGACTTTTTAGCGGGGAATAAGCAGCACAGGGATCACAGTAACGACTGGAGAAGGCCATCGCGCTCAGGGCTAGCTTAACGAACTGGCCATCTCGACTGAATGGGACTCTGGGACACGGGATGAAGCGCCAGCGATGTGTGTGGTCAAATCCGCGCTCAACGAGGCGTTTACTACAGAAGGGCGATTGATTGCGCCACTTGAATTCAAGATAGCTGGCGACACTCAATGTGTCGTTGAAGCATAGGCCGCTTGCGACCTCCTTGCGTACTTCTCAGGGGCTACTGTTACGTTGATGCCCGTTCAGGGAGGTTAGATGGGAGAGGCTGTTGTCCTCGGCGATGCAGGCTATCACCATGCGGGCCGGATGAAAGAGTGGGGGGTTGTGATTTCACTACCTGCCCCCCTATAGCACGAATCTGAACCCGATAGTTTTCAGGACAACGCTACCAGAAATAGTGGGGTTGTAGGCCTCCCACATTAACGACAACCTCCAGGTCGCTGAAAAGCGAATCTTCAAGTTAAGCGGGTATATCAAGCCTTTTACTCTGTATTTTTTTTATGTAATATGAGCAGGCAATTTCTCAATCTAACTATAAAAAAAATGCAGGGTTCATCATGAAACCCGTGCTTAAACGAACGGTAAGTTCTGTTTTTTGTTGTCATTAACCAGGTTTTTCTTATATTTCATTCATGATGTGAATGATATTTGGTTATGCTATGGAAAAATGACATGGGATCGTTCGAAGACCTCTTTCGTGATGAAGTAGATTATCTGCAACAATTGACTGAGCATATGGCCACAGACAGCCCTCATTTGGCGAATTTCTTGCCAAATTCGGGTGATCCCGATGTAGCGCGGTTAGTCGAAGGATTTTCTGTTTTAACAGCAAATTTGCGACAGAAAATTGAGGATGATTTTCCCGAGATCACCCAGAACCTGCTGGCTAATGTTTGGCCGTTGCCACTGCGTCCCATTCCATCAACGTCGATTATCCAGTTTTCCCCCAAGAACCACTGTATTGATAACGCGACGAATGTACCGAAGCATAGCCAGCTATTCGCAGAGTACGATGACCGCAGCTTCACGTTCCAGACTTGCCATGACCTGCATATTGAACCCCTGACTTTGCTTCACCGTGAGTTAACCCACAGTGCGGGCAGTAGTCAGATCACGCTGACATTCCGCTATGACGGCAAGGGTGACAATTGGCAGCCAACGGCACCTGTCAGATTATTTTTAGGTGAGGATAAAGCACTTGCCACCACGTTAATGCTGTGGCTGGATTGTTATCTGGCCAAAACGGCGATCCACTATGAACCGCATCCTCTTTATAATTGCGAGCCGGATATTACTGCCTGGCAACCTGATGTCAGCAATCTGATATTACCCACGGATAAGCCGGATTTCTGGCCGCTGCAACTGCTGCCAGAACTGTTTTACCTGCCTCACGTGCATGATTTTATCTCACTCGATTTATGCAATGAACGCGCTACGCTGCCGTTTTCTGCGGGGCAACAGTTTGCCATTACGTTGGTGTTTGATGGCGTGATACCCATCGATACCATTGATAACGCCTTTATCTTGAATTGTGTTCCGGCGATTAATTTGTCCGGTGCTCAAACCCCCAAAGTTTACTTTCAGAAAGATCGCGCCAGCTACCGATTGCCATTGCTAGGCAATGCACTGTTTGATATTCATTCTGTCGTCAGCCAACAAGAGCCGGAAAGTGGTTTAGGTGAACCCCACGTGTTCCAACCTATCAGTGCCGCCACATTAGCCGAACACCGTTTTTCAGAGCAACGGCAGCAGACCTTCTTGTATGAAACCAAAAGACAGCGAGATCCGCTGGATAGAGAACAACTTCAACTGACGTTTTACCAGGATAACGGGGTGCCGATGGTCGAATGCCACCTGGAGTCCTTTGTATGCCATTACACCGCTGTTGATAAACAGGCTGAGCAGATTGGACGGGGAATGATCACCCTGCCGAGTGAAACCATACAAAGTGATTTGACCATGAGCAATATTACGCCCGCGACACCTTACTACCCGATGATGGCGAAAACACCGTGGCCGCTGATTTCCCTGCTGCAATTTAACGCTGTTTTTCTAAATGATATCAATGCATTAAAAGATGTAGTGCAACAATTTGATTTTTATCCAGAACGCAATGTGCCATTAAGCCGTCACATTCAGCGCCATATTGACGGGTTGATCGATATTGCCGCCAAACCCATTGATCGTTTGCGTAAAGGGCAGCCTTTTAGGGGGATAGGGATCTCGCTGACGATGGATGAACACTGTTATGACAATGAGGGTGAAATGTATCAGTTTGCCGTCGCACTCAATACCCTGTTCTCTGTCAGTCAGTCAGAGAGCAGCTTTACCTGCATGAATGTCATTCAATTGCATTCACAATCCCGTTGGTCCTTTGCACCGGTTACCGGCCAGCGCAGCATAATGTAAGGATAGCCTTAATGAAGAAAACAGGACTCTATTTTTCGTGTCAGATAGGTGATACGCCAGACGGTACCTTTGAGGTGGCCGAATTTACCCTTAACGAGGGGCTGTCTACCCTGTTTACCCTGTCGCTCACGTTGGTGAGTAAACAGCGTGCTATCGATACAGACGCGCAACTGCTGCAAAAAGGGTCACTCACCGTTAAGCTTGATGATGAAGAACAGCGGACTGTAACAGGCGTGATTGAAAGTATCGACATGGGTAACAGCAACTTTCACTATACCTACTACTATGTCATCGTCCGCCCTCCTCTGTGGCTATTGACGCTGGATCAGGACAGCCGGATTTATCACAACACTACCGTACCGGATCTGTTAAAAGAAATATTGCAGCAAAAAAACGTTCAGGGGCAGGGGCGGTTTCTTGATAGCCATCAACAGCGTGAATATATCACCATGAAGCGGGAATCAAGCTATGCGTTCTTTAGCCGTCTGGCGGCGGAAGAAGGGATTGCTTACTGGTATACCCCTGAGGGGCTCTATTACAGTGATTCACACCTGAGCATGACCGCCGGTCTTGATCTGGTTTACAATCCCGATAGCACCCCCGTGAGCCAATTGAATGTCATTAGCCAACTGCGCTTTGGCTCTCGTGCGCGTCCAGGGGAAACACTGCACAAGGATCGCAACTACGGTAATCCTGATTATGCCCTAAAGCACCAGGCTGTGCCGGAGCAAGGCGGTATGCCCGGTTATACGGTATTTGAAAGCTATGGACGTTTTCAAAAAGACAATGCCGCCAAGCCCTTCCTGCGTTACCGAATAGAGCAACTTAACACCGAGAGTAAATCCGGGGCCGCCTCCTCCAATTGCATCAAGTTGATGCCGGGAAAAATATTTAAGCTTACCCTGCACCCGGTTGAGGCAATGAATGACCGTTGGCAAATCGTCACGGCTACGCATCATGGGGTACAACCCAGTTCGCAGATGGAGCAAGGCCAGGGGCAAGGCACCACGCTCACTAATCAGGTAACCTTTATCCCCGGACGTCACGATTGGCGACCACCCTATCATTACAAACCGTTGGCTGACGGTGATGAAGTTGCCACCGTCGTGGGGCCGAAAGGTGAGGAGATTTACGTGAACGAAGATGGCGCGGTGCGTGTCCATTTTCACTGGAATCGATACGATGCCGCCGATGATAATGCTTCTTGCTGGGTTCGGGTGGCACAAGGCTGGAACGGTAATGGGTTTGGTTTTCTTGCCACCCCCCGCATTGGTCAGGAAGTGATTATCTCCTATCTCAACGGAGACATTGATCGCCCGATAGTCACTGGCTGTACCTATAACGGCCTAAACCGCCCTCCGCTGAATTTACCCGCAGAAAAGACCCGTACCACTATCAAAACCAAAACCCACAAGGGAGAGGGTTTTAACGAACTGCGTTTTGAAGATGCCAATGGTAGCCAGGAAGTGTATATCCATGCACAGAAGGATATGAACACCAAAGTCCTGGATAACCGCAGTACCGTTGTTGGTACTGACCATACGGAAACTATCGGTCATGATCAGAAGGTGACGGTTAACAATGACCAAACACTGGTCGTTGAGAAAAATCGCCAAAAAACGGTTAATGTCAGCCAAAAAACGGAAGTTAAAGAGAATGACATCGAGAGCGTTGGTATCAAACAGGCCATCGAGATCGGCAAACTTTACGAATTGACAGTGGGTGATAGCTTAACCATCAAAGTGGGTGAGTCCAAACTGGTCATGAGGAAGGACGGCACTATCACATTGAAGGGCGTTCGTATCTTGGTTGATGCGGATAAAGGCATCAAAAATATTGCTGAAAAAATTAATCTCAATTAATGGTGATTAAATGTTGACCAAGAGTGTTAACCCCATTTTGGTAGAGCAATATGCCGATATGCACGCCGTGGATTTTCGGCGTAGGCGGCTACTGTTAGAGTCGTATGAACATGATCTTGATAACCTATATCAATGGGATATGAGGTTATTGAATTACATGCGTGGCCTTGAGCTACTATCAGATTATGCTGAAAGTTATCTGCAAGAGCAGTTACTTTCCCCATTAAGCGTGGGTGATGTTTTTACTATAGCGTTGTTTTCTGTAAGGACAAAAAACAATCTATTACTAGAAGGATGTTTAACGTTAACGCAAGCTATACCCCATTTAATTCCAGCCATTAAGTCTCTTGTTGAGTGGGCACCCATAGAGTCTATTCTCTGGCAACAGCTAAATAATTACCCCTATTTTAAAGCATTGGCTGTTTATTTGAGACCTGAGGTCTCTCAGCTATCCCCACTGACAGAAAACGATATTACCTACTTGTATGATAAAGCGGAAACCGCTTCTTTACTGATTTATGCATTATTTTACCAAAAGCACCCTGATGCCCATGATATTACAAATGCATTGCTCGCAACTGAAAATGTGTCTATCAAAATGGCAATCGTAGATGTTGTATTGCGCCACCACTTGCCTGTTAACATAAAAAAAGAAGAAGTGCTTTTTCCTTTAATGTATTCATCTACGTCGGATGTTGCTTTCAAAGCAACACGTCTATTTACGTTATATACGCATTACTCTGCGGCAGAATATCAAACCGTAGTGACTCCGGACAAAATTGATAGGCGTATCTATATTCAAGCATTGGGCTGGTCTGGCTATACTTCAAACATCCCTTTGTTAATCGAATATTTAGACGGATCTGAATACGCCAGATTAAGTGCTGCGTCAATGACCACGATCACTGGTTCATTGCCGATAAAATGTGGTTGGAATGAAAAAAATGTGGAGCGTTTTATTGCGCCGGTCGCTGTGTCTTCCGTGAGTCCAGATGACGATCCGGATATTTCCTTAACTTGGCCGGATAAAAGTGCATTTTTGCATTGGTGGCAACAAAATGCTGGGCGTTTTGACACTAATGGGACTTATCTGGACGGTGTACCTGCTCACAATGACGGACTGTCATCCGTTCTTCGCTACGGTAGTCTGATATTGCGACGGTTGGCGGCAGAACGATTGCAGTATCAGCAGTCACCTCTCACGCTAAACACGGATGCGCCAGCGTTTAGTCAAATAACACAAAGAGTATAATAAATTTAGCAAAGGAAGGTTGAACCATGACTGATGCATTATTAAAAACATCCATAGAACCTCTGAATAAGCCATTTTCTGAAACACAAGAGAGTGAGACGTCAGAAGAATTGGTGTTTCGTTCCAATAAAAAAATCACGCTAGAGTGTGGGAAATCCAGCATTACGTTATATCCCGGCGGGAAAATTGTTTTGAAAGGGGAATATATCTTCAGCGATGCAAACGGTGTTAACCGGATAAGCGGTGGTCGGCTCGAACTTAATTGAGAGAAAACAGCACTATGTGGGGAATTGATAATCGAACACCCTATGCAGCAAGTAGCGCCTGGATAAGGGATAGTCATGGCGCAGAGGTCTGGGTTGTGGCCGTGAAAGCCACCTATGACTTTTTTCCTGACGGACAAGTCATGTTATCGGAGATACAGCATCCCGTACATTCTGGTCCGGTTATGCATCCCGCTGGCAAAAGCCTGCTCTATGACAACGAAGTCGGTGCGCCCAAGCCATTTACGGATGTGATCCTTAATGGGAGTGCCTGGTCATCCACCGATTCTCCTTTGCCAGAATTTAGTGTGGGTTTGCGTATCGACAGCAATGTCAAGCTGGCGCGGGTATACGGGGAACGTGTATGGGAAGGAAGAGGTTATGGCGCTCCCGTACCTACAGAGCGTGTAGATCTACTGTATGAGAATATGCTCTGTGGGCCTGAATATGCTAATGGTTATGCTAATCCTGTGGGTGTTGACCTTAACGCGGAACGGCAAGTGTCTTTCTCCCGGCTTCCCTCTATTGAGATGTTAGGGCAGTCAGATATAGATATTCGTGGATTTGGAGCGCTTGCCAGCCACTGGCCTGATAGAGCACGTTATGCGGGGACTTATGACCATCATTGGTCGTTACAACGTGCACCACTACTACCGGAAGATTTCAACCCTCTGTACTGGCAGCTTCTTCCCGAAACCGACGAAAAGAAGGCTAAGCAACTGAAAGGGGGAGAACTGGTTACCCTGGCAGGATTAACACCTAAGACGTTCAGTCAATCCCAACTGATAAGTTTCTATTTACCTAAAGTTGCTCTGCTATTCAGGACGCGTTTCTTTGATGGGAGTATCCAGGAGCACAGGGCAATGTTGCATACCGTGACGATTGAGCCTGACAGGCATCAAATCATGATGGTTTGGCATACAACATTATCCTGCCACCGCAAGGTCAATCAGCTTGCCGAAGTATTGATCAAGGAAAAACGGTGGTTGACACCCGCCCGCGTTGCACCCGTTAAATCATTCCCTGAGTGGGAGGCAACCTTACGATGAATCTCTCGATTATTGCTGCCGGGGGTGTTTTCCCTTCAGGACCCACGTTACCGTTGGCAGATATTGCCGTCAGTACTGAGTTCTCCTTACAACGCCGCTACCCCTTCTATACCGATCAATGTGGCTGTCCTGTTAGCCTAAGCTATTTTCCTGAAAAAAATGCACGTTTTGGTATTGAACGCTGGGCGGCGTTATTGAAGGCGATATTGGATGATGTCAGCCAAAGAGAATTGCCCCTCGATATCAAAAATCAGCCTGCACATATCTGGTTGATTTTACCCACCAAGGATATCTTCGTATTTCCAGAGCAAATCGAATCAGTATTATGTCAGGTGTTATACGACTACGCACCGCTCTGGGGAGTGAAACATATTTATTATGGTGAACATGCTCAGGCGGGCACCGTATTGGAAGATATAGCACGCACTGCGCAACACACGCGGGAGCCGCATCTGGATATCGTGATTGCCCTGCATACCTGGGCCACGCTGGAAGCACTGTTATGGTTAGAATCGCGTTCATTGTTGCATGGTAGCCATTCTTTTTATCAAGACAGGCTGCGTTCAAATCCTTATGGTCGCGTTCCCGGTGAGGGAGCCGCCTGTATCGTGATTGGTCATAATATTTCAGTGCCAGCCTGGTGTCAGATTGCCGGTATCGCAGTTGCCAAGGAAGAACGGTTGGTTGATAGCGACCAACCCTGCACCGGAGTAGCATTAAGCCAGGCTGCCAGACAAGCAATAACGTCAGCAAGGACACCTGTGATTTCACAACTGGTGACCGACTTTACCGGGGAGGCATATCGGGCTGATGAGTTGGGCTTTACCCTGTTACGTTTAAAGCACAATCAATTATTGACTGATTTTCAGCAGATTACGCCCGCGTTAGCATCAGGTGATGTAGGCTGTGCCAGCCTGCTATTGCATATGGCTGTCGTTGCCTGGCGCTACGCTCAAAACGCCGGAGCGACGACCCCTACTTTATTACTGTCCAGTGCGGACAATGGGCAACGTAGCGCGATAGTAATGTCACCTCACCACAAGGAGAGTACAGATGACGGTCACAATCAATGTTAACGGGCTGACGTTATGTCATAAAGGCTCTGGGGGCGTTACCCATAATACACTCCCTGATGTCTGCAAAACGCCGGGAAACGGTATTCCTATCCCTTACCAGAATGAAGCGTACTCCCGCACGCTGACGAAAAGTACCGTGAGCGTGTTTGCTGACGGGGGAAATACCATTGCCAACCTGGGATCGCAATTTGCAAGCAGCGTTTTTGACGAACCGGGGAGCATGGGTGGCGTGGTTTCCGGCACAAATATGGCGGAAGCAGAATGGATGACTTTTTCATTTGATGTTTTTTTTGAAAAAAAATCAGCTTGCCGGTTATCGGATAAGATGTGGATGAACCACCGTAACACGGTGAATATGGGCGGTTTGCGTCAGCCTAATTTACCGGAAGACGATTTTTTAAAATTAATCTGTGAAATTGCTATCGATTGCTATATTAAACATTGTAATAATTTAAAAGGAAACAAAGGCGCAGTAGACCCTAAGTATTCCCAATATGAACAGTGCGTAGACGATAAAATCAGAGAGAATAATTATGACGGTCGTTACCCCAAAGATGACAGCTCGGTCTGGTCAGAAGTGCATTTTGATGAAAACCTCGATCTGCTAAAGCAAGGGGGTGGCAAAGGCCCTTTACCCAGTTCCCGCCCGATAACCCCAAGGGGGGGGCGACGGATGGATATTATACGGGTTGACCCGACGACGAAGCAGCCTCTGGGGTTATATGACTTAAAGTTTCCAAACGATCCTACGTCTTTACCAAAAGAGAGGCTGGATGACTATTACGAAATGGCAGAAAAACTGAATTCTAAATATAAAACCTATGATGTTAAAGAAAAGTGTGATGGTTTTCCGGATGAGTGCCCCAACCCGAAGCCCGTGCCTGTACCAGAGCCCGTACCGGCCCCTGCTACAGAAGAGAATGAAAATAGCGGCTGGGCCTGGGCTGGGCTGATCACGCTAGGCGTGGTGGCAGTGGCGGCGACGCTTTGCCCGTTTGACGGTCCAGTGGGTGATGTTGCCGCCTGGACAGCTTTTGGGGCGCAGGCTACCGCCATGGGCATGTAATCAACCAAGGAGACAACGAATGACAGAGAATACATCAGAATTAGTCTTACCCGATTTGTCCAATATAGGTCAGTTGGACCAGTTACTTATCACCTCCCCCAAAGGAAGTATTCAGGGACGGATTGTTCTGGGCTGTGAACTGTATTTTGCACCACCGGATGACTATCCAGCCTTCTTTGCTGATTTGATTTGGGCGGTTGGGGATTACTACGCCCGATACGGTGAGTTTGTGAACCACTATGCGCTACCGAACGAAGCGGGCAGTGGCAAGATTAACGGCGATCCAATGCCGAAATTTTGGCAGGCGGTGGCTAATCAGGATCCGGATGAAGGTATGGGCGGGTTGCTCTGGCGGCAAGAGCAACCGGGCTATCACGCCACTTCATGGCAGGTTGACGTGGTGGGATTGGCACCACGTAAGAAGAGGCTATCATCACTGTTTGCCTCGATGTCGGTTGGTAAAGGAGAGGACGGTAACCGCTTTAGCGAACTGGCGGATTTAGTGTTGGCCTGGTGTGAGCGGTTACAACCGGTGCACGGTTCTGCGGGTTTTTGTTTTGGCTACCCTGTGGGGTTGAAACCAGATCCTCAATATACCTGGGCACTGCTCCAACGCTGCCCAGGCATTGATCACAGCGATACTGTAATGTTTTCTGTTAAGGCTAAGCAAACCTATAACCGAATTAAAGGGGTTAACTGGTTAACCGTATTAAGCGATCCTATCGTGGCGGAATTAGGCGGTCTTGCGGCAATCCAGATGCAGTTGGCGGATAAGTGCCGGATTAAAACCTACCGGGGCGGAATTATTATTATTGCCGGTCCGGTGCCGCAGTTGGGTGACCGTTATATTAACTTTATTCCCACCCGTTATCAGGCCGCTGCCAAAGTGACCCGTCCCGTCCGTTTTGAAGACTATCAGCGTCCCTTCGTGGAGTTACCCGAACCGTTCGATGAAGATATGGAGAGCATGAAATGGATCCGGCGTTTTGACGTTGATGAGGGGCAGTGAAGCTGCAAAAGACATACACTCAACAAGTGATGCGGATAGCGCAACGCTGATGTAATGCCGGTCACGCGCTGTATGTTTAATGCGTTGTTCATTGAGTGAAATCCCCGCGCTTTTGATGCGGGGATATCATGGTTAGAGTTGGCGTAAAGCGCCTATTTGTGCTACTTAACCGGCCAGAAATGCAGAGAGTCACTGATGTTACAGGGAGTTCGGATGAATAAAGAAAGGGGGGAAATAGTTAGCAGGAATAGCAGAACTGCATGGACAATCGACGAGATACGTGTTGTTGAGCAGCACTACGGGACGTTATCTGTCGCAGAAATCGGGAAGTTGTTGGGACGAACTCGGTCATCCGTAAGAAGTATGGCTAACCGGCTGAAATGTTGTGCCGAGTACGACCTCTGGAGTGATGCCGAGGTGGATATCCTCCGGACGCACTATGCTGCCGGTGCCGATATTGGGACGCTGCTGGCAATGTTACCCCGCCGCACGAAGGCGGGTATTAGGTCAAAGGTGGATACTCTGGGGATTATCCGGCGGCGGTGGCGTGAGGATGAAAACCATATCCTGCGGAAGTATTATCTTCTGGAAGGTATTGCCACTGCCGTGAGGTTGCCGGGGAGAACGGCATCAGCCATCAGAAACCAGGCTTACGCACTGGGGCTCTATCGTCCGAGAAGAATAAAGTGGAGTGAAGAGGAGTGGGTGCTGCTTGAGAAAAACCAGCATCTAGATCTGTCTGAACTGCATAAATTATTTCCAGGGCGAAGTCCCCAGGCAGTATGCCATGCTCGCATAAGATTAAAGCAGTCGCAGGGGACGGATTAAAATATGATGGCCTGATCGCTGATGTCCAGGACACTCATGAGTCATTTTTTAGCATTGTGCGTGCGTTTTTAATTGTTCACCAGGGAAGAAAGATGATGTGTTTAAGGAAGTTTCCGGGTTTGGTTTCTGATAATATTGCCGAAAAACTGGAGCCTGTGGTGGCTGCGTAAACCGATCTCCCTAATAGTAATGCGCAATAATCCTTTTTAGATGTTTGAGTGTATTGGTTGGTTCGTATCGAGTAAGTTATTCTTTCACTAACAACGGAGATAAATAATGAAAAAAGTCGTCATTACCGGATTTATAGCCTATAGCCTGATGGCAATGATTTTTTTTCATCTTTTGTGGGATTCGCTCCTGTTTCGCTATCAGTTTTCGGAGATCACATCCGTCAAGATAACTCTTGGTTACAGTACGGGGAGCCTGTTGGTTATTGGTGGCGTATGCACCATTACTGCTATCATTATTTTCATTCGCAGATTATTCAGAAGCGATAAGCAGATCTATGATTATTAATATACCCTATGGACAGGATAATGAGTTCTGGCGGAACATTCAAGACCAACCTTGTGCCAGATACCATCACTAGCATCAGAACCCGTTTTTCCAGGGTTAGTACGAGGACCAGGAAAGCGGGCTGTATTACAACCTGAACCGGTATTATGATCCGGGGATTGGGCGGTATCTGACGGATAACTCGAAAAGTTTTGTCGAAGGGGAATATAAAAATAAAAATACAATCAATAAGTCACCTGCCTTGTTGGCCGGTGACTTATTGTAAGAGGTATTAGCTTTTTTGTTGACTGAAGATTATTTTGTGCTTTTGCAGTTCAGACTCCATATCGTTGATGCAATAGACAATATAGTAAACATTAAAGATGAAGGTATAAAATGGATTCATCTTCAGTTCAAATTTAAACTCATTTAAAGCGTAAGCCTGTAATGCTGTCTTAGCCTTAAATGCCCAGACGATTAGCATAATCCCAGATGCCAATGATAATATCCTTGCCATAAGGTCAAAAATAGTGGCATCATAGCTGTTAATTGCTATACCGACATCGGATAACAACCAGCCTAGGCCGGTGACAACTGCAAGCCACAACGGATAATCTTTTGCAATAAAATCGTTTTTCAGTTCTTCCGTCATCTTTCTTTGATTCAGGTATAACCACATCATGGGATAGATGCCACCTGTCGCTATCGTCAATAATACAAAATTCAAGGTTTTTGTATTCAACATATTCTTTAGGGTATTGATATCTTTCATGAGCAAGTCCTTATGTTAATCTCTAAATTATTAATTAGTTGGCATCAGGAATGTATGAGTTTGAAATACTATTGTATACAGTGTTTTTGTCTATTTTAATGCTGGCTTTTGGCATTGTTGTCTGAACATCTCCTTTGAAAACATTTACTGTATATTCTTCAAGGTTTTTGTCAGCGGAGTAAGCATACCCGACTGCGTAAGTAAATGCTCCGTTAGGGATATAAAGCATTTCTTCTCTATAGTCGCTTCCATTCAATACACTTTTAGTGACATCAGATTTGTTTTTGACTAACATAATCTCGGGTTTATTACCAATAGGACCAAACTGATAAGAGATCTTATCTCCCTGATCGCAAACTTGAACCTCTTTGGTATGCTTGGTATTCATTCCATAATAAATGGTCTTATTATCATCGCATTGAGACGCTGCAAAGGCTGAAAGTGAAAAGATCGTTAGTACAAAAGCGGTAATGTATTTCATGATGGTTCCTTATTATTAATAGTGGTTCTTATTACATGGGGTTAAATATCAATATCGATAATTTTGTATTGATACTCACTTTTTTCTTTATCAGTCCAGGCAATTTGATAGATGAAATCATAAGTTTCAATATCTGAGCCAGCACGCATAGTTAATGCACCACTGCACTGCCTTAACCCAGCTTTTTCATCATACAAACTTTCTTCAACCTCAGAAATGGTCGTTTTTGGATTGATGATGCTGGTGTCAGCTTTGACTAAATAACTATTGACAAGATCAGGTAATCTTTTGTTGATTAATTCACTATTATTACATTTTGGTAATTCTCCTGAGTCATTCCATCCTTTTATAAAATTAAAAGCACAGAATAGAACAAAAACACCGATAAAAACAATTTTATATTTAATCAAAAAATTTCTGATGACTTCCTTATTACCCATGATGATTCTCCATTATTAATCTTGGTAACTAATCAATGCTGTTTTACACCAGTAATTCCGTTTTAATTTAATGCATTTAAAAACTCAATTATTTATCTTTATCATATCAACGAATTTTTACTCTTTTCGTTTCTGGCTGTTTGCTTTATTTATTGCGTTAGGTAAGTTTTTTATAAAGAAAATAATGAAGCTAAAAACTCCGCTAAAGATTGCCTTGATAATTTTAGGGAATTTAAGCGCTAACGGAATGGCAATGAGAAAAAACAAAATAATAATAATTACCTGCATAAATATAACCTCTAATATAGTTAAAAGAGTTATCCGCTCTGCGGATAACTCTATCTGTAAGTATCATGTTCATTATGAAATGATTGTTTAATCAACTACGATAATGACTCTCTTTGTTTTCTTCGCATCCATTTATTATAGTAATCTGAATGGTCTTCATCCCTTCCGCCAGTTTCCTGGATCCAGTCTTCATACTCAGGGCTATCTTCAAAACGTTCGGACATTTTTGCCTCCATTCAATAGTGTTTACTAAAAACAGGCACCACAGTGTGGTTAGCTGAGTTTTCAGGGACCTATGTTCAACAAATAGACTAAACGAACTTCACTGATATCTGAAATCGTTAAAACCGATCGAAGTAGCGAAACTGATCTGTGAAACCTATTGATTATAACGATCGATATTTTATATTTGATAGTCTTTTGCTATCAATGATCGACTAACGATCGTTGCATCAGATCAATCAAAGGAGGGGGCGACATTGAGTAGTACGATGAGATAGATCCCAACCGTATGTATTGATTGATATAAGGCCTCAGTAACTTTGGCCTGTTGACGAGGAATACCACTAAGCATCAATCGAAGGTATGGTCACAGTTCCGACATTCAAACCGGTCGAACAGAACCCCGTCCATTGCAGACCCCGTCACAGCGCCTGCTGTAGCACCAGCGACAAACCGTCCCAGCAATGAACCAATAACGGCCCCTGCTGCTGTTCCCACGATAGGGACAACAGAGCCCATTGCTGCTCCAGCGCTAGCGCCACTGAGTGCTCCCGCTACACCACCGGCTATACCTCCTGTAGTCCTGCCAATATGGCGTTCGCTGATACGTTCAGAGCCGCATTCCGGGCATATCGTTGTCATTTCTGTATTCTCCTTTTTTCAGTACATTAAAAAGCAAAAAGGCACCGGCTCATTAACGAGCGGATGCCTTCTCTATGGAATTACGTTTGTCTATTTGTCAGTGATGCCAGCCAGCGAGTCGATGTAGTCAGCATACCACTGCATCATTTCTTTACGTCCATCAAGATACTGGGCGTGGTTGTACGTACCACGAATGGAATTTTTGTCCACATGAGCTAATTGAGTTTCAATCCACGCAGAATTAAATCCTTTCTCATGTAAAATAGTGCTCATTGTGTGCCGGAAGCCGTGACCAGTAGCTCTGCCGTCATAACCTAGCCGTTTCAAGACCATGTTGATGCTAGCTTCGCTCATGGGCTTGTTCACATCATTTCGCCCGGCAAAAACCAGTTTGTAGTTGCTCGAGATTTTTTCTAGTTGACGAAGTGCATCCACAGCCTGACAGGATAACGGTACCAGATGCGTTCTCTTCATCTTCATACGTGATTTTGGGATCTCCCAAATGCTGTTGTCAAAATCGATTTCGCTCCACTGAGCCATACGTAGTTCGACTGTTCTTAAACCTGTTAACATTAGCAAACGAGTAGCTAACTGAGTCGTCATACTTCCAGTGTAAAGCGTCAGTTTATTCAGAAACTCGGGTAGTTCTGAAACAGAAAGAAAAGGATAGTTTTGTTTTTGGTATCCTTGTAAAGCACTAGCGAGGTCTGGAGCAGGGTTGTATTCAGCTCGACCAGTTACAATCGCATAACGAAAAACTTCACCACATCGTTGGCGTACTTTATTGGCTAGTTCTGGAGCTCCACGCTTCTCGATCCGTTGTAGCAATGATAGAAGTTCAAGGGGTTTTATTTCATTGATTGGTCGAGAGCCGATATGTGGGAAAACATTATTTTTAAATGCTCTACTGACATAATCGGCGTAGTTTTTTGACCAACTAGGAACCTTTGAGGTATACCATTCAGTGGCAATAGATTCAAAAGTGTTTTCAACGGAGCGCTTCTTTGCTAGTTGGTCCAATTTTTTCACTTCACCAGGATCGTTTCCTGCGGCTAACAACTTTCTTGCCTCTTCACGTTTGGTGCGTGCGTCAGCAAGAGAAACATCAGGATAGATCCCAAATGAAAGCTTTTTCTCTTTACCAGCAAATCGATACTTCATTCGCCAGTATTTAGAGCCATTGGCATTGATTTGTAGGTAAAGCCCACCACCATCAGCGAGCTTATAGATTTTCTCTTTTGGCTTTGCGGTATCAATCTGCCGAGCATTGAGTGGCATTTTGGGGGCCTCATTTATTGTTGAACATAGTAAGCCCCCAAATAGGCCCCCGAACAGTTGTTGATTTCAGTTGAACGGGGTAGACGTCTGTTGATGTCAATATGCCTGCATGGTAGGTTTATAATTGATTATACGGGGTTTTTGTTGATTTAGGTAGAGTTCAGGAGATATACATTTGGTGTCCCCTGCAGGAATCGAACCTGCAACTAGCCCTTAGGAGGGGCTCGTTATATCCATTTAACTAAGGGGACACAGCGCGCGCAGTATACCCATTTTTACGCTTGGGTTTAAGAGGTTATTGGCCTGATCGTCTGAAATGTAACCGGTTTTCTCTGTTTTTAGCCCATTTATTGCCGTTAGCCGCCCATCAGTGAGCATTGATGGCAGGAGTCAGTCGCTTTGGTGAAGGGCGAGCGGCAGGAACGAGGCATGTCACAGTGCCCCACAGCTGCCGCCGTGGTATCAAGAAGTTGTCTGGTTCTAAGGGGTTAAATTAAAAAGTTTTGCTGCATCTTGCTAAAGTCGGCGTCGGTAAAGCCTAATTCCTGCTTGATGTAACCCGCAACGCTACCAGATTGTTGTTTCATAGTGTTGAACACCTCAACAATAAAGGATTCCCGCGTATCAATCAGCGTATGCAGGTAATCAAGCACATTTTGGTCGTCGGTTATTTTACGGTAGGCAGCCATTTTTACCTCGTTGCGCTCCATCCGGTTGGCCTGGGTTAGCAGGTAATCGGCAATAATGTCATCCTCTGAAACCCCCAGCATGGATAAAACCAATAAAGCGCCATAGCCCGTGCGGTCTTTGCCCCCACGGCAGTGCTGAATATGTGGGCTGTTGTCTTTATCTAACAACACCTCAATCATGGCCTTAAACGCTGTTTTAGACTTGTCACTGGTCACGAAGTGTCTGTATTGTTCTAAAACCTGTGCGCCTTGCCCATTGATCAGTTCTGCAGGGATATCACGCATAACGCTTTCGATCAGCATACGATCTTCGTCACTGGGCTCGGCGGAAAACTGGGCCGCCAGCTCTGCGGTTTGTGCCGCTGCATCCAGATGATAGGTTCTTTTCTCACCAACAGCGTCGTTGGGGCTTTTGGCAATCTCATTGGCACTGCGGTAATCAATAATGGTCTGAATCTGCAACGATTCGATGTATGCCACGGCCTGTGGGCTGAGGTGGTATAAATGGTTCGAGCGGTACAACATTCCCCATTTTACTTGTTTGCCACCGGCACCCACGTAGCCGCCAAAATCCCGGAAGTTATTTAATCCGCCAACGGGAAGGGTTCTTTCTGCGCTAAGAAAAGTTTGGCCTCCCTGCTCGATAATAAAATAAACGCGCTGTTCGGCCTTTAACGGATCGTCCAATAAATAGGGACTAGAGGCATTGCCCGTAATTAAATAGCGTTCCTGACTGTTGGCGTCATTATCTTTTGTCCAGTATAGCGACACCGGGCCTGCATCTGAATTAAAGCTTATCTCGAGTTGGGTCTTGTTTTTTCTGCTGACGGATAACCGAATCTTCGAATTCATCACTATTCCCTTTAACTTAAAATGCCAAACATGGAGCAAATGACGCCGAACACCATCATTGCAATGATGAGTGACACCGTATATTTTCCTTTAAACTTTTTGACCAGGAAGAATATGCCCAAGGAGAACAGTAACGTCAGCAAGTTAGGCGCAACCTTGTCAAACATCTCCTGGACTTTTATCGACTGCTCGCCAACCGCGATCACCAAGGGGGTCGATATCTTGACGGTGGTGGCTATTAGCGATCCTAGCACCATCACTCCCACCACGTTGGCCACGTTTGAGATGCGTTGAATGATGTTGGAGTTTTTCGATTGCTCGATTAAATCCACGCCCTTGTTGTAGCCATAATGGATAAAGAAATATTTCGAGCCGATGTTGACCAGGTTAAAGAGAATAAACATCAGTATCGGGCCGATAAGATTACCCTGCAGGGCAAATGCGGCACCGATACTGCCGCAGATCGGCAGCCAGGTGAATTTCAACAGGCTATCGCCTAAACCGGCCAGCGGGCCCATTAAACCGGCCTTAACAGAAACTACTGCTTCTTTCTCTTCTTCTGTGGTTTTTTCTTCCAGCGCGGCGGTAACGCCCAAAATCAGTGCGCCAGTGTTAATCTGTGAATTGTAGAATTCCAGGTGCCGCTTCATGGCCCGTACGCGCGTTTCTTTATCGGCATCGGCGTACAACTTGTCGAGCACCGGGATCATGCAATGCGCAAAGCCAATAGTTTGCAGCTTCTCATAGTTATATGAGAATGACATGGTCTGAATATTCCAGAAAATACGGTTTAAATCGGCCTTGGTCAGCTTTTTTTCCTGAGTGGTGGGGCTCACACCATGATATGAAATTGTCTCGTTCATAAGTCATACTCTTCTTCAGTGTCCGTTGCGGTCGCTTTGCTCTTTTCTGGTGCCGGAGTATTCATGCCGTTGGTATAAGCCATGTCATAAAGCACGGCAAAGGCCAGGGCGATAAAGGTAATCGGAATAATCGGCAGCTTTAAATAGGTGGTCAGAATAAAGCCTAGCAGGAAGAAGAACCACATCCGGCCCTTTAACAGCATCAGCAATAAGATACATACGCCGATGGCTGGGATCATTTTAGACGCCACGCCCATGCCGGTTAAAATGCTGGCCGGTATGGCTTCTAACACTTTGCTGACCAGGTCCCCACCAAAGTAGATTGCCAGGAAGCAGGGAACGGCACGGATCAAGAACCACAGCGGCGTCGAGAAATAGTGGACCTTGACCAGGCCTTGATAGTCCCCCGATTGAATGGATTTCTCCGCCCAGACGTTTAAGAAGCTGGCAAAAGAGCGCCAGACGATCAGCAGTTGCTGGCAAAGAATAGAGACCGGAACTGCCAGCGCGATACCCGCGGCAATACCGCCTTTGGAGGCGATACCCAAAGCGACACCGATGATCGATCCCGCAATGATATCGGGAGCAGAGTAGGCGCCTACGTTACCGATGCCCATCCACATCAGTTCAAGCGTGGCGCTGATCGCCAACCCCTGAACCATGTCCCCCATGATGATGCCCGCTACCGTGCCGGTTAACAACGGCCGCCGCAGCATTTGTGGCCCTACGTCATCCATTGAGCAGATACCTGCCCAAATGGCCACCAAGATTGCTTCCATTAACATCGTTGTATCCCCCAGCGATTACGTAAAAAGTTACCTAATCAATCGATCAATGTTTTCAGTTCCACAATGGGATCTTTCGGCACCATTTGTATTTCTACCGCAATATTTTTGGCAATCAGTGATTTAAACGCCTGCTCTTCTTCTGGTGTTACCGCAACGGCCCGCGAAAGGCTCTTTCTGCCTTCCTGCATTCTCATGCCACCCACGTTCAGCTTGTCAATTTTCAGCCCACCTTCTACCAGCGCGTGGACATCGACACTGTTGGTAAACAGCAGCATGGTGCGTCTTTTAATTTCTGCCTTTTTCAGTACATCGATAAACTTCTGTACGCCAAATACCTGAACCTTTAATTCAGGCGGTGCTGACATGGTGATCACCGATTGCTGAACGCTATCACCGGCAACCTTGTCATTAATAATCAGGATCTGTTCAATATCATGGTTTTTAACCCATGTGGTGATCACCTGGCCGTGAATAAGGCGGTCATCAATTCTGGCTAAATTAATTGGCATGGTATCTTTCCTTAAAGTTCGGTTGACTGTTCCCGCTCGGCTTGTAAGGCCTTCCCAACGTTGAAGCAACTATTTGGAAAAACCTCCTCGATAACGGTTCCAATCTCATTTAATGGCAACTCGCGATTGCTGAAAACTTCAAGCAGGGTCGGAATATTAAAACCGCAGAATAACAACACGTCATCATGGGTTAACAACAGCTCGCAAGACAAATTACACGGCGAGCCACCCATCATATCCACCAGGATCACCACTCCATTGCCCTGGTTAATCGATTTATAGGTGTCAAATAGCGTGACGCGCGCATCACTGATATTGGTGTCTTCCTGAATGGAGACCACCGCAACGTTTTCTTGCTTACCGATCAGCATCTCGGCACAGGTCAGCGCACCTTGGGCAAAGGGGCCGTGGCTCACTAATATGACAGGGATCTCAGCTTGCATCGTCTCTCCTGGATAATCCTTTGTGTAACATTATTACTTTGTGTGTTTTATTTTTTAGTAATACTATTACCTTCGAATTGAAATGGACACCATGAGAAGTGGATTTTCTGCGTTCTGAGAAGCCGATCACTCTTTAGTAGCTAGGCATGCATAGGCTTGAGGCGGTAATGGAGGGCATAGCTAGAAGTGGCTAGGGCGCAGCATTGAGCGCCCCCAGCGGCCTGGTTAAGGCTTGTTGTTTTGGTTGTAAAAACGTTCTGCGCGGGTTTGGGTTTGCTTTAATAAACGCTCGTCGTACTGCTGGATAAACAGGTTAGTCACCAACATATTAATCACCGAAAGCTGTGAAATCTTGGAGCGGATAGGGATCAGGCGGGAAACGCTTTCCGTGGAAATGGTGTGCAATAACACATCGGCCAAGCCAGAGATGCGGCTTTGTCCCATTTTGGTGATGGCGATAGAAGGGACACCCAACTGCTGTGCCAGGGTCAGCAACTTGACGCCATCCTGATTTTCACCGGAGTGGGAGATAATGATCAGCAGATCGTGTTTATCCAGGGTATTGACGATGCTAAATTGAATGCTGTAGTCCAGGTGGCAGCTCACGTCTTTCTTTATCTTGATCAACTGGTATTCGAGCTCTTTACCTACCAGTCCGCTACTGCCTGCTCCGTAGATCACCACTTTATTGCTATTTCTGATGAGCTCATTGGCTTTGGCCAACTGCTCGCTATTCATCATGGCGTGGGTTTCATCAATAGAGGAATTTTCTATCAGGTGAATTTTACCGTTCACCGTTTCTATTGAGTCATCCAGATTAATGTCTTCCTGCAACACATTATCTTGTTTGCTGAAACCCGACGAGGTGATCAAATCGATTTTAAGATCGCTAAATCCTTGATACCCCAGCTTATGGCAGAGACGTAGAATGGTGGTGGTGCTGACGTCGTTAGCTTTTGCCAGCGTCTGGATACTCATATTTTTTAGCGACTGTTTATTCGCAATAATATACTCGGCTACGCCACGTTCTTTCGCCGATAATCCGTTGCTGACTTCTCTAAGTTTTAAGTCGAACATCTAACACCTTTCGCCGGGTAAGAATGTTATTCGTTGTTTATAATACAATTTCGCACCAACCTTATCAAACGGCGAATCGCTGGCGGCAGCAAGTCTTACTGGCGATCCGTATCTTCCTTCGGTTTTTTCTCCCGTTGTGTCTTCAGCCGTTCGGCCTTGGCCTTGTCACTCATATCGTTGCGGATCTGCGCATGGCTGATCAGAGCGAAGATAAAGCTACCGCCGATGATATTGCCCGCCAACGTCGGGATGGCGAACGGGTAGAAGAACTCCTGCCAGGGGAGTGCACCGCTAAACACCAGGTACAGGATTTCGACGGAACCGACCACAATATGGGTAAGGTCGCAAATCGCCACCAGGTAGGTCATCAGCACGATCACCCAGATCTTGGCGGCCCCGGCGGAAGGGAACATCCACACCATCGTGGCGATGATCCAACCCGCCAGGATGCCGTTGGCAAACATCTCTCGCGGGGTGTTATGCATGATTTCCTGCGACAAGTTGGTGAAGGCCGCACGGATATTCTCATCAAAAATAGGCATATGGATAAACGCCAGCGCGGCCAGGCCGGTGCCGAGCAGATTCCCCAACAGCACTATCCCCCATAAGCGGAACAGAATAACGAAGTTCTTCGGCGTCGGTTTATGCATGATGGGCAATACCGCAGTGACGGTGTTTTCAGTAAACAACTGCTGGCGAGCCATGATGACGATGATAAAGCCGAAGGTATAACCGATGTTCTCGACAAAAAACCGGCTTGGGTCATCCGGTAGCCGTGCGTGAAAAATCCCTTTTGCTGCCAGGGAAGCCCCCATCGACAAGCCAGCCGCCAAGGCCGAAAGCAATAGCGCCAGCCAGTCACGCTCCAGTTCTTTCTCCCCCTCCATGCGGATTTGTTCATGTACGGCAGCGGCGCGCGAGGGCAGTTTTTGCTCATCGACCTCAATGGTGGATTTGCCCCGATCGTGCTCTTCGCTTTCGACCTTGACGCTGCTTTCATCGCTGTTGGCTTGACGATCTGGTTTTACGCTCAACGGTCATTCTCCTATTGGCTGATAACTAAGCGTAGTTGCTGATGGAGCGAAGGAAAGTGCGCCGGGAAAATGATTAAAAAGTAACGAAATTTTAACGTTGCTGTTTTTTTCTACGCAATTTTGATCTGATGCGCAATATTACCTCTAATGGAGTACATCCAAGCCAGGCTGCGGGCTTCGAGCGCACTGTGGCTTATGCTATGATTCGCTATCCCAAAGAAAAATAAGAGTCCTCCATGCTGGAAGCCAGAAATCTTAGTTGTGTACGAGATGAACGTACTCTGTTTGACAGGTTGAGTTTTTTGGTGAGCCCGGGGGACATTATTCAGGTGGAAGGCCCTAATGGGGCTGGCAAAACCAGCTTGCTGCGCATTTTGGCCGGGTTGGCACAGCCAGACGCGGGTGAAGTGCTGTGGCAGGGTGAAAATACGCGCCATCGCCGTGAGCAATATCATCTGGATCTGCTGTTTCTGGGGCACCAGCCGGGGATTAAATCCATGCTGACCCCGTTTGAGAATTTGCAGTTTTACCAGGTCGTTAGCCAGTCATCCGATCGTCAGGCCATCTGGCAGGCGCTGGAGCAGGTAGGCTTGGTAGGGTACGAGGATGTACCGGTGGCGCAGCTTTCCGCCGGGCAGCAGCGGCGGGTGGCGCTGGCACGGCTCTGGCTCAGCAAATGCCCACTGTGGATCCTGGATGAACCTTTGACGGCCATAGACAAGCAGGGCGTGTTGGAGCTGACCACGCTGTTTGAGCAACATGCACAACAGGGCGGTATGGTGTTGCTAACGACGCATCAAGATTTAACCGGAACACGGCAGGCGGTAAGGAAAATTCGCCTGACACAGACCAGCGCGGAGATCGCCTGATGTTCTTTATCATACTGCGGCGGGAACTGAAAATTGCCTTTCGTAAAGGCTCCGAGATCGTCAACCCGCTGTGGTTCTTCCTGATCGTGATCACGCTGTTTCCGTTGGGCGTTGGGCCAGAACCGCAATTGCTGGCGCGTATTGCGCCGGGGATTATCTGGGTAGCGGCGCTGTTAGCCTCATTGCTTTCACTGGAGCGATTGTTTCGTGATGACTACCTGGATGGCTCATTGGAACAGCTATTGTTATTGCCAACGCAACTGCCAATGACGGTGTTAGGCAAAGTGTGTGCTCACTGGGTGGTGACTGGGTTGCCGTTGTTGATCCTGTCGCCGCTGGTGGCGCTGCTGCTGTCGCTGGATGTGAATACCTGGATGGCGATGGCGCTGACCCTGCTGCTGGGCACCCCAACGCTGAGCCTGATTGGTGCTATCGGTGTGGCGTTGACGGTGGGGCTACGCAAAGGTGGCGTGTTGCTGAGTTTGCTGGTGCTGCCGCTGTATATTCCGGTACTGATATTTGCTACTGCGGCGATAGATGCCGCCTCGATGGGGATGCCGATTGACGGTTACCTGGCCATCCTGGGCGCGATGTTGGCGGGCAGCATCACGCTGGCGCCTTTTGCCACCGCAGCTGCGTTGCGTGTAAGCGTACACTAGCTGGAAATTTAATCGCGGATGAATGCCTGTAAGAGCTTTTCCGTGCGCAAGACTTTCGCCGTTCTGCCATCAGGGAGCGGCTACCGAATGATTTTTTACCGTGAGCAATGACGACAATGTGGAAATGGTTACATCAATTTGCCAGGCCGGAACGGCTGTACCATGTCTGTGGCCGCTTTGTCCCCTGGTTGGGGATAGCGGGCGCCATCTGTCTGCTGGTCGGCTGGGTGTGGGGCTTCGGTTTCGCACCTAAAGATTATCAACAGGGTGACAGCTTCCGTATCATGTACATTCATGTTCCGGCGGCCATCTGGTCGATGGGCATTTATGGCTCGATGGCGATAGCGGCGTTTATCGGCCTGGTCTGGCAGATGAAAATGTCCGATACCGTGGTCGCGGCCATGGCTCCGGTCGGCGCGGTGTTCACCTTTATTGCATTGGTCACCGGATCTGCCTGGGGTAAACCGATGTGGGGCACCTGGTGGGTGTGGGACGCACGCCTGACCTCAGAGCTGGTATTGCTGTTCCTTTATATGGGTATCATTGCGCTGTATAACGCTTTCGACGATCGCCGCCTGGCCGGGCGAGCCGCCGGTATTCTGGTGCTGGTGGGGGTGATCAACATTCCGATTATTCACTTCTCGGTCGAATGGTGGAATACCCTCCACCAGGGCTCAACCAATATGCAGCAGAGCATTGCGCCAAGCATGCGTTACCCGCTGCGTTGGGCGATCTTCGGTTACCTATTGTTCTTTATTACGCTGACCTTGATGCGCCTGCGCAACCTGATCCTTTTCCAGGAACGTCAGCGCCCGTGGGTCGCCGAGTTGGTTAACAAGGAGCGTCAGTCATGAATGCTGCATTCAGTTCCTGGCAGGCGTTTTTCGCCATGGGCGGCTACGCGTTTTACGTTTGGTTGGCCGTGGCCGTAACCCTGCTTTCCCTGCTGGGGCTATTGGTCCACACCCTGTGGCAGCGCAAGCAGCTACTGGCTGAAGTCAGCCGCCAAGCGTCACGTGAACGGCGTATCCGCCAGTCACAACAGTCAAAGCAATCCGCAGCCACACCGCAGTCTGTTAACTCGCGGGAGAAATCACAGTGAATCCACGTCGTAAAAGCCGCCTCTATCTGGTCATTGTCGTACTGATTGGCGTCGCGCTGACCGCCACGCTGATGCTGTATGCCTTGCGCTCCAATATCGACCTGTTCTATACCCCAAGCGAGATCCTGCAAGGCAAGGGCGAAAAGCATGAAAAGCCGGAGGTGGGCCAGCGCCTGCGTATCGGTGGCATGGTGATGCCTGGCTCGGTCAAACGCGATCAGCAAAGCCTGCAGGTGAGCTTCAAGGTGTATGACGCCCGCGGGGCCATCGAAGTAACCTACAACGGGATTTTGCCGGATCTGTTCCGTGAGGGGCAGGGCGTAGTGGCACAGGGTGTGTTGGGAGAAGGTAACGTGGTCAATGCGCGCGAAGTATTGGCCAAACACGATGAAAAATATACGCCACCAGAAGTCGCGGATGCCATGAAAGAGAATCATAAAAGCCCGGCCGCTACCTATAGCAATTCGCCGGACGGGGGCAACAAGTCATGATGCCGGAACTTGGAAGTTTTCTGCTGTGCCTGGCGTTGGCGATTTCGTTGCTGCTGAGCATTTATCCGCAATGGGGAGCGGCGCGTCAGGATACGCGCATGATGGCGGTAGCCCGCCCGTTAACCTATGGCATGTTTATCGCCATCGCCCTGGCATTTGCCTGCCTGGTGTATGCGTTTATTACCAATGACTTTACCGTCTCCTATGTAGCAGCCAACTCCAACACCAAGCTACCGGTGTATTACCGCATTGCGGCAACGTGGGGGGCGCATGAAGGTTCCCTGCTGTTGTGGGTGCTACTACTGAGCTGCTGGTCACTGGCGGTTGCCATATGTAGCCGTGCAATGCCGCAGGATGCCGTGGCGCGTGTGTTGTCGGTGATGGGGATGATCACCGCCGGGTTCTTGCTGTTCATCATTATGACCTCCAACCCGTTTACCCGCACCTTGCCGAGTTTCCCGATCGACGGGGGCGACCTTAACCCGCTGTTGCAGGATATCGGGCTGATCTTCCACCCGCCGTTGCTGTATATGGGCTACGTGGGGTTCTCGGTGGCCTTTGCCTTCGCGATTGCCTCACTGATGGCCGGGCGGCTAGATACGGCATGGGCTCGTTGGTCGCGTCCGTGGACTACGGCGGCCTGGGTCTTCCTGACCATGGGCATCGTGTTGGGGTCAGCGTGGGCTTACTATGAGCTGGGCTGGGGCGGCTGGTGGTTCTGGGATCCGGTCGAAAACGCTTCCTTTATGCCATGGCTGGCCGGTACGGCCTTGATGCACTCGCTGGCGGTTACCGAAAAGCGCGGAACCTTCAAAGCCTGGACGGTGCTGCTGGCGATCACGGCCTTCTCCCTGTGTCTGTTGGGCACCTTCCTGGTGCGTTCCGGCGTGCTGGTTTCCGTTCACTCCTTTGCCTCCGATCCGGCGCGCGGGATGTTTATCCTCGCCTATCTGGTGATCGTGATTGGCGGCTCGCTGTTGCTGTATGCCGTGAAGGGCGGGCAGGTGCGTAGCCGGGTGCAGCATGAAACCTTCTCGCGGGAAACCTTCCTGCTGGGCAACAACGTCTTGCTGATCGCTGCCATGCTGGTGGTGTTATTGGGGACCTTGTTGCCGTTGGTGCATAAACAGTTGGGGCTGGGCAGTATTTCCATCGGCGAGCCCTTCTTCAACACCATGTTTACCTGGCTGATGGCACCGCTGGCGCTGTTGCTGGGCATCGGGCCGTTGGTGCGCTGGCGTCGTGACGAACCCACCAAGCTCTGGCGTCGCCTGGGCGTGGCGCTGGTGATCACGCTGGTGTTGTCAATTCTGCTGCCTTGGCTGCTGCAAGACAGTATCGTCGGCATGACGGTGGTCGGGCTGATCATGGCCATCTGGGTGATTTTGCTGACCCTGATGGAGCTGCATGAGCGAGCCACCCATCGCCACGGTTTTTGGCAGGGGCTCAGGCACCTTTCTCGTAGCCATTGGGGCATGGTATTAGGCCATTTGGGCGTGGCGGTCACGGTGATCGGGATCGCTTTCAGCCAAAACTACAGCGTTGAGCGTGATGTCCGCATGAAGGCCGGTGATAGCGTGGAAATTCACGACTATCGCTTCATCTTCCGCGACGTTCACGATATCCGTGGTTCAAACTATACCGGCGGCGTCGGGATTATCGATGTCACCCGCAACGGTAAGGCCGAAGCCACCCTGCATGCGGAAAAACGTTATTACAGCGTGGCGCGCAGCATGATGACGGAAGCCGCCATCGACGGTGGCCTGACGCGCGATCTTTACGCCGCGTTGGGTGAAGAGCTGGACGATGGCTCCTGGGCCGTGCGGCTTTACTACAAACCTTTTGTCCGCTGGATCTGGTTCGGTGGGGTGTTTATGGCGATCGGCGGCGTGTTGTGTATTCTCGATCCGCGCTATCGCATGAGCAAAAAACTCAAACGTGAAGCCAAACAAGGGGAGCAGGCATGAACCGCAAACTGTTATTTATTCCGTTAATCCTGTTCCTGCTGTTAGTGGTGGCCTTGTTGGTACAGCTGACGCGTAACGCCGGTGGGGAAGATCCCACCATGCTGGAGTCTGCGCTGATTGGTAAACCGGTGCCGACCTTCAAGCTTGAATCCTTGGATCATCCGGGTAAAACCTTCGATCAGTCGGTGCTGCGCACTGGCAAACCGATATTGCTGAACGTGTGGGCGACCTGGTGCCCTACTTGCCGGGCGGAGCACGAGTATCTGAATACTCTGGCGGCCAAAGGCATTCGCGTAGTGGGGCTAAACTATAAAGACGATCGTCAGAAGGCGGTGGTGTGGCTCAATCAGTTGGGTAACCCTTATGCGCTGAGCCTGTACGACGGCGACGGCATGCTGGGGCTGGATCTCGGCGTGTATGGCGCACCGGAGACCTTCCTGATCGACGGTGAAGGCATAATCCGCTACCGCCACGCCGGGGACATGAACGAGCGTGTCTGGCAGCAGGAAGTGTTACCGCTGTATCGTAAATATGGGGGCGACGCATGAGGCTGATAACCTTACTGGTGGCGGCATTGCTGAGCTGGAGTGCCGCTGCGGCCATTGACACCTACAAATTCAATTCGGTGGAGCAGGAGCAGCAATACCGCGAGTTGACCGAACAGCTGCGCTGCCCTAAATGCCAGAACAACAGCATTGCCGATTCCAACGCCATCATCGCGGCGGACATGCGCACCAAGGTGTATGAGCTGATGATGCAGGGGCAAGACAAGCAGCAGGTCATCGACTATATGGTGGCGCGCTACGGTAATTTTGTGACCTATGAACCCCCGGTGACGCCAGCAACCTTGATCTTGTGGGTCGGGCCGCTGCTGTTTGTGCTGATTGGCGGGGCGGTGGTGATACTGCGTACCCGTCAACGTCGCACGGGCGCAGTCAACGAGGAATTCTCCGAGCAGGAGCAGCAGCGTCTTGCGGCGTTGTTGAAAGAGACTGACAGGAAGAAACCCTAATGGCTTTTTGGCTGATAATTATAGTGCTGTTGGTCGGTGCGAGCGCGTTGCTGGTCGTGCCCGTGATGCGCCAAGGCAAAGAAAGTACGGCGGCCAGCCGCGATACGCTCAATAAGGCGTTCTACCAGGATCGCCTCGACGAGCTGGCACAAGATGAAGATCAAGGGGTGGTTGCGGAACGCCCTGAACTGATCAAAGAGCTGCAACAGAACTTGCTGAACGATATCCCTGGACAACCGGATGAGCAGCCTGCTCGGCCCATCAATCGTTGGGCTCTGGTGCCTGGCGTGATGGTGCTGGTGGTGGTGTCGGTTGGCTTTTATCTGAAAACTGGCGGTTTGGCTCAGGTTATGGCCTGGCATCAGGTAGAATCCCAAATGCCGGAACTGCGTGCGCGGGTGGCCAATGAACGTGCCCAGCCGCTGAGCATGGAGGAGATCGCTCGTCTTGGCTTGGGATTACGCACCTCATTGCAGGATGATGACAGAAATCTGAATGACTGGATGATGCTTGGCCGTGTCGGAATGGCGTTGAATAATGCCACCACCGCGACCCAGGCTTTTGCTCGAGCTTACAGCCTGGATCCGAGCAATATGGAAGTGCGCCTGGGTTATGCCGAAGTGCTGACGCGCTCTGGCGATCCGGAAGACAACAAGCAGGCGACCGCGATGCTGCGCACCATGGTGGCAGAAGATCACACCAACGTGCGCGTACTGAGCCTGCTGGCGTTCAACTCCTTTGAACAGGGCGATTACCAACAGGCGATCGGTGCCTGGCAGGTAATGTTGAAACTGTTACCAGCCGATGACCAGCGTGTTGCAGTGATAAAGCGCAGCATTGAACAAGCAAAAGTTCAGGTGGGCGCAGAAACTGTTAAACTCTCCGTCACTGTCACGCTGTCGCCAGAGGCGGCAAAAGCATTACCACAACAAGGAACGCTGATCGTTTCGGTTACCGATGGAACCAACCCGGTGCCGGTAGCGGTCAAGCAATTGCCACTTAGTCGTTTCCCGCTATCATTCACATTGGATGACAGCAACGCCATGATGCCTGAGCGTCTGCTTTCGGCTCAGCAGAAGGTGAAGGTGCATGTCAGGCTGTCACAGGATGGTCTGGCAACGCCGCAGGCGGGCGACTGGTTTGGCGATAGTACGCTGCAAGCCTATAGCGGCAAGGAGCAGGTCAGCGTTCAGATTGATAAACAGGTTCCCTGATAAAAAGAATCCAAGGGTTTTCATGGAGAAATATATGAACTTTCGCCTGACTGGGCTGGCTTTCGCAACGGTGTTATTGGTAGGCTGTGCCAGCTCGCCTGGTGACGATCCGCAAGGGCGTTCCGACCCTCTTGAAGGGTTTAACCGGGCGATGTTTAACTTCAACTATAACGTGATGGATCCCTACGTGCTGCGCCCGGTCGCGGTGGTATGGCGCGATTACGTCCCGACGCCTGCGCGTAATGGCTTGAGCAACTTTACTTCCAACCTGGAAGAGCCAGCCAGCATGGTGAACGAATTTCTGCGTGGTAACCCTTATCAGGGCATGAAGCACTTCAACCGTTTCTTCCTCAACACCCTGTTGGGGATGGGCGGGTTGATCGACGTGGCCAGTATGGCTAACCCGAAACTGGCGCGTGAAGAACCACGCCGCTTCGGTGGAACCTTGGGGAACTACGGCGTAGGTTACGGCCCGTATGTCCACTTACCGGTTTACGGTAGCTTCACCATCCGTGAAGACGGTGGTGACTGGGCGGATACCGTTTATCCGGTGCTGAGTTACCTCACCTTCTGGATGTCGGCGGGTAAATGGGTAGTGGAAGGGGTTGAAACCCGTGCTCAGCTGCTGGATTCCGATGGGTTGCTGCGCAACTCTTCCGATCCTTATGTGATGGTGCGTGACGCCTACTTCCAACGCCATGACTTCCTGGCGCAGGGCGGGGTGCTCAAGCCGCAGGAGAACCCAAATGCCAAGGCGATCCAGGGCGATCTGGATGAGATCGACTCTGCCAACTAAGGATTAGGTTTTTTTCAACTTATCCTGTGGTGAATGGCGTTTGAAAAAGGATCCTGGAAGTTTGGGGGATCCTTTTTATTTATGTAAATGATAATCATTTTTCTTGAGGATTTTCTGGGATGCCGGTGCAGTAAATGCTAAAATCTGCGCCAGGCGACTGCCGCTGGTTACATGGAGGGCAGCGCCCGTGGCTTGGGAACCGGCTTGTGTGGAACAAGGATCGTTTATAGCGGATTGCTGCATCACCTTTTACCGCGTTTTGTCCCCTCTTTCCTGCCTGTTTTCTGCTGCCGCGATATTTTCGCAGTGATGCGCACGGAGAACGCCAATATGGACCTACTTTCTTCAGGCAATGCCCCTTTCTTGATCGCCCTGCTCCTGCTGCTGTTTATCGGCGTGCTGGAAACGCTGGCGGTGTTTCTCGGTGCTTCCCTTTCCAGCCATTTCGACGCAGCTATAGACTCCCATCCGGATATTACCCTGGGTGAGAACGTTTTCGCCCATGGTCTGAGCTGGCTGCATATCGGGCGCTTGCCGCTGCTGGTCATCATCGTGCTGTTTCTCGGCGGTTTTTCACTGAGTGGCCTGATACTGCAATGGTTGGCAGGCGGTGAATTACCGGTATGGCTGGCGGTGATCGTTGCCTTTATTGTCGCCGTATTCTGCGTGCGCTGGTGCGGCCGCGGCATTGCTCGCTACTTGCCACGTGACGAGAGCAGCGCCGTTTCCACGGACAGCTTTATTGGCCGCATGGCAATTATGACCGGTGCCACGGCCACGGCGGGCACCCCGGCAGAAGCCAGGTTGACTGACGAGCACGGGCGTACCCATTACATTTTGATCGAACCGGATGAGGAGGACGTCGCCTTTGTGCGTGGAGCCAAGGTGCTGGTGACGGCCCGCATTTCCGGGTCCCGTTTCAGCGGCAGTGCCAACCCTTGGCCGGATCTGCTGTGAACGCGGTTTTAACGGAATTATTTTGATAATACTTACGGAGAGGTAGCCCTAGTGATAATTAGTGATGGTCTTACGTTTTGGGGGTCGATTGCGGGTGGCATCTTTGTTGTCCTGCTGATCATCGGACTGATTTTTTCGCGCCTGTATCGCCGTGCCTCGGCAGAACAGTCGTTGGTTCGTACCGGTCTGGGCGGTCTCAAGGTCGTGCTGAGTGGTGGTGCCATCTCCCTTCCTGTGTTCCATGAGATTGTTGAAATCAACATGAAGACCCTGAAGCTGGAGGTCAGCCGTGCCATGCATGACAGCCTGATCACCAAGGACAGAATGCGCGTGGACGTAGTGGTGGCATTTTTCGTCCGTGTGCAACCTACCATTGAAGGGATCTCCACCGCAGCACAAACTTTGGGCCAGCGTACGCTGTCACCGGAAGATCTGCGCCAACTGGTGGAAGACAAGTTTGTTGACGCCTTACGCTCCACCGCTGCGCAGATGACCATGCAAGACCTGCAAGACACACGCGAAAACTTCGTGCAGGGCGTGCAGAGCACGGTATCTGAAGATTTGGCGAAAAACGGCCTGGAGCTGGAAAGCGTGTCGCTGACCAACTTTAACCAGACCTCGAAAGAGTATTTCGATCCTAACAACGCCTTCGATGCTGAAGGTCTGACCAAGCTGACGCAGGAAACCGAACGCCGTCGTCGCGAACGTAATGAAGTTGAGCAGGACGTAGAGGTCGCAGTACGCGAAAAAAACCGCGATGCCATGTCACGTAAGCTGGAGATCGAGCAGCAGGAAGCCTTCATGTCGCTTGAGCAGGAGCAGCAGGTCAAAACCCGCAGCGCCGAGCAAAGCTCCCGGATCGCCACCTTCGAAGCAGAGCGCCGCCGTGAGGCCGAACAGAGCCGTATCTCCGCCGAGCGTCAGATTCAGGAGGCGGAAATCGAGCGTGAGCAGGCGGTACGGACCCGTAAGGTAGAGGCGGACCGTGAAATCCGTGTCAAAGAGATCGAGCAGAATAAAGTCACGGAAATGGCCGCCATCGAGCAGAAAAAAGTGACGGAAATTGCCGAACAGGATAAGGCCATCGCCATTGCTGCCAAGTCCGAGCAGCAGTCCCAGGCTCAGGCGCGCGCTAATGATGCGTTGACCGAAGCGGTGAAAGCGGAACAAAACGTGGAAACCACGCGCCAGACCGCCGAAGCCGATCGTGCCAAGCAGGTTGCTCTGATCGAAGCCCGTCAAGGGGCGGAAACCGAGGCGATGCAACTGACGCTGAAAGCCCGTGCGGAGAAAGAGGCCGCTGAACTGCAGGCCGCAGCCATCATCGAACTGGCCGAAGCCGCGCGTAAGAAAGGCTTGGCAGAGGCGGAAACCCAGCGCGCGTTGAACGAAGCGGTCAACATGCTTTCCAGCGATCAGACCAGCCTGAAGTTCAAACTGGCGTTGCTGCAGGCACTGCCGGCGATCATCGAGAAGTCCGTTGAGCCGATGAAGGCTATCGACGGGATCAAGATCCTGCAGGTTGATGGGTTGAACCGTTCTGGCGCTGCAGGTGCGGCAGCGGCTTCGATCGGTGGCGGCAACCTGGCCGAGCAGGCGATGTCTGCCGCTCTCGCTTATCGTACGCACGCCCCGGTTATCGACTCCCTGCTACAGGAAATCGGTATCAGCGGTGGTTCATTGCAGGCGTTGACCGCGGCTTTACCGCAGGCACAGCCAGTTGTTCCGTTGGCGGAGCCTGACGCTGTAGTCGTGCAGGAAGAGATTGCGGAACAAAAACCGGAGTCGTATGCACCGTCAACGGAGCACAGCATCACGACGGTAAACCTTTCCTGAGTTACGGCTGGAGGGGGTTAACACAATAGAAAACGGCGGGGTAATCCCGCCGTTTTTACGTTCCTGTCTAGGAAAGCAGATTAGAAACGGTAGTTGAAGCCAGCACCGTACAACCAGGCTGAACCTTTCGATTCGAAGGTGTATGGACCTTCTTTGATGGTGACTTTCTGGCCGTGCATGTAAGACACCCCGACGTCTACAGAAGCGTCTTTATTGAACGCGTAAGTGGTACCGGCGCTGATCCAGGTGCGATCCTGATCCGGGATCGAGATAGAGCGGTTTTCCGCTGGGACTGGGCTGTCATCGAAGGCGATACCGGTACGGAAGGTCCAGTTATCGTCGTAGAAGTAGGTGGTACCCAGCGCGATACGGTAAGCATCACGGAAGCCTTCATGCTTCTGGAACAGGGTGTTGCCGTTGCTGTCGGTTGCTCTCAGCTCCTGGAACTGGCTCCAGCTGGTGTAGGCCATGCTGTAGTGTATCGCCCACTGTGGTGCCACTTTGTTATAACCGGAGATTTCCCACATTTCTGGCAGATTCAGGGTCAGAGAACCAGGGACGTTGTTACCGTTGGTCCCCATTGGCAGGCCGATCTGCTGGAATAGCCCGTTATAAGCGGAGGGCAGGCTGCTGCGGTAGTCGCCGTCAAAGTCGATTTTCACTTCTGAACGGTAGGTAAAGCCGTAGCGGTTGTTTTCATCTACTTGATACAACACGCCCGCGTTCCAGCCGTAACCCCACTTGTTGCCTTCCAGATGTGAAATCTGGGTATCGGCAGGGATTTTTGCTACCTGGCCAGCCAGAGACGGAGGTAATTGGCCTGAGCCTGCCAACAGCAGCGGTAAATCGCCAGCGTAGCGATCGATTTTAGCTTTGGCATACACCGCATCGAAGCCCAGACCGAAGCTGAAGTTTTGGTTCAGACGGTAAGCGGCGCTCAGGTTGAGGTTCAGCGTGGTCAGGTCGGTGGTACCGCCGACAGAGCCTGCCGGGTAGCTATCGCTGTATTCGGTGGCCAGGCCATAGTTGCTGGTCACGGAGCCACCGACGGCCCATTGGTCATTCAGCGGTTGAACGTAGTGCAGGTTGGGTACCCAGGCTGTCGGGGCAATGTTATTCGCATTCAGGCTTTTGCCTGAAGGTGAAGTGCCGGTAATGTTAACGTCTGGGTCGATAAATACTGCGCCCGCAGAGAACGAAGGGCGGTCAAACATCATCATGGTTGCCGGGTTACGACTTGCCGAGGCAGCGGTATCCGCCATTGCGCCTTCGCCAGAATAGGCTCGCCCTAAACCAGCTGCCGAAAACTCGTTCAGCTGGAATCCTGCGGCATATACGTTTGAAGAAATAATTGCCACTGCAGCTGCGAGAGCTGATTTAGTGAATAGGTTTTTCTGGCTCATGACCAAAACCTCATTTTATGTGTTTATTATTTAAACAATGTTACACAAAGTAACATGGAGCGCGCGATTGTAGGGTCCGTTATCAATCTGACAAATCAGACCAGTGGCTGAATTATAGGTCTGACCTGTTAAGATGTTGCAAGTTTGTTTTTGAAATATTTCCAGATTGATATCAGAAAAGAGATCCACATAACAAAAAATGACCTGCACATAACAAAACTCTTATGTTTTTTTACCGCGAAGCGATTTAGTTATGTGATTTCCGTCACTTAAAGTGCTTACAAAAAGTAAGGCTAGTGATTGGCAAGCCCGAGGAGTAAAATAAACACAGAATTTTGTTTATTTGCGCCAGATCATAAATGGCTATTTGGGCGAGCTTAACTGCGGCCCGTGAGGAGATTTCAACTATGTCAGATGCAATCAATAAATGTAACGCTCAGGAAACTGCGGCCTGCTGCTGTGTCGATGTCGGAACCGTGATGGATAACACCGATTGCACCGCTTCCTACAGCCGAGTGTTTGCCAATCAGCAAGATGCAGAGCAAACCCTGGCAGCACTGACTGAAAAGGCACGCGGCGTGGAGTCCGAGCCTTGTGACATCAGCAGTAGCATTAAACCGGTTGACGGCGGCGTGCAACTGGATGTGGATTTCACCTTCTCCTGCCAGGCAGAAACCATGATCTTCCAGCTCGGCCTGCGTTAATCCCGACCCGATCCCGTAGGGGCGTAATATCCGCCCCTGCTGGTATCCGCACCGCTTTACCCCCTACCAGAAAGTTGCTCCCGCTCTCAGTTTTCACTTCTGCCGGTTTGCCAAATGTAAACATTTGGTTAACAATGACCTCATCAGGTCAGACCTCTTTTTGTCCGTTGTGTTGACGGCCTCTCTTCAGGAGCGTTTATGAGTAAGGCATTGCCGCTGGTTACCCGTCTCGGCGACCGTATCGCCATTGTTCAAGGGCTGCGCACCCCTTTCGCCAAGCAGGCTACCGCTTATCACGGTATACCTGCGGTCGATCTTGGCAAGACGGCGGTGAGCGAGCTGCTGGCGCGTAGCGGCATCGATCCCGCCCTGATTGAGCAACTGGTATTTGGCCAGGTGGTGCAAATGCCCGAAGCGCCCAACATTGCGCGGGAAATTGTACTTGGCACCGGTATGAGCGTGCACACCGATGCCTATAGCGTTTCACGTGCCTGTGCCACCAGCTTCCAGGCGATTGCCAACGTGGCGGAAAGCATCATGGCCGGCAGTATCAGTATCGGCATTGCCGGTGGGGCGGATTCTTCCTCCGTGCTGCCGATTGGTGTTAGCAAGGCGCTTGCCCGCACGCTGGTGGACGTCAACAAGGCCCGCACGTTGTCGCAGCGTTTGAAACTGTTCAGTAAACTTAAGTTCCGCGATCTGATGCCGGTACCGCCCGCCGTGGCGGAATACTCTACCGGTCTGCGCATGGGGGATACTGCCGAGCAAATGGCGAAAACCCACGGCATTACTCGCGAGCAGCAGGATGCCTTGGCACACCGCTCACATCAACTGGCCGCTAAAGCCTGGGAGCAGGGGCTGTTGCGCGATGAAGTGATGACCGCCTATGTGCCGCCGTATAAAACCCCGCTGGCCGAAGATAACAACGTCCGCAAAGATTCCAGCCTGGAGTCTTATGCCCGCTTAAAACCGGCATTCGATCGCCGACACGGTACCGTCACGGCCGCCAACAGTACGCCACTGACCGATGGTGCGGCAGCGGTGCTGATGATGAGCGAGTCCCGTGCGAAAGAGCTCGGCCTGGAGCCTCTAGGCTACCTGCGCAGCTTCGCCTTTGCCGCCATTGATGTCTGGGAGGATATGTTGCTCGGCCCTTCCTATGCCACCCCGTTGGCGCTGGATCGTGCCGGTATTACCCTGGCCGACCTGACCCTGATCGATATGCACGAAGCCTTTGCGGCGCAAACGCTGGCCAACCTGAAAATGTTCGCCAGCACCGAGTTTGCCCAGCAGAAGCTGGGGCGTGAGCAGGCGATCGGCGAGGTGGATATGGATAAATTCAACGTGTTGGGGGGCTCTATCGCCTACGGACACCCGTTCGCCGCGACCGGTGCGCGCATGATCACCCAGACGTTACACGAGCTTAAACGGCGCGGTGGCGGTCTGGGGCTGGCCACTGCCTGCGCAGCCGGGGGCTTGGGAGCTGCGATGATCGTGGAGGTGGAAAAATGAGTTTCGAGAACGCATTGCACGAGCAGCGTGCCAAGCCTTCGACATTTCATCTGACCCTGCGGCCGGATAATATTGGCGTGATCACCATCGATGTGCCGGGGGAGAAGGTCAATACGCTGAAGGCAGAGTTTGTTGAGCAGATCAACGACGTGCTGCTCAAGGCGCAGCAGCTTGCTACCCTGGAAGGGTTGGTGATCCTCTCCGGCAAGCCAGATTCCTTTATTGCCGGTGCAGATATCACCATGATCGCCGCGTGCCATACGGCCCAAGAGGCACAAGCGCTGGCGAAGAAGGGGCAGAGCACGCTGGCACAGATTGCCGCGTTCCCGGTGCCGGTGGTTGCCGCTATTCATGGTGCTTGCCTTGGAGGCGGGCTGGAGTTGGCTTTGGCCTGCCATAGCCGCGTCTGTTCTCTGGATGACAAAACGGCGCTTGGCCTGCCGGAAGTCCAGTTGGGTTTGCTGCCTGGTTCTGGTGGTACCCAGCGCTTACCCCGTCTGATTGGTGCCAGCAAAGCGTTGGATATGATGCTGACGGGCAGGCACGTTCGCGCGCGTCAGGCGCTGCGTATGGGCCTGGTGGACGAGGCCGTACCGCAATCCATTCTGCTGCAAACCGCCATTGAGCGTGTAAAACAGGGGTGGAAATCGCGCCGTGCGTTACCATGGCAGGAACGCCTGCTTAACGGTCCGTTGGGCAGAAGCCTGTTGTTCAGCATCGTGCGTAAGAAGACCCTGGAGAAAACCCACGGTAACTACCCCGCAGCGGAGCGTATTATCCAAGTGGTGCGCACTGGTCTGGATCATGGCAGTGCCAGCGGCTATGAAGCGGAGGCCCGCGCCTTCGGTGAACTGGCGATGTCTTCCCAGTCTGCCGCATTACGCAGCCTGTTCTTTGCCTCTACGGCGCTGAAAAAAGAGCGCGGCGGGGATGCCCAACCTCATGAATTACAGCGCGTCGGCGTACTTGGCGGTGGTTTGATGGGCGGCGGTATAGCCTGCGTCACGGCGACTCGTGGCGGGCTACCGGTGCGCATTAAAGACGTGAATGAGCAGGGGATCAACCATGCGTTGAAATACACCTGGGATCTGTTGGGCAAGCGGGTACGCAGCAAACGCATGCGTCCGGCAGAGCGTCAGAAACAGATGATGCTGATTTCAGGCAGCACCGATTACAGCGGTTTTGAACGGATCGACATCGTGGTAGAGGCGGTATTTGAAGATATCGCGCTCAAGCAACAGATGGTGGCCGATATTGAACAGTATGCCGCGCCGCATACCGTATTCGCCTCCAACACCTCATCATTGCCGATCGGCCAAATCGCGGCGCAGGCAGCCAGGCCGCAGCAGGTTATTGGTCTGCACTACTTCAGCCCGGTGGATAAAATGCCGTTGGTCGAAGTGATCCCGCATGCCACTACCAGCGAACAAACCATTGCCACCACCGTTGCTCTGGCCCACAAACAGGGGAAAACGGCGATCGTGGTCGCCGATCGTGCTGGTTTTTACGTGAACCGTATTCTCGCTCCTTATATTAATGAAGCGGCGCGATGCTTGCTGGAAGGCGAGCCTATCGAATCGGTTGATAAGGCTTTGGTCGATTTTGGTTTCCCGGTGGGCCCCATCATGCTGTTGGATGAAGTGGGTATCGACGTCGGCACCAAGATTATCCCGATCCTGACGGCGGAGCTGGGGCCACGCTTTGCCGCTCCAGCGGCGTTCGACGCAGTGCTGAAAGACGGCCGCAAAGGGCGCAAGAATGGCCGTGGCTTTTATCTGTACCCAGCCGAGGGCAGTAGGTCAGGCCAGAAACGCAAGAGCGCTGACAGCAGCATCTATCCATTGTTGGGTATCACCGGCAAGGCGCATATTCAGCATGCGGTGATCGCTCAACGCTGTGTGATGATGATGCTCAACGAGGCGGCGCGTTGCCTGGATGAAGGCGTGGTGCGCAGCGCACGCGACGGTGATATCGGCGCGGTGTTTGGCATTGGTTTCCCGCCGTTCCTTGGCGGCCCGTTCCGCTATATGGATGAGCTAGGCGCGGAGAAAGTGGTAAAAACCCTGCGCTACCTGCAACAGCAATACGGTGAGTATTTTGCTCCTTGTGAACGTCTGCAGCGCATGGCGGAGCAGGGGGAACGCTTCTATCCGCAAGGCAGTTAACCAGCATGGCGGCCCGGTTTGCGCTACAGTTTGATCAGGGCCGCACTGTGATCGCCATCACTCCTTGCAATTAGGGCAATCCCGGAAGCTGTACAGGGAGATTGGGGAGGGGTAACGTAGCGTTTTGGTGGGTGGCTCACTCAGCGCTACCAAAATTTCATAGCAACAAGGTTAAAATTTAACCCGTTGAATTGGTTGTTATGTCAGCGATGAATTTGTGTAAGGGCGCAAATGTTGTAAAAAACAGCGTTTTCTTTACGCGAACTTTCAGGCAAAATGCCCGGCCGCCATAGAGAGACGGCGCGTTATCGTTTGAAGCAGGCCTGTGTTCTTGAGTGCAACTCGGCGATACAGCACGCTCGGCGTTTCTGTATAGCGTTATTTTGTCAACAACAGCGGTGCAATATGCAAGTTTTGATTATGCGTCACGGAGAGGCGGCACTCGATGCAGCCAGCGATTCGGTAAGGCCTCTTACCGTTTGTGGCCGTGATGAGTCACGTCAGATGGCGGCCTGGTTGAATACCAAGTCTGTGGATATTGAACGAGTGCTGGTCAGCCCCTATTTGCGGGCCGAGCAGACGCTGGAAACGGTACGCGAAGCGTTAACGCTACCGGAAGGTGAAGAAGTGCTGCCGGAGCTGACTCCTGGGGGCGACGCTGGGCTGGTGAGCTGTTATCTGCAGGCGCTGGCAAAAGAGGGCATCGGTGCGGTGTTAGTGGTTTCCCATCTACCGCTGGTGGGTTATCTGGTGGCCGAGCTGTGCCCTGGAGAATGCCCGCCAATGTTTGCGACCTCCGCCATTGCTAATGTCGATCTGTCAGAGGATGGCAGCGTCGGCAAGTTTGAATGGCAGGTCAGCCCGTCACAGGTGATGGCCAAGGTCTGAGCTTGTTCTCACCATCAAAGGGCGATGATAAACATCGCCCTTTGTCATTAACGTCTTCAAAATTGCCACTGTAACGTAAAGCCTAGGTTGACCGGGCTGGTGGTGAAATTATCAGGCTTGGACAGCGGCACCCCAACGAAGGCGTCATAACCGACCGCTTTTACCTTCCCTCGAATACCGGCAACGCTACCAAGCAGGTGGCCATCGGCAAAGTCGTTACTACCGTCTCCTTTCACCCGGCCATAATCCATACCCAGGTATAACTGCTGCTCCAGTCTTGGCAGGTTCAGGTTCAGGTCATTGCGCAGGGAGTAGCCCTTGTTGGCCATCATATTCATTTCACCGTCAAAACCACGTACGGTCCAGCGGTTACCGATACTGAATTGATCCTGGGTGGTCAGGCGGTCCGGACTGTATTGCTGGCGAAAGCGGGATTGATAACTCAGTGACAGATCTTGCACGGTAAATGGCGTATAGGTGCTGATATCCAGGTTGACGATGCGGCTTGACGGAGCGCTGTCCACCGGTCTTTCGGCACCAAACCAGGCGGTATCACGCTGATAGCTCAACATGGCATCGACAATAGATTGGCCGACGTAGTGGCGATGATTGAACTCAATGCTCCAGTTGGCCATATTACGCTTTTGCAACTTCAGTTCCGTATCGTTCAGATAAAAATGTGAGTTACGCTTGAGGACTTGAAAGCTGAGCGTGTTTTTTTGGCTCGCGTTGCGATACAAGAGGCGATTGATTTTTAAGCTAAGGTTGCGATACTTGCCGCGGTAGGAAAAATCGGTATAGATACCATGGATATTTTGTACATATTCGCTGCGGCTAGCATATAAGTCCAATGACCAGAAGCCGTAGGGCACCGAGTAGTACAACGAGCCATTATTAGAATGACGGCTCGATTGGAACTGCAAATCACGACCGGCAGAAACGTAGAACAGATCGTTCATCGAAGTCGGGTTATCAATATATAAAGCCAAGCCGCTTTGATAGCGGCCGGTTTGTTTACTGCCTGAGTCATCCAGCCAACCGCCCAAACGCCAGAATGAGGGGTGTTCGCGGGTTATTTCCAGGTCGGATTCACCCGCCTTACTGCCTGGGTGGAGTGAAATGTTGGCAACAACATCAGGAATGCGTTGCATGTTTTCCAACCCCTGCTCAATCGCACGCAGATCCAGCAGATCCCCTTGGCTGCCAGGGAAGGTGGTGTGCAAGTTGACGTACTGATCGCTGTCATCGGTCAACCTGACGTTGCCAATGGTGCCGGGCAGGATATCCAGAGTGAGAAGCCCTTGCGTCAAATTCTGCTGAGGGATCATGACCCTGGTAGTAATATAGCCATGTCCAATCAGCTTGTTTTGCAAGGCGGTCGCGAGCGTTTTCACCCCTTGGATCCCCAGGCAGCGCCCTTGTGCCTGTTCTGTCAGTTTGTGCAAGGGTATCCAATGAGGGATCTTGTCGTCCTTATTCAGTTCAACCCGTTGTAGAGGGAAACAGGGTTGTTCTTCGGGAAAGTCGATGTGGGTGCTTAGTCCTGCGCTGCCAGCGGAGCGAACGTCTTTACCTACGGTTTCCAATTGGTTGTAGAGTGCTTTTTCCTGTTCCTGCTGGTGGCTCATTTGCTGCTCAATAAACTGGCCTTTTTCAGTTGCCTGAACCAGTGGGGTGAAAATAAGCAATAACCAGGCATTGAGAAAGCGAAAACGCATGTTAACTTCCTTATTAATATGATTTTTCTTTAATCGGGTGCAGTGTGAAGATAGGCAGGAGTGAAAAACAGCTGATAGCCATTGATAACATGGCTATCAGCTTGTTATTACCTATCTCGCGATGCTAATAGACGTGATAGGGGTATTTATCGCCTCAGTATTGGCTCTGGATTAGTACTTGGTATGGATTTCTACAGTGTTGTCCGAAATCATTTTGCCGTAATTGCCGAATTTCCCGTCTGTATCGATCTTTATCTTGTTTTTGCCAACCAAGGTCCCTTGATTATAGAAGCTGCCATCGACACGCTGACCACCGGCAAGGGCTCCGCGCTTCATGTTGATCTCTAAAGTATCACCGGCCTCAATGTTTCCTGCTGTGCTAGCTGATGAACCATTATCTAAACGTGATGCATTAACCACCAGATTTTCACCGGCAATAATATTACCATTGTGATTGCCAATGCTGGTCGCACTCAGCATGATGTTTTTATCACTCCCAATATGCCCATGTTTATTGGCGATGAGAGAGTTAGGACTGACGGTGATATCACCATGAGAAGCGATGACACCATACTCATTATTGAGTGAGGAGCTCAAGTTTAGGCTCATGCCACCACCGCTGAATATACCGTATTCTTGGGTTGGATTGTGATAAGCACTATTAACCAGCCGGGCGGCTTCGATATTCAAGGCTTCCTGAGCCATGATTTTACCTGAGTTATTTTTAATCTCAGACGCTTTTATAGCGATGTTGCCTTCTGCCAGAATTTCACCTTGGGTGTTATTCAGCTCGGAGGATACGTTAATAACTACGTCATCCTTGGTTTGGATGAGGCCGTATTGATTGCTCATCTTGTAAGCATTCAGAGCCACGCAGCAGTTGGCCTCAATAATCCCTCTGTCGTTGAAGAGGGTGTTAGCGGTATTAATCGTCACGCCACCAAAATCTGATACAATTCTACCCACGTAGTTATTCACACCATACTTGGCGTCCAGGGTGACATCGTCCACGGCACTGATGATACCGCTGCTGTTCTTGATTGAGGCTCCTTTGGTGCTAATCGTGATACCCTTTCCAGCGCTGAGTTCACCATTATCATTATCGACCCCTACATTTGAAGATAAGGCTGCGGAACTGTCGATGTTGATATTGCCATCGGCCACCATGGTCCCCTTGATGTTTCTTACGTAAGAGCTTTTAATATCAATATCATTGCCAGCTTCAAGATAACCACCTGGGCTGTTTATTACGTATGTAGTGTTGTTACTAGGGGTTAATACCACGCTGATATCTTTTTGGGCAGAAATAGTCCCCTTATTGGTGAGTGAACCATTCATGTTCATGGTCACATCGCCAACAGAAGCGGCGAGGGTGCCAGCGTTGTTCACGCCCACGCCATTGCCGGTACCGATCAGCGTAATTTTGTTGGCGTACATGCCGCCCAGGTTGGACACGTCAAGGCCTATGCCAGACTGACGAGCAGCAGAGAGCAGGGTGGCTTTGGTGTTGTCGACATTAACGCGGTTTTGGCCATAAGTGACCCGTAGATCCTGGGCCTGCACGTCGGCGTTAATGGCAACGGTGTGGGCGATTAGATCGGTATAGTTGGCGCTGGAACTCTGCAAGCCATCGCCAGTAATGGTAATTTTACCTTTGTTGACAACGTAATCGAGGACGCGGCCATTAGCCACCGAGGCCTTGCCCGTGGTCAAGGTCGCACGATTGGCGTTGATAAAACCGCAGCCGTTGCAGGTAATCCCCGATGGGTTGGCAATAATAACCTGTGCATTCTGACCTGCTACCTCAATCATACCGTTGAGTTGGCTGGCTTTAGCGGAGTTGACTTCATTGAGGATAACGTTGGCGGCACCGTTGGCTAAATTCTTGTTGCCGTTAATGGCACCCGCCACCTGGGTCGTTGAATTTTGTGCGCTGTTATTTAGCACTACTCCACCACGGTCTACGTCAAACTGGTTATAGATATTGTGAGATACGCCCCCTCTGCCGGGCTTATTAATGTCGATAACCGTACCGCCCTTGATGGAGCTGGCACCGAGCGATGGGCCACCTGGGGCGGAAACGATAGCGGCGTGGGCAACGGTTACTCCTTGTAAGGCCAGCAGGCTAAAGAAACAAATTGGCGAAAGTTTGGCAAAAAACGGCTTCTGTTTGTTTTTTAGGGTCATAATATTATTTCCTATAATATTTGAAATGCAAAGGCTATCAATATTGGTAGCCGAACTGGTGGAAAAAGGCTTTGCAGCCAACTTCATTTCTGTCAACCATGAGGGATCATCCCCCACGTTGGGCAGGAGGTATAGGCTATTATTTGATTAACTCAAGGTGCTATATTTGCCATGTGGCTATTCGTAGTAACTATTAACTGCGGATGACAATGTTTACGCTTTATCTGCGTTTAACAAAATGCGCATTCTACTTGTAATATTTTCCCTGTCTACTTTTTGGCGTTAATACAGGATCTTTCTCGTGAATTTTAAATCACATCAATGATTTTTGTTTTAAGTATATTTAAAACAAATGTTTTATTTGAAATTCAAGATTAAAAATATTTGGGGTATTTAAGTAGGTATGGTATTGGGGAGAGATCTTAGGTTTTGCCAGGATGGGGAGGGGCTATTTCGTCAAGGTCGTTCTCAACTCATGGCCCCCTTCTTGGAACCGTCACTGCGGATTATTTGGCACCGTTAAGTGCCATTTTATATCGCTATTCTGCTAGTTCGATCAACAGCAGTATTGCTGCGTTACCCCCCCATTCTTTGGGGGCCTGGTGGAACGCCAGCACGTCCGGATGTTGCGCCAACCAAAGCGGCGTTTGCTGCTTGAGGATGTGTTTGCCGTGGCCGTGCATCACGCAGGCACAGTGCACGTGCTCACGCTTGCAGGCGGCGATCATCGCCCCGAGTTCCTGCTTGGCCTGCATCTGTGTCAAGCCATGCAAATCCAGGAACAGATCCGGCACGTAGTCCCCACGACGCAGTTTCTTCAACTCATAGTGGCTGTAGCCGGGACGCACATAGCGCGTTGGGCCTTCATCTTCCAACTGCGGCTGAAACTCATCGGAAAAGTAAAAGCTGGCATCCACCTGCTCTTGCAACAGGCGCTGCGGCGCGATCTGCTTGGTTTTCATTTTAGGTTTTGGGTGGACGATGGTGTCCTGCGGCAGCTTCTTTGCTCCAGCTACCGACTCTCTAAAGAGCAATAATTCATCTTTGCTCAGAGGGGGCTTATTCTTCATTATTCGCTCGTCGCCTATCATTTATCGCGCTAGTTTACCTGCTCGAAGGTTTCTGTCGACGCAAAACTAGCACTGAATGCCAACCAGAATGCTGCTACGCTGCTATTGCTGCTGATTTGTCGCAGGCTTCATGGCAAACTACGGGGCTAAATCATGAATCATCGCGCCTGCCGGAGGGCAAATTGGACAAAATTTTCGTCGAAGAAGCAGTGAATGAACTGCACACCATTCAGGATATGCTGCGCTGGGCCGTAAGCCGTTTCAACGCCGCCAATATCTACTATGGCCACGGAACCGATAACCCGTGGGACGAAGCCGTGCAATTGGTCTTGCCCAGCCTGTTCCTACCGTTGGATATTCCTGAAGATATGCGCACTGCGCGTTTGACCTCCAGCGAACGTCACCGCATCGTTGAGCGAGTGATCCGCCGTGTCAACGAGCGCATCCCGGTTGCTTACCTGACCAATAAAGCCTGGTTCTGCGACCTGGAGTTCTATGTCGATGAGCGCGTGCTGGTACCGCGTTCACCGATTGGTGAGCTGATCAACGACCGCTTCAGCGCGCTGATCCCCCATCCGCCACGCCATATCCTGGATATGTGTACCGGTAGTGGCTGTATTGCTATCGCGTGTGGCTATGCCTTCCCGGAAGCGGAAGTGGACGCGGTAGATATCTCTACCGACGTGCTGGCCGTGACCGAGCGTAATATTCAGGCGCACGGCGTGGAACATCAGGTGATCCCGATCCGCTCCGATCTGTTCCGTGACGTCCCCGCGATCCAATACGATCTGATCGTCACCAACCCGCCGTATGTCGATGCGGAAGACATGTCCGATCTGCCGCAAGAGTTCCGCTTTGAGCCGGAACTGGGGCTGGCTGCAGGCAGCGACGGCCTGAAGCTGGTGCGCCGCATTCTGGCCTGTGCGCCAGACTTCCTGAGCGATGACGGCGTGCTGATTTGTGAAGTGGGCAACAGCATGGTACATCTGATGGAACAATATCCGGATATTCCGTTCACCTGGCTGGAGTTTGATAACGGCGGGGACGGCGTCTTCATGCTGACGAAACAGCAGCTGATTGACTGTAAAGATCATTTCAGCCTCTACCGCAGCTAACCAACAACCTGGGCTCGCCATAGTGTGGGCCTGTATGCCCCGTTTGCACGCGAACGGGATGACAACCAACGGTAAGGAGCCGTGATGGCAGGGAACAGTATTGGGCAGTTTTTCCGCGTCACCACATTTGGTGAATCTCACGGTGTGGCGCTGGGATGTATCGTAGACGGTGTGCCGCCAGGTATTCCGCTGACAGAAGCTGATTTGCAGCACGATCTCGATCGTCGCCGCCCCGGCACTTCGCGCTATACCACCCAGCGCCGCGAGCCGGATCAGGTGCGTATCCTCTCCGGGGTTTTTGAAGGCGTCACTACTGGCACCAGCATTGGCCTGATGATCGAAAACACCGATCAGCGCTCGCAAGACTACGGCGCGATCAAAGATGTGTTCCGCCCTGGCCATGCCGATTACACCTACGAACAGAAATACGGCGTGCGTGATTATCGCGGCGGTGGCCGTTCTTCGGCGCGTGAAACCGCGATGCGCGTTGCCGCCGGTGCCATTGCCAAAAAATATCTGGCGCAGAAGTTTGGCGTACAGGTGCGCGGCTATCTGGCGCAGATCGGCGACGTGAGCTGCGAGTTGAAAGATTGGGATCAGGTTGAGCAGAACCCGTTCTTCTGCCCGGATCCGGACAAGCTGGAAGCCCTGGACGAACTGATGCGCGCGCTGAAAAAAGAGGGCGACTCCATCGGTGCCAAAGTGACCGTGGTGGCGGAAAACGTCCCGGTAGGGCTGGGCGAGCCGGTGTTCGATCGTCTGGATGCCGACTTGGCGCATGCGCTGATGAGCATCAATGCGGTCAAAGGTGTAGAAATTGGCGACGGTTTTGCCGTGGTCACCAAGCGTGGCAGCGAAAACCGCGATGAAATCACCCCTGAAGGTTTCCAGAGCAACCACGCTGGCGGCATTCTTGGTGGTATCAGCAGCGGTCAGCCGGTGATTGCCCATCTGGCGCTGAAGCCGACCTCCAGCATCATGGTGCCGGGCCGTACGATCAACCGTCAGGGTGAAGCGGTGGAAATGGTCACCCGTGGCCGCCACGATCCGTGCGTCGGGATCCGTGCGGTGCCGATCGCCGAAGCGATGATGGCGATCGTGCTGATGGATCATCTGCTGCGCCAGCGTGCGCAAAACGGTGATGTGATTTCCGACGTACCACGCTGGTAAGGGACTACGATGAAAAAATGGCTGCTGGGCTTCGCTGCGTTGATCGCTTCCAGCTCTGCCTTGGCGTTAACGCCGTGGCAAAAGATTGACCACCCGGTCAGTGGAACTGCACAGGCCGTTGGCGGTTTCGCCAATGGTTGTATTATCGGGGCGCATCCGTTGCCGCTTAACTCACCGGATTATCAGGTGATGCGTACCGACCAGCGGCGCTACTTCGGCCATCCTGACCTGCTGGCGTTTATTCAACGCCTGAGCAGCCAGGCCAACCAGAAAGCACTGGGCACGGTGTTGATCGGCGATATGGCAATGCCAGCCGGTGGGCGCTTCAGCAGCGGCCATGCCAGCCACCAATCCGGTTTGGACGTGGACATCTGGTTGCAGTTGCCGCGCCAACGTTGGAGCGCTCAGCAACTGTTGAAACCGCAGCCGATCGATCTGGTCTCTGGCGACGGTAAGCAAGTAGTGGATCGCCAGTGGCAGCCGCAAATCGAATCTTTGATCAAGATGGCGGCGCAGGACAGCGAAGTGACGCGGATCTTCGTTAACCCGGCGATCAAACAGCGTCTTTGCCAGGATGCCGGTGCCGATCGCGGTTGGTTGCATAAGGTCCGGCCTTGGTTTGGGCATCGTGCGCATATGCACGTACGCTTGCGTTGCCCGGCGGGTAGCCTGGAGTGTCTGGATCAGGATGCGCCGCCGGTGGGTGATGGCTGTGGTGCCGAGTTGGCCAGTTGGTTCAAACCGCATCAGCCGAATGCCAATCCGGTCAAGAAAGAGCCACCACCGCTGCCGCCAACCTGTCAGGCGCTGCTGGATAGCCACTTCGCCAATCGCTGATAGCCTGATGAAAACGCCTCGAATGGGGCGTTTATTTTTTGAGTTTTAAGGCGTAGTGTGTGCGGCAAACAAAGTGGCTCCACTTTTGCAGGCAGACGACTTATGGATGGGCTGGTATTAGGTCCCGAATTGCTCGGGATTCTGTTTTTGGTAGCAATGTTCGCCGGGTTTATTGATTCGATCGCCGGTGGTGGTGGGCTGTTGACCGTACCGGCTCTGCTGGCCGTTGGCGTCCCGCCAACCCAGGCGCTGGCGACCAATAAATTGCAGTCGGTTGGGGGATCGTTTTCCGCCAGCCTGTACTTTGTTCGCCGTCGCGCTGTCGATCTTAATACCCAGAAGCTGACCATCTTCCTGACGCTGGTGGGATCAGTGATCGGCGCGCTCCTGGTGCAGCACATGCGTGCCGATATATTGCGGCAGATGCTGCCGCTGTTGGTGATTGGTATCGGCGTCTATTTCTTGTTGACGCCACGGCTGGGGGAAAACGATCGCCAGCGTCGGCTGGGGGCGTTACCCTTTGGCCTGGTAGCTGGGGGCTGCGTAGGGTTCTACGACGGTTTCTTCGGGCCAGGAGCCGGTTCGTTCTATGCCTTGGCCTATGTGACGCTGTGCGGTTTTAACCTGGCCAAGGCGACCGCCCATGCCAAGGTGTTGAACTTCACCTCCAATCTGGGCAGCCTGGTGCTGTTTATTATCGGCGGCCAAGTGATCTGGAGTATTGGTCTGGTGATGCTGGTAGGGCAGGTGTTCGGAGCCCGTCTTGGGGCGCACATGGTGCTGACCAAGGGCCAGAAGCTGATCCGGCCGATGATCGTGATAGTGTCTCTGATCATGAGCTGCAAATTGCTGTACGACAATCACGGGGCGGAAATCCAGCAGTGGTTGGCGTTGCATTTTTAACATTTCAAAGGGGCGGCAAGCCGAGAGATATCGGCTATAATGGCCTCCTTAATTTTGTGGTTATTTGAGTTTTTTATGCCAAACACACACCAGTATCCGCAACTGATTGAAATCTTTAATCAGTGTTTTAGCGATGAGTTCAATACCCGCCTGGTCAAAGGCGACGATGAGCCTATCTATCTGCCTGCCGATGATGAGCTGCCTTATAATCGCATCGTCTTTGCACACGGCTACTATGCCAGCGGCATGCATGAAATCTCCCATTGGTGCATCGCCGGAGCAGAACGCCGCAAGCTGGTGGACTTCGGTTACTGGTATTGCCCGGATGGGCGCGATGCCCAGACGCAGAGTGAATTCGAGGCGGTTGAGATTAATCCGCAGGCGCTGGAGTGGATGTTCTGCGTGGCGGCCGGTTTCCCGTTCAACGTCAGTTGCGACAATCTCAGTGGAGATTGCGAGCCGGATCGCATCGGTTTTCAGCGTAAAGTCCGTACCCGAGTGCTGGAATTGCTGGAACGGGGAATACCCACACGACCTGCGCGCTTTATTCAGGCGCTGCAATCGTTTTACAATACGCCTCCGCTGGCGGCCGAGCATTTTCCCTACCCGGAAGATCTCTGAGGCCAGAGTCTGTTTGTTAACGAGGAAATTTGATGATCGCAGAATTTGAAGCGCGCATTCTGGCGCTGATTGATGACATGGTAGAGCACGCCAGCGATGATGAACTGTTTGCCGGTGGCTACCTGCGCGGTCATCTGACTTTGGCGGTGGCGGAATCGGAAGAACATGCCGAACACAGCGCCGAGCAGCTCAAGGTGCGGGTGCAGAGCAGCCTGGACAAGGCCATCAAGGCCGGGGAGCTTTCCCCGCCGGATCAGATACTGGTGCTGGGCATGTGGGAAAACCTGTATCAGACAGCGTTGCCGACTGAGTAAAACGC
>NZ_JBKABN010000014.1:0-153498 GCF_046269175.1 Serratia sp. J2
CAAAAAAGGCACTCCACGGAGTGCCTTTCCTCGATGAAACCATTTTTAATGCTGAACAGTGGCGGTATTGCGTTTCCTCAATTGGAAACCAATCCAGAACACCAGCACCACGCAGACAATCGAGGGCAGGAAGTTCGAGCCGATCTGCGGATATTCCGCACGCACGATCGCACTATATCCCAGGATGCCCAACAGGAAACAGCCGGCCGCCAATTTTGGCATGCCATCCGGCATTGGCTGGTTCAGGTAACGCTGATGCAGGCAATATACCGCCAACACCAAAGCAATCAACGGGAAGGCTGAAAACGACACCACCGAGCTGAACAGCGCGGCAAAGGAACCGTTTACGGACAGGCCGGCAATCAACGCCAGCAGTAAAGTACCATTCTCACGGCTTAGTTTTTCCATGACTTTCACCTTGTTATACGTGGGATACAGATGCTTTTTCTTGTTCGCGGCGATACCAATAATAGGCTCCTTTGGAGATCATCCGCAGTTGCAACACTAACCTTTCTTCAAGCTGCCGCCGTTGTTCAATATCAATATCCAGCGCTTCCGCACCGGCACTGAAGACAATCGTCACCATAGCTTCCGCCTGCGCCTCGGTAAAACTGCGCGGCATATGGTTTTCCAGCTCAAGGTAATCTGCCAGTTCGGCGATAAAATGTTGGATTTCCCGTGCTACCGCCGCACGAAATGCAGCCGAGGTGCCGGAACGTTCACGCAGCAACAGCCGAAAGGCGTTGGGATTATTGCCGATAAACTCCATAAAGGTCGATACCGACGTGCGGATCACGCTGCCGCCTTTGGCAATACGCTGGCGTGCCTGGCGCATCAATTGGCGCAACATCAGGCCGCTTTCGTCAACCATGGTGAGCCCAAGCTCATCCACATCGCGAAAATGGCGATAGAAAGACGTGGGCGCGATGCCCGCCTCTCGTGAGACTTCACGCAGGCTCAGGCTGGCAAAACTGCGCTCGGCACTCAGTTGGCTGAAAGCCGCCTCAATGAGGGAACGACGAGTGCGTTCTTTTTGTTGTGCTCTGACGCCCATTTGCATATCCGGATGACTTCCCTTCTTCAGTCTAACGCCGCAGAACTGGCAATATAGCAAATTTATTGCAACAGCATTTATACAAACGCGCTTTGTCACAGTTCTAGGCCACACCGATTGTGCTTTGCCACAAAAAGGCTAATGGTAATTGGGCACGCAGCGCTATGATGTTAAGATACCGTTGTAAATTTGTATAAGAACAGGTCTCTCCTACATGCAACAACACTATCAATTTGATGCCATTATCATCGGCTCCGGCCCTGGTGGTGAAGGCGCAGCCATGGGTCTGGTGAAACAAGGTGCCCGCGTGGCCGTGATCGAACGGTACAATAACGTGGGCGGCGGCTGTACTCACTGGGGAACCATCCCCTCAAAAGCCCTCCGCCACGCCGTCAGCCGCATTATCGAATTCAACCAGAACCCGCTTTACAACAACTCCCGCACCCTTAGCGCCACCTTCCCTGACATTTTACGCCACGCCGACAGCGTGATTAACCAGCAAACACGCATGCGCCAAGGGTTCTACGAGCGTAACCAGTGCAAGCTGTTCGCCGGTAACGCCAAGTTTATCGACGCCAACACCGTCAGCGTAAGCTATATGGATGGCACACAGGATACCATCCGCGCCGACCATATCGTGATCGCCTGTGGTTCACGCCCTTATCATCCGAACGGCGTTGATTTTAACCACTCGCGCATTTATGACAGCGACTCCATCCTGGAGCTGAACCACGAGCCACGCCACGTGATTATCTACGGCGCCGGGGTGATTGGCTGCGAATATGCTTCTATCTTCCGTGGCTTGAACGTGAAAGTGGACTTGATCAACACCCGCGATCGGTTGCTGGCGTTCCTCGATCAGGAGATGTCAGATTCTCTGTCTTATCACTTCTGGAATAACGGCGTGGTGATCCGCCACAATGAAGAGTTCGAGAAGATCGAAGGCACCGACGATGGCGTGATTGTGCATCTGAAATCCGGCAAGAAAGTGAAGGCCGATTGCCTGCTGTACGCCAATGGTCGTACCGGTAACACCGATGCGCTGGGTCTGGAGAACGTGGGTCTGGAATCAGATAGCCGTGGCTTGCTGAAGGTCAACAGCATGTATCAGACCGCCGTATCCCACATTTATGCCGTGGGTGACGTGATCGGCTATCCGAGCCTGGCGTCTGCCGCTTATGACCAGGGACGCATCGCCGCTCAGGCCATCTCTTCTGGGGAAGCCAGCGGGCATCTGATCGAAGACATTCCAACGGGCATTTATACCATTCCAGAAATCAGCTCCGTCGGTAAAACCGAGCAGGAACTGACGGCAATGAAAGTGCCCTACGAAGTGGGCCGCGCCCAGTTCAAACACCTGGCCCGGGCGCAGATTGCCGGCATGAACGTGGGTAGCCTGAAGATCCTGTTCCACCGCGATACCTTGCAGATCCTGGGGATCCACTGCTTTGGTGAGCGTGCGGCAGAGATCATTCACATCGGTCAGGCGATCATGGAACAGAAAGGTGAAGGTAATACCATCGAGTATTTCGTCAATACCACCTTCAATTATCCGACCATGGCCGAAGCCTACCGCGTGGCAGCGCTAAACGGCTTAAACCGCCTGTTTTAAGTTCGCTTTCAGGTAGTTCTGCATGTGTTCGCGAATAGCCTCGGCCAACTGCTCATAGCGGCTACGCAGCGGGGAGCCGGGGCGATACACCAGAGCAATGGTGCGCTTCGGTTCCGGTTTGTAGCACTCCAGATAGCAGACGCCGTCACGCTCGCGTTCACGCGGTACTGCCAAGGCGGGCAACAGCGTTATCCCACTGCCTGCGGCAACCATATTACGCAGCGTTTCCAGACTGGTCGCGCGGAAGTGGGTATCCTCATCCGCACCGGCCTGGAAGCAAAAGCCCAGCGCCTGATCGCGTAAGCAGTGGCCATCTTCCAGCATCAGCAGTTTTTCACCCGCCAAATCGGCCATCGCCACGCGTTCGCGCTGCGCCCACGGATGGTCGGAATAGACTGCCAATTGCATCGGTTCATCGAACAAAGGCACTTCGATAAAGGCTTCGGTTTCTTTCACCAAGGCAAGAATAGCGCAGTCCAACTTGCCGCTGTCCAGCTGTGCCAACAGTTGATGGGTTTGTGCTTCGTGCAGGTACATTTCCAGCTTGGGAAAGGATTTATGCAGCGTCGGGATAATCTGCGGCAGCAGATAAGGCCCCACGGTAGGGATCAGGCCGATATGCAACGGCCCGGACATCGCCTCCCCCTGCTGGCTGGCCATTTCCTTCAAGACTTTGACTTCGCGTAGCACGGTGCGCGCCTGCTCCACCAGCAGTAAGCCTGCCTGCGTGAAAAGCACCTTACGGCTGGTCCGCTCGAGCAGCATCACGCCCAACTCGTCTTCCAGCTTGCGGATCTGTCCACTCAATGTTGGTTGACTGACATGGCATGAGTCGGCAGCACGCCGGAAGTGGCGGTGCTCGGCCAAGGCGACCAGATACTCTAAATCACGAATATTCATTGTTGTTTCCCTCCTGGCCATGATAGCTCATGGCGATAGATAAGATAGCAACGAGTGATTAGAACTATCAAGCCCCGCAGTGAATAATGTCCCCCAACGAAGCGCAACGGCGCCAACATAAAAAATTCATTTTTCTAATTAAGGGGTTAATTCATGTTTACCAGTCAAGAAGGCAAAAAAGTCCCTCAGGTTACCTTCCATACTCGCCAGGGCGACCAATGGATCGATGTCACCACGGATGACCTGTTTAAAGACAAAACCGTGATCCTGTTCTCCTTGCCGGGCGCGTTCACCCCAACCTGCTCATCAAGCCATTTGCCGCGCTATAACGAACTGTCTAGCGTGTTCAAGCAACACGGCGTTGACAGCATCCTGTGCGTCTCGGTGAACGACACCTTTGTGATGAACGCCTGGAAAGCCGATCAACACGCCGAAAATATTACCTTCGTGCCGGACGGCAACGGTGAATTCACCAAGGGCATGAACATGCTGGTTGAGAAAGCCGATCTGGGCTTTGGCCCGCGTTCATGGCGCTACTCCATGCTGGTGCGTAACGGTGTGGTAGAAAAAATGTTCGTCGAACCAAACAAGCCGGGCGACCCGTTTGAAGTTTCTGACGCTGACACCATGCTGAAATACCTGGCACCGGAATTCCAAGTGCAGGAATCGGTTTCCCTGTTCACCAAACCGGGTTGCCCGTTCTGCGCCAAAGCCAAACAAATGCTGCAAGAGCGCGGGATCCAATATGAAGAAATCGTGTTGGGCCAAGACGCGACCACGGTCAGCCTGCGCGCTGTCAGCGGCCGCGCTACCGTGCCACAGGTGTTTATCGGTGGTCGCCACATCGGTGGTAGCGACGATCTGGAAAACTTCCTGTCAGCCTGAATGATAAAAATAAACCCGATGGGCCTCAGGCACGGTTCAACAATCTGTCGCCTGAAAAAACCAACGGCATAGCAGTAATGTGACTTTTGGCGGGTGCTAACCCGCCCTTTTTTTATTCCCTTCAGGAGCGGATATGAAACTGTTGAATGTCGACGTCGCCGTTATTGGCAGCGGCACTGCCGGGCTAGGCGCTTACCGCGCAGCAAAACTTTCTACCCCGAGCGTGGTGATGATTGAGGGCGGACCTTTTGGCACGACCTGTGCCCGCGTTGGCTGTATGCCTTCCAAATTGCTGATTGCTGCGGCAGAAGCGGTGCACCAGATCGAACGGGCTCCAGGGTTTGGTATCCATCCTGCGGGAAAAACCACCATCAATGGCCGTGAAGTGATGGATCGCGTCAAACGCGAGCGCGATCGCTTCGTCGGTTTTGTACTGGAAGGGGTCGATAGCATCCCGGCCGCAGACAAAATTCAGGGCTATGCCCGCTTCATTGACGACAACACTTTGCAGGTTGACGAGCATACGCGCATCGTCGCGCAGCGTATCGTAATTGCCACCGGCTCCCGCCCTAGCTGGCCTGCGCCGTGGAACGATCTGGGCGATCGCCTGATCGTCAATGACGATGTATTTAACTGGGATGATTTGCCGCAGTCCGTCGCGGTATTTGGCCCAGGGGTGATCGGTTTGGAACTGGGCCAGGCGCTGCATCGCCTTGGCGTTGCCACTAAAGTGTTCGGCGTTGGCGGCGCGGTTGGCCCGCTGACCGACAGCGTAGTGCGGGAATATGCCGCTAAAACGCTGGGTGAAGAGTTCTATCTCGACCCGGATGTCAAAGTAGACATCATGCAACGCGAAGGCGACAAAGTGTTTATCCGCTACCAGGATCTGCACGGCCAAACGCAGGAAATGATGGTGGATTACGTGCTGGCCGCCACCGGCCGCCGCCCGAACGTCGACAAGCTGGGATTGGAAAATACCACCCTGGTGCTGGATGCCAAAGGCGTGCCACAGGCCGATCGCTTAACCATGCAAACCAGCGTGCCGCATATTTTCATCGCCGGGGATGCCAGTAACCAGTTGCCATTGCTGCACGAAGCCAGCGATCAGGCCCGTATTGCCGGGCACAATGCGGGCAGCTTCCCAGAAGTAACACCAGGCTTGCGCCGTAGCGCGATTTCCGTGGTGTTCTCAGACCCGCAAATCGCCATGGTCGGCTCGACCTTCCGTGAACTGAACCAGAAATTCAGTGCCTGTGGCTGCTTTGAAGTGGGTGCCGTATCGTTCGAAAACCAGGGCCGTTCCCGGGTAATGCTACGCAATAAAGGCATCTTGCACGTCTATGGTGAGCAAGGGACTGGCCGCTTCCTGGGTGCTGAAATGATGGGGCCGGACGTGGAGCATATCGCCCATCTGCTGGCCTGGGCACATCAGCAGCAAATGACCATCGACCAAATGCTGGATATGCCGTTCTACCATCCGGTGATCGAAGAAGGGTTGCGTACCGCGCTACGCGATCTGCAAGCCAAGCTGAAGCTGGGTGAGTCTGAGGCAGAACGCTGCCAGCGTTGCCCTGGCGAATAAGCCTTTCGCTATTGCGTCAGTCAGCACAACCGGGCCTCCGTGCCCGGTTTTTTGCGTATGTCATTCCAGCCTTGAATCCCCTTGCTTGCCGAGTTTTGGTTTTAGCGTCATTTTTATGCTCCTTTATCTTGAAATGATATCAATATTGATACTAATATAGGGCACTAAATGAAAGGACTCAGAGAAACCATTGACGATCTGCAACAGCGGCAAGCCAATATCAAATTCAACACATTGGTAAAGATCTGCACTTACTGGTTTGGCCCACCTCGCTTGAACGGTGGTAGCCACAAGGTTTACAAGATGCCTTGGCCGGGGGATCCACGCGTGAACATTCAACGTGCAGATAGCGGCATGGCAAAGGGATATCAAGTCAAGCAGGTGATCAGCGCACTGGCTAAACTGGAGGAAGAAAATGGAAAAACATGAGCATTACACTTACCGCATAACCTGGTCAGCGGAGGATAGCGAGTATGTCGGCCTCTGTACGGAGTTTCCCTCTCTGTCATGGCTGGCACCTACCCGTACCGCTGCGTTGGACGGTATTGAAAAGCTGGTGAGCGATGTGATTGCCGATATGCTCGCCCAGGGCGAAACGCCGCCAGAGGCACTGGCAGAGAAAAGCTTCAGTGGGAAACTGGTGCTGCGGATGGCCCCGGAACAGCATCGCCGTCTGGCGATAAATGCTATGGATGAAGGCGTTAGCCTGAACCGTTATTTGTGCGCCCGATTGGCAGGATAAAGGCAGCATTGCGCTGCCCTCAAGCGTAGCTTAGAACAGGCGTTTTTTTGCCTCGGCGATCGCATAGGCAACCTGCTGTGGAGAAACGCCGCCCTTGGCTGCGCGCTTATCCAGGCAAGATTGCAACGACAGGATCGGATAAACGTCGTCTCCAATCACGCTGTTGAACTTCTGCAAATCGCTCAGCGGCAGGTCTTCCAACGGCTTGCCCTGGCGGATCGCTTCCACTACTGCTTCACCTACAATGTGGTGCGCTTCGCGGAACGGCACACCTTTGGCAACCAGATAGTCTGCCAGTTCGGTGGCGTTGGCATAGCCTTGCTGTGCCGCTTCTTGGCAACGCGGGCGCTTCACCTGAATGCCGTCCAGCACCAATGCCGCCATCTGCAGGCAATCCATCCACGTGTCGAGCGCGTCGAACAGCCCTTCTTTGTCTTCCTGCATGTCTTTGTTGTAAGCCAACGGCAGGCCTTTCAACGTCATCATCATGCCGGTCAAGGCCCCTTGCACACGGCCAGACTTGCCACGGATCAGCTCTAACGCGTCCGGGTTTTTCTTCTGTGGCATCAGGGATGAACCTGAGGTCACGCGATCCGAAAGCTCGACAAACGCCGCTTCGCCGCTGTTGAAGAAGATCAGATCTTCGGCAAAGCGCGACAGGTGCACCATGCTGATGGCAGCATTGGACAGCAGCTCCAGCACGTGATCACGATCGGAGACGCTGTCCAGGCTGTTGCGCGTGGCAGAGGCAAAACCCAACCAGCCAGCCAGTTGTTCACGGTCGATCGGATAAGCAGTTCCGGCCAAGGCACCGCTACCCAGCGGGCTAACGTCCAGACGTTTCAACGTATCCTGCAGGCGGCTTTCATCACGCGCCAGCATCTCAACGTAAGCGAGGCACCAGTGGGCAAAAGTTACCGGCTGGGCACGCTGGAGGTGGGTGTAACCCGGCATCACCGCATCCTGATTGGCTTCGGCGGTTTCTACCAGCGCCTGTTGCAGCTGTACCAATGCCTGATGCAGTTCACTAACCTGATGTTTGCACCACAGTTTCAGATCGGTGGCCACCTGATCGTTACGGCTACGGCCGGTATGCAGCTTTTTGCCCAGATCGCCGACTTTCTCGATCAGCTTCTGCTCGACCCAGCTGTGAATATCTTCTGCGTCGCTGTTAACGATCGCCAGAGGATCGGCCTGCACTTCTTCCAGCAGCACGTTCAGTGCCTGCTCAAGCTGCTGTTGCTCTGCTGACGTCAGTACGTTGACGGTCACCAGCGCTTTTGACCAGGCGACGGAGCCCACAATATCCTGTTCCGCCAGGCGATAGTCGAAGCGCAGGGAATCATTTAACTGTTTGAACCGCTGATCCGCTGCCTGACTAAACCGTCCGCCCCAAAGTGCCATAATCTTGCTCCTGAATAAGTATGCGAAAGGGCGCAGCATGCTGCGCCCCTCAAATTGACGCTAAACCAACGACGTTACTTTTTCTTCTCGTTCAACGCGCGGATACGGGAAGAGAGCGAGAACAGACGGATAAAACCACCCGCATGGCTGTGATCGTAAACTTCGTCTTCGCCAAAGGTCGCAAATTCTTCTGAGTACAGGCTGTTGGACGATTTCTTCTGGATCGCCGTCACCTGGCCTTTATACAGTTGCAATACCACTTCGCCGTTAACTTCTTCCGCCAGCGCTTGTGCGGAAGCCTGAATGGAACGACGCAGCGGAGCAAACCAGCGACCATCGTAGACCACATAGGACATTTCCAGGCCCAACTGCTCACGCCATTTAAAGCTATCACGATCCAGTACCAACTGCTCGACCCCACGCAGCGCAGCAACCATAATGGTGCCTCCTGGGGTTTCATAGCAACCACGGGATTTGATGCCTACCAGACGGTTTTCCACGATATCGATACGGCCCACGCCATGTTTGGCACCCAGCACGTTCAGGGCTTCCAGGCACTTGTACGGGCTCATGGCTTCACCGTTAACGGCAACCACGCAGCCTTTCTCTACGGTGACGGTCACTTGTTCTGGCTTGTCCGGGGCTTCCAACGGATCGACAGTCCAGACCCAGCAATCTTTGTTTGGTGCATTCCACGGGCTTTCCAGCACGCCGCCTTCGGTAGAGATGTGCCAGGCGTTTTCGTCACGGCTGTAGATCTTCTCCAGCGAAGCGGTGGTTGGGATATTACGCGCTTTCAGGTAATCCAGCAGGGCCTCACGGGAACGCAGGTTCCACTCACGCCAAGGCGCGACCACCTTCAGGTGCGGAGCCAATGCGGTATAGGTGGTTTCGAAACGCACCTGATCGTTGCCTTTACCGGTGGCCCCGTGGCACAGCGCATCGGCACCCACTTTCAGCGCCAGCTCAACCTGGGCCTTGGCAATGATCGGACGCGCCATTGAGGTACCCAGCAGGTAGCTGCCTTCGTACAGTGCACCGGTCTGCAGCACCGGATAAACATAGTCACGGATAAACTCTTCACGCAGATCGACAACATGACACTCAGAGGCACCGGATTGCAGAGCTTTCTGCTCAACGCCTTCCAGATCGCCGCGCTCCTGGCCGATGTCTGCCACGAAGGCTACCACTTCACAGCCACCGTAGTTCTCTTTCAGCCACGGAATGATGGCCGAAGTATCCAGACCGCCGGAGTACGCCAGAACGATTTTCTTGATGCCTTTGTTTTGCATTGTGTTATTCCTTTTTAATTCTAAATTTAAGCGAGGATCCGGGTGCCAATCGACACACCATTAAACAGAGCAGGGAGCTTTTCGGCATTACGCCAGCTGGCGATATCTACCGGGCGGCCAAGGGTACGTGCAGCATCCAGCGCCGCATTGACCTTCACCACCATACCATCGGTAATGATGCCTTGAGCAATCAGTTGCTCGGCTTTTTGTGCGGTCATTTCCGCGATGCGCTGCCCTTTGCCGTCGAGAATACCGCTGACATCCGACAGCAAGATTAAATCCGCCCCCAGCGTGGCGGCCAGGGCCGTCGCAGCCTGATCGGCGTTTACGTTCATCAGTTGGCCTTCGGCAGTGATGCCGATGGAGCTGACCACTGGCAGGTAGCCAGCGCCCAACAAGGTATTGAGCAGCGCAGGCGTTCCTGGTACTGCGTGGCCCACGTGGCCCAACGCTGGGTCCAACTGAGTTACCGCAACGCTGCCACCGTCCGCCAGGCTCAGGCCAACCGCATTAATTTTGTGCTTCACCGCCCAGGCCAGCAGGGTTTTATTGGCCGTTCCTGCCAGTGCGCCGGTGATGATGTCGATCTGATCGGCTGGAGTAACGCGCAGGCCGTTCTTCTTCACTACCGGCAGGGAGAGCTGTTTCATCAATTCATCCACCACGCAGCCGCCGCCGTGAACGATCACCAGCGGGCGCTGATGTTCCTGGCGATAGACATCCAGCGCGGTAAACAAACGCTCCAGCGCTTCCTCACTGTCCAGTAGCACGCCACCTAGTTTGATAATCAATGGATTCATTACTGTTTACTCACGCTGATTTAAAGTAAGGATTGGGTTTCAGGGAAGCCGAAACGGATATTCAGACACTGCACCGCCTGAGCGGCCGCACCTTTCAACAGGTTGTCTTCTGCGGCTACGGCGATCAGATGCTCGCCCTGCACGGCAAAGCCGATATCGCAGAACGGCAGGCCCACCACGGATTTCAGTGCCGGCACCCCTTGGTCATACAACCGCACCAATGGTTTGTCGTCATACGCCGCATGGTAAGCCGCTGCCACGTCCTGCGCGGTGACGCCCTTGTTCAGGCGGCAGGTGATGGTTTCCAGAATACCCCGAGGGAAGTTACCCAAATGTGGCGTAAAGATAACTGGCACCCCAAGATGGGCAGAAATTTCTGGCTGATGACGATGATTGAACAGGCCATAAGGTTGCAGGCTGACTTCACAGAAACTGGTCGTGACGCTGGCTTTACGCCCTGCACCACTCACGCCGCTAACGGCGTTGATGACCGGCCATTGATCCAGGTTCAGTAATTGCTTGTCGAGCAGCGGTTTGAGCGCCAGCTGCGCCGCCGTTGGGTAGCAGCCCGGCACGGCAATCAACTGCGCCTGCTTGAGTTTTTCACTCTGCCACTCCGCCAGGCCGTAAACTGCCTGCGCCAGCCAGTCGGCATGCTGGTGTGTAAAACCATAATACTGTTGATAAAAATCAGCATCCTGCACGCGGAATGCGCCGGAGAGATCGAACACCACGCAACCCGCGGCCAGGAATGCTGGCGCGATGTCGTGGCTCACCTCATGGGCAGTCGCGAGGAAAACAACGTCGATGCCTTTGGCCGCTGCGGCAACGTCAACCAGCGGCTGTAATGGCAGATCGACGATGCCTTTTAATTGAGGGTGCAGCTCGGAAAGCAATTTTCCTGCATCTGCACTTTGCGCTGAAACCGCTAAAGCGGTTATGTTCATGTGTGGGTGGCGATTCAGGTAAGCCGTGAGCTCTGCTCCGGCATAACCGCTGGCACCAACAATCAGCGTATTCAACATGTGGCCTTTCACCTTCTTGGCTAGCAATCTAAGAGTCACGGCGACCCTGGTAGCAGGGCTTGGTCGCGTTGTTGCGCGGTTCACCCACGTGGTTGAGCGTGATGTTTTTATCAACATCCGGGTTGCAGGTTCCCTTACGCTCTAGCTTACTGTATTTTTATTCAAAATAAATGCATGAATATTGATACTATCCTAACCAAAGGCTGTCAACAGTGAAGATGAAATTACCTCCATTTATTGAGCTGTACCGGGCGTTGATCGCCACTCCATCGATCAGCGCCACCGATGGCGCCCTCGATCAGAGTAATGAAGCATTAATCAACTTGCTGGCCGGCTGGTTCAACGATTTGGGCTTCCGCGTCGACGTGCAGCCCGTGCCGGACACCCGCAACAAATTCAACCTGCTGGCCAGCCTCGGTGAAGGCAGCGGCGGCCTGCTGCTGGCGGGCCATACGGACACGGTGCCTTACGATCAGGGGCGCTGGACACGAGATCCCTTTACCCTGACCGAGCACGACAACAAGCTGTACGGGCTGGGGACCGCCGACATGAAGGGCTTCTTCGCCTTTATTCTGGATGCGGTACGCGATATCGATGCCAGTAAGCTGACCAAGCCGTTGTACATTCTGGCTACCGCCGATGAAGAAACGACGATGGCTGGCGCACGCTACTTTGCTGCCTCCAGCAAAATCCGCCCGGACTTTGCCATCATCGGCGAGCCAACCTCGCTGCAACCGGTGCGCGCGCATAAAGGCCATATCTCCAGTGCGATCCGCATCGTTGGTCAGTCGGGCCATTCGAGCGATCCGGCGCGCGGTGTCAATGCTATCGATCTGATGCATGAGTCGATTGGGCATCTGATGGAATTGCGCAAAACCCTACAGGAGCGCTACAACAACCCGGCGTTTGCGGTGCCTTACCCAACCATGAACTTTGGCCATATCAGCGGTGGTGATGCGGCCAACCGTATCTGTGCCTGCTGTGAACTGCATATGGATATCCGCCCGCTGCCGGGGATGACGCTGGATAACATCAACGAACTCCTGCACGAAGCGTTGGCACCGGTAAGCCAACGTTGGCCGGGCCGCTTGACGATCGATGAGCTACATCCGCCGATCCCTGGTTACGAATGCCCAACCGACCACCACATGGTGGCAGTGATTGAAAAACTGCTGGGTTCACGCACCGAAGTGGTCAACTACTGCACCGAAGCGCCGTTCGTCCAAGAAGTGTGCCCAACGCTGGTGCTCGGCCCAGGTTCGATCAACCAGGCGCATCAGCCGGATGAGTATCTGGATACCGCATTTATTGAGCCAACGCGTAAGCTGCTGGGTCAGTTGGTCGACCATTTCTGCCGGCAATAAACCTTAATAACAACAGGGGAATGGGTTACCATTCCCTACCTCTTAAGACGTAGTAATTTAAGCCGATAAGCCAGACTGATAACCGGCCGCGCGTAATTAAATTTCAGAAAATACGCCGAATTTGATGTTTTTTTGCTAAAAATAGTGTCAATTGATGATTGGACAGGCACGTGACCAGATAAAACCGGCAGGCTGCGACGGCACGTGAAATTTACTTACAAGATGAAAAATCACGTACTCATCGTGTTCAGGTAGTGGCGAAAAACACCACGATCGGAGGATGATAAGTATGCAAAGAACTGGGTCAGGGATTATATGAACGAACAATATTCGGCAATGCGAAGTAATGTCAGTATGCTCGGCAAACTGCTAGGCGATACCATTAAAGAAGCGCTGGGCGAGCATATTCTCGATCGCGTTGAAACTATCCGTAAGCTTTCCAAATCTTCACGTGCCGGTAACGAGGCGCATCGTCAGGAGCTGCTCTCCACGCTGCAGAACCTGTCCAACGATGAGCTGCTGCCCGTTGCCCGCGCCTTCAGCCAATTCCTTAATCTGACCAACGTTGCCGAGCAATACCACAGCATCTCGCCACACGGCGAAGCGGCCAGCAACCCGGAAGCCTTGGCGCAGTTGTTTACCAAGCTGAAAGACAACAAGCTGGATAACAAACAGCTGCAAAAGGCGGTGGACGATCTTTCCATCGAGCTGGTCCTGACCGCTCACCCAACGGAAATCACCCGCCGCACCCTGATCCACAAGCTGGTTGAGGTGAACACCTGCCTGAGCCAGTTGGACCATAACGACCTGGCCGACTACGAACGCAATAAAATCATGCGCCGTCTGCGCCAGCTGGTCGCGCAATCCTGGCATACCGACGAGATCCGCAAGAATCGCCCATCCCCGGTCGATGAAGCCAAATGGGGCTTTGCCGTGGTGGAAAACAGCCTGTGGGAAGGTGTACCGGCCTTCCTGCGCGAGTTCAACGAACAGTTGGAAAACTCCATCGATTACCGCCTACCGGTAGAAGCCGTGCCTATCCGCTTCACCTCCTGGATGGGCGGCGACCGCGATGGCAACCCGAACGTAACCGCTGAAATCACCCGTCACGTGCTGTTGCTGAGCCGCTGGAAGGCCTGCGATCTGTTCACCCGTGATATTCAGGTGCTGGTTTCCGAGCTATCGATGACCGAATGTACTCCTGAGCTGCGGGCATTGGCCGGTGGTGACGAAGTACAAGAACCTTATCGCGAATTGATGAAGCAACTACGCAGCCAGCTGATGAGTTCCCAGGCCTACCTTGAAGGCCGCCTGAAGGGTGAACGCGTGCTACGTCCACACGATCTGCTGGAAAATAACGAGCAGTTGTGGGAACCGCTGTACGCCTGCTACCAATCTTTGGTGGCCTGCGGCATGAGCATTATCGCCAACGGCCAACTGCTGGACACGCTGCGCCGCGTACGCTGCTTTGGCGTGCCGCTGGTGCGTATCGACGTTCGCCAGGAAAGCACCCGCCATACCGAAGCCATTGCCGAACTGACCCGCTATCTGGGCCTGGGGGATTATGAGAGCTGGTCAGAAGCCGACAAACAGGCATTCCTGATCCGTGAGCTGAACTCCAAGCGTCCGCTGGTGCCACTGAAGTGGGAGCCGAGTGCAGACACTCAGGAAGTGCTGGAAACCTGCAAGGTGGTCGCCGAAGCGCCACAAGGTTCGATCGCCGCCTACGTCATTTCCATGGCTCGTACCCCGTCCGACGTCTTGGCCGTGCACCTGTTGTTGAAAGAGACTGGTTGCCCATTCGCGCTACCTGTGGCCCCACTGTTCGAAACCCTCGACGATCTGAACAACGCCGAAGACGTGATGACCCAGTTGCTGAACATCGACTGGTACCGCGGCTTTATTCAGGGCAAACAGATGGTCATGATCGGCTATTCCGACTCGGCAAAAGATGCTGGCGTGATGGCGGCCTCCTGGGCACAATACCGCGCACAGGACGCACTGATCAAAACCTGTGAGAAGGCCGGAGTAGCGCTGACGCTGTTCCATGGCCGTGGTGGCTCAATTGGCCGTGGTGGCGCACCTGCGCACGCCGCTCTGCTATCACAACCGCCGGGCAGCCTGAAAGGTGGCCTGCGCGTGACCGAACAGGGCGAGATGATCCGCTTTAAATTCGGCCTGCCAGAAGTCACCATCAGCAGCCTGGCGCTGTACGCCGGTGCGGTGTTGGAAGCCAACCTGCTGCCACCGCCGGAACCTAAGCCAGAATGGCGCACGCTGATGGATGAACTGTCCGAAACCTCGTGCAACATGTATCGCGGTTACGTGCGTGAAAACCCTGAATTTGTACCTTACTTCCGCGCCGCTACGCCAGAGCAGGAGCTGGGGAAACTGCCATTGGGTTCACGCCCGGCCAAACGCCGCCCGAACGGCGGTGTTGAAAGCCTGCGCGCCATTCCGTGGATTTTCGCCTGGACGCAGAACCGCCTGATGCTGCCAGCCTGGCTGGGTGCCGGTGCTGGCCTGCAAGAAGCGGTGAAGGCCGGTAAGCAGGATCAGTTGGAAGCCATGTGCCACAACTGGCCGTTCTTCTCTACCCGTATCGCGATGCTGGAGATGGTATACGCTAAAGCCGACCTGTGGCTGGCGGAATACTACGATCAACGCCTGGTAGACAAGGCCCTATGGCCGCTGGGCAAACAGTTGCGGGAACAGTTGGCCAGCGATATCAAGGTGGTGCTGACCATCGCCAACGACGATCATCTGATGGAAGACCTGCCGTGGATCGCCGAATCTATCGCGTTGCGCAACGTCTACACCGACCCGCTAAACGTGTTGCAGGCCGAGCTGCTGCACCGTTCACGTCAGCAGGAGCACCCGGATGCCCGCGTTGAGCAGGCACTGATGGTCACTATTGCTGGCGTGGCGGCCGGGATGCGCAACACCGGCTAATATTACTTCATCATTTGCTGCAAGCACCGATGCGATCGGCGTCGGTGCTTATTTTCCCCCGGTTATCCCCCCGTCCCTAATCTGCGGATTTTGTCCCAGCGCTCACTCGCTGCGGGTTATCAATACTATTATTCTGAGTCCATGCTCCGTTTGGCCACACCTTTTGTGTTGATTATGCAAAGAATTCCGTCAGGATTACCGGTACTATTTGTTACTGGTGATAGACAAAGACCTTACCTTCTTGAAAATATCTTCACAGAAAGATATTTATCATGAAGATTGATGATGGCAGGGAAAGTAAATGGATGTAGCACTATTAATCAGCTTGGCAGTACTCGTCGTGGCCGGTTACGCCATTGCCAAGAACTACGACACCAAGCTGGTGTTGTTTAGCGCAGGGATCGTACTCATGTTGGCGGCAGCTACCTTGGGCCTGCCGATTTTGAGCGCCGGAACGGGGACAGGCACCGTCTGGTTGGATCCGTTAAAACAAATCGAGCTGGATTTCATCAAGCAGTTTAGCCGGGCGGGCATCATCATCATGGTGCTGTTCGGCTTTTCCGCTTATATGTCGCACATTGGCGCAAACGATGTCGCGGTTAAAATCATGTCAAAACCCATCGCGAAGATCCGCTCCCCCTATATTCTGGTGCCGATCGTATTCTGGATAGGGTCACTGTTGTCGTTGATTATTCCCAGCGCCGCTTCCCTCGCCGTGATTTTAATGGCCACGCTCTACCCCATTCTACGGGTGGCAAACATGTCCTCGCTCAGCGCCGCCGGGGTTATTGCCACTACCGCCACCATCGTGCCCACTCCGCTGGGTGGTGATAATGTGGTCGCAGCCAAAATCCTGGGTTTCGAGCACGTGGTGGACTACGTCACCCTGCACCATGCCGTTATCTCACTGCCGGTGCTGGCCATTATCGGCATCGCGCACTATTTCTGGCAAAAGTACATGGATAAGCGCCAGGGTGCAGCCGCGTTTACCGACGTCGATGAGAGTAAATTGGCCACCAACAGCCAGCTTCCTCCGGCTTACTACGCCCTGTTCCCACTAATCCCGTTACTCCTGATCGTGATATTTGGCCTGTTCTTCCGCCAGATCAAAATCGGCCTGGTGGAAATTACCCTGTTCTCGTTTGCCCTGGCCTTTATTGTGGAACTGATCCGCAAGGGCGACCTGCGCGAGCAAATGAAAAACTCGTCGCTGTTCTTTACCGGTATGGGGCAAGGCTTCTCACAGGTGGTGGTGTTGATCGTGGCTGCCAGCACCCTGGTAGCCGGGTTGACCGCCATCGGGGCCATCGGCACCGTAGCCTCGCTGGTTAAAGAGGTCAATAACGCCGGGATCGGCCTGATGTTTATCTTCTCCGGCCTGACCGCGCTGATCACGCTGATCAGCGGTAGCGGTAATGCGGTGTTCTACTCCTTTATCGAGCTTATTCCCTCGATAGCCACCCAGGCTCACGTCGATCCGGTGATGATTGCCCTGCCGATGCAGCTGACCTCAAACCTTATCCGTGCGATGTCGCCAGTCTCTGCAGTGGTGATCATCGTGGCATCAGTAGTCAAAGTCAGCCCGATTGAGGTGGTCAAAAGAACCTCGGTGCCGTTGCTGATCGGGTTTATCGCCACCCTGATTTTCACGCTGATCCGCTATTCGTTCTGAGGAGATGCCAATGAGCACTATCGCCAGCTATTTTGACCTTCAGCGCTAACGCCTGATCCATCCTGTATGGGAGATATTATGTCCTCTAGCTCTGCACCTATTGCCATGATCCTGGATACCGATCCCGGTATTGATGACGCCGTCGCGCTGGTTGCCGCGCTGTTTCATCCAAAAATCGACCTGCGCCTGGTGAGTACGGTGGCAGGCAACGTCAGCGTGGATAAAACCACCAACAATGCGCTGCGCCTGCTGCATTTCCTGGGTGCGTCCACCCCCGTAGCTCGCGGGGCAGCGGCTCCGCTGGTGCGTAAACTGGAGGATGCCAGCCATATTCACGGCAACTCCGGCCTGGATGGGTACGAGTTTGAAGAATCGACACGGCAGATCGTTGACGGTCATGCCGTTGAAGTGATGCGCGACCTGCTTCTGGCCAGCAAGGAGCCGCTAGTCTTGGTGCCGATTGGCCCGTTAACCAACATTGCCCTGTTGCTCACGCTCTACCCGGAATGTAAGCCATCTATCGCGCGGATCGTCATGATGGGAGGCTCCGCCAGCCGTGGCAACCATACGCCAAACGCGGAGTTTAATATCTACGTGGATCCCGAGGCCGCCAGCATGGTGTTTACCAGCGGTATCCCGATTGTCATGTGCGGGCTGGACGTCACCAACCGGGCTACGCTCACCGCCGAGATGATTGCCAGCTTACCCACGCTGAACCGCACCGGGGCCATGCTGCATAGCCTGTTCCAACACTATCGGGGTGGGAGTATGAGCCGTGGGCTGAAAATGCATGACCTATGCGCTCTGGCCTATCTGGCAAAACCCGAGCTGTTTACCACTCAAGCCTGCCATGTGGCGGTAGAAACGCAAGGTGAACTGACCAGAGGAACGACCTGCGTCGATCTGGCCAACCGTCTGAAACGGCCAGCCAATGCCGAGGTTTGTCTGGAAATCGATGTCGAAGGATTCCGGCAGTGGTTCCTGGAGATGCTCACGCAACCGGCCGTTCCTTGATGATGGCGCGGTTGCCGCAACGGCAACCGCTATCTATCAGCCAACCACTGCACCAGGACGCACGCCCAGGGTATGGCAGATGGCGTAGCTCATTTCCGCACGGTTGAGCGTATAGAAGTGGAAATCTTTGACCCCTTCGCGGCTCAGGATCTTCACCATATCCATGGCGATATTGGCACCGACCATCTTGCGGGTTTCCGCATCGTCATCCAGCCCGGCAAACATGCTGGTCATCCAGCTTGGCACCCGCACGTTGGTCATGGTGGCAAAGCGCTGGAGCTGTTTGAAGTTGGATACGGGCAGAATGCCCGGCACGATTTCTACGTCGATGCCAGCGGTCACACAACGATCACGAAAACGCAGATAGCTTTCTACGTCGAAGAAGAACTGGGTGATGGCACGGTTGGCACCGGCATCGATTTTACGTTTCAGGTTGATCAGGTCTGACTGGGCGCTTTTCGCTTCCGGATGCACTTCCGGATAGGCCGCGACAGAAATATCAAAGTCGCCGACGTCTTTGAGCAGCGTGACCAGATCGGCCGCATACATTTCCGGCTTGCCACCGCCTGGCGGTAAATCACCGCGCAGCGCGACAATATGGCGGATACCGCTGTTCCAGTAATCGGTAGCGATCTCACGCAGCTGCGCCGGGCTGGCATCAATACAGGTCAGGTGAGGGGCAGCTTCCAGACCAGTACGCTCTTTGATCCCCTTGATGATGCTGTGGGTACGGTCGCGCTCACCCGAGTTGGCACCGTAGGTCACAGAGACAAACTTGGGTTTGAGGCTGCTCAGGCGATCGATCGACTGCCACAAGGTATCTTCCATCTCGCTGGTGCGCGGCGGGAAGAACTCGAACGACACGTTAATCTGGCCGTTTAACTCTGCCAGACTCTGATTCAGCGCTTCCCGCTGGTTTGCGTGATAAAAACTCATACCCTGTCCGCCTCTTATCGATCACTGTTTTGCTTCGTTATAATAAGCGTCTATACGTTTAGACGTCTAGATAGAAAATGCCGGATGTTGCCTGAAGAGTCAACAGGAAAGTGAGGGAGATACGATGATTAATCCTCACGCAAGATGAGAGAATTTCATGTTGAAGGATTGAACGGGGGCAGCGTAGCGCCACCCCCGAGGTTAAAGCGAAGATTTAAAGCAGTTGTGCCAAGCGATTAAGGTCGGACTGGATGGCTCCAGCAGTCACGTCGCGACCGGCCCCTGGCCCACGGATGACCAGCGGGTTGTCGCGATACCAGCGGCTCTCGATGGCAAACACGTTGTCACAAGGCAGCAGCGAAGCCAGCGGATGTTCTGGCCGCACGGCCTCAACGCCAACGCGCGCTTTGCCATTGGCATCGAAACGCGCCACGTGGCGCAACACCAGGCCCATTTCGTTGGCCGCTTCGAAACGCTGTAGCATTTGCTGATTCAGCGCATCGCCGTTCTCGAAGAACTGATCGATGGAGCCTTGCTCCGCGCCTGCAGGCACCAGCGACTCCACCCTCACCTGGTTAGGTTCAATGTCATAACCCGCCTCACGCGCCAGGATCACCAGCTTACGCATCACGTCTTGTCCAGACAGGTCAACACGCGGATCCGGCTCCGTCAGCCCCTGCTGCCAGGCTTGATCCACCAGCTCGGTGAACGGCACCGTGCCGTCAAACTGCAGGAACAGCCAGGAAAGCGTGCCGGAGAAGATGCCGCTGATCGCCAGGATGCTGTCCCCGCTGTCGCGCAGATCGCGCACAGTATGGTTCACCGGTAGCCCGGCCCCCACGGTGGCGTTATACAGCCAGTGGCGGCCCGTTTTGGCAAACGCATCGCGGATCTGGCGGTAATTGGCGCTGCACGAGGCCCCCGCCAGCTTGTTGGCGCTGATCACATGGAAGCCATAGCTGGCAAAGTCCAGATATTGCTCCGCCAACTCCCCGCTGGCGGTGACGTCGAGCACCACCAGATCGTCGAACGGGTGCGCCCGCATCCACAGGAACAGCGACTCTTCGTCCAGTTCCTGGGCTTCATCCTCAAAGAACGCCAGCGCGCGGCTGGCATCCAACCCTTCATAATTGAGCAGGCTGCGACGGCTATCCACCACCCCTGCCAGGCTAAACTCAAAACCGCTGCGCGCAGAGATATTCTTCTGTTCGCGAGCAAACAGTTCCAGCCAGCGAGAACCAATATTGCCTTTGCCAAACAGCACCAGGCCAATACGCTTTTCCGCGCGGAACAACGTTTGGTGCAGGCCCTGGATCAGCAGACCGGTCGGCCCCTGACGCAGCACTGCCACCAGGCTGATGCCATCTTCTGCCTGCCAGATGAACTCCACCGGCTGGTCCTTCAACTGCTGATAGAAACGATGGCTATGCAGTGGATTCTTGCACACGCCCGCGCCCACCAACGCTACCAGCGCCAACCCTTCACGCAGTTGCAGTTCACCCGGTAATCCGGCCTCCTGCAAAATGCGCAGCACGCTACCCACCACTTCCGAGGTGTAGCACAGCTGGAGCAGGTTACGGTCAGGATGAACCCCTACGGCCAAGGGTTTGATCTGTGCACGTTTGAGCACCAGATCCAACTCTTTCTGCGCCAGCTTGAAGTCATGCTGCGGCGCAACGCTGAGTTCGATCAGGCAGACATCATCGTGGCTGGTGACAATTTTGGCACCGGTGCCGGAAGCCAGCACGCGCTCGATACGGGTCGACCCCTGCTCAGGCTGATAGCTGCAACGCAGTTGCAGATCGATATCGCTGCCAGACACCGGCTGCAAGGTACGGGTATGCAGCACCGGAGCCGCCAGACGAGCCAGTTCGCTGGCCTCATCCAGACGCAACAGCGGCAATAGACAGGCATCTTTCACTTTGCGCGGATCGGCGCTGTAAACCCCGGCCACGTCGCTCCAGATGGTGACTCGCTCCACACCGGCCAATGCGCCAACCTGCGTGGCGGAATAGTCACTGCCGTTGCGCCCCAACAGCACGGTTTCACCGCTGTCATTACGCGAAATAAAGCCGGTCACTACCAGACGTTTGCCCGGATGTTGTGCCAGCAGTTGCTGCAATAACGGATAGGAACGGCCTTCGTCAACCTGCGGTTGCGCCGCGCGTTCGGCACGCAGGAAATCACGCGCGTCCAGCCATTCCGCCTGCATGTCCTGCTTGTTCAGCACCGCAGCCATCAGGCGGGCTGACCAGATCTCACCATGCCCCACCACTTCGGCATACACCGCATCATCAACCTTGCCGTCCAGCAGGATCGCCAGGCGTTCAAGATCGTGGATAAATTCGGCAATCAGCGGTTCCGCCGTTTCCGCAGGCAACAACCCGCCGATCAGCTCACTGTGATAACGGCGCAGCGTTTGCTGCACCTGATGCGCGGAAAGACGATCGCTCTGGCTGAGCTTCAGCCAGCTGATCAGTTGGTTGGTGGTGCTACCCGCCGCCGACACCACCATCATGTCACCCGGCTGGCTGTATTCGGCCATGATCCCGGCCACCCGCAGATAACACTTCACATCTGCCAGGCTGCTGCCGCCAAATTTGTGCAGTTGACGTCCGCTAACCGGCCCTGCTACCGCAATTGCATTCATGACTTACCTCGTAGCCGCCGCCTGGAAGGCTTGTTCCAGATCGGCAATCAAATCTTCGCTGTCTTCAATCCCCACGGAAACACGCAGCAGGCTTTCGGAAATCCCCGCTGCGGCACGCGCTTCTGGCGCCATACCGGCGTGAGTCATGGTTGCCGCATGTGAGATCAGGCTTTCTACGCCACCCAGGGATTCCGCCAGCGTAAACAGCTCCAGAGCAGACAGGAAACGGCGCAGCAGCGCTTCATCCCCATCCAGTTCAAAGCTGAGCATGGCACCGAACCCACGTTGCTGACGGCACGCAATCTCATGGCCAGGGTTTTCTGGCAAGGAAGGATGATACAGCTTTTTGACCAAGGGTTGCTGCTGTAAATAGCCGACAATCGCCTCGGCATTATGTTGTGCAGCCTTGATACGCGGCGACAGGGTACGCATCCCCCGCAATAACAAATAGCTATCGAATGCCGCGCCGGTGACGCCAATATTGTTGGCCCACCAGGCCAGCTCGACCGCCAGATCTTTATCTTTAGCGATCACCGCGCCCGCGACCACGTCGGAGTGGCCGTTGAGGTATTTGGTACAAGAGTGGACGACCAGATCGGCACCCAGTTCGATCGGCTGTTGCAACGCCGGGCTGAGGAAGGTGTTGTCCACCACGGTCAGCGCACCAGCTTCGTGGGCCGCTTTACAGATGGCGGCAATATCCACCACGCGTAATAACGGGTTGCTTGGGCTTTCGATCAGCACCAACTTCGGCTTTTGAGCCAACGCATCGCGCAATGCGGCTTCATTCCCCTGATCGACAAACAGCACCCGATACGCCCCGCGTTTGCTCAGGCTATCGAACAGGCGGTAGCTGCCACCGTAGCAATCATGAGGGGCCACCAGCAGATCGCCCGGTTTGAGAAATACCGTGGTCACCAGATGGATCGCCGACATCCCGCTCCCGGTCATCACCGCCCCCGCACCTCCTTCCAACTCTGCCAGCGCACGCTGCACGACATCACGCGTCGGGTTACCACGACGTGAGTAATCATGAGCTCGGGGCTGGTTGAAATCGGTGAAGTTATAGGTACTGGAAAGATGGATCGGCGGGACGACACAGCCGTACTGTTCGTCATCATTCAGACCGCTACGTACGGCAATCGTGGCTGGTTTACGCGTCATAGGGTGGCTCGGCTCTCGGAAAGTGGGGGAATAAGGTCTAAAGATTAACCGCAGTGGATATAGACGTCAATACATCTGGACATCTAAACTTCTTTGCGTATAGATTGAGCAAAGGGACAATACCCGCTAAAATTATGGCGGTTTGTCATGACGATAAGATGTTAGCCCAATAATGCATAGGCATAGCCTATTAAATCATCAGATTCAGTGACCCTTATCGCGTAAAGTAGACATTTATTTAGTGAGCACAGTGAAGATCGGGCATAATTGGCCGGTTTTTAGAATTTTGTATTTTTCAGACAAATTTAAGGTGTCCCATGGCTGAGTGGAACGGCGAGTATGTCAGCCCTTACGCTGAACACGGTAAAAAGAGCGAGCAAGTCAAAAAAATCACGGTATCTATTCCGCTGAAGGTGCTGAAAATCCTGACGGATGAACGGACTCGTCGCCAGGTCAACAACCTGCGCCACGCCACCAACAGCGAACTGCTGTGTGAAGCATTCCTGCACGCCTTTACCGGCCAGCCGCTGCCGAACGATGAAGACCTGCGCAAAGAACGCAGCGATGAAATCCCGGAAGCCGCGAAAGTACTGATGCGAGAATTGGGTGTCGACCCTGATACCTGGGAATATTGATCCTGCCTGTACCGAAGGCAAAAACGAAAAAAGGCGCCCGAAGGCGCCTTTTTCATCTGACGATAAGAAAACTTATTTCTTAACGCCTGGTACGCTGAAACGCTTGTTGAAGCGGTCAACGCGGCCACCGGTAGCAACATCACGCTGCTTGCCAGTGTAGAACGGGTGGCATTCGCCACAAACGTCCAGGTTCAGATCGTGACCCACGGTAGAGCGGATTTTGATCACGTTACCGCAAGAGCAGTTTGCAGTAACTTCTTCGTATTTAGGGTGAATACCTTTTTTCATGGGAGAACCTCAGTTAAGGCCGTGTCGCTATCCAGCCCTGTTCCGCCAGACACCACACGTGGTTGATAATAGGTTTTGATATGGGATTATACCAAAGGCGGCAAATTATACAGAATAAAATGTAGCGCGCAATCGGATCCGTACATTTGCCAGCCTACCGTGTAAACTAGCCAACACTTTTTTCTACCTGGACAGCCACATGCCTGTTGTACACGTTGCTCTACCGGTTCCCCTTGCCCGCACCTTCGATTATCTGCTGCCCGCCGGCCTGCAGCCGGTCATCGGCGCGCGCGTCAGTGTGCCTTGGGGAAAGCAACGGGCGATAGGCATCATCACTGGCAGTAGCGAGAGCAGTGAACTGCCGCTGGAAAAGCTCAAGCCCATCGATAGCCTGCTGGATAACGACTCGCTGTTCACCACCAGCCTGTGGCGCATCCTGCTGTGGGCCAGCGATTACTACCATTACCCGATCGGTGAAGTGTTGTTCCATGCGCTCCCCATTCTGCTGCGTCAGGGTAAACCCGCAGAGGCCGCCCCGCTGTGGCAATGGTTTGCTACCGAACAGGGGCGCGCAACCCCGCCGGAAAGCCTGAAGCGTGCGCCAAAGCAGCAACAGGCACTGGCGGCACTGCTGCAACGCCCGGTGTATCGGCATCAGGTCAGCGAACTGGAGCTGACGGAAAGCGCACTCCAGGCGCTACGAGCCAAAGGCTTGATCGACCTGCGTTCGCAAACGGTGGCAACTCAGGACTGGCGGCCAGGCTTTGCCGTACTCGGTGAACGGCTGCGGCTCAACACCGAACAGGCCACCGCCGTGGGTGCGATCCGCAGTGAAGACGGCCAGTTTGCCGCCTGGCTGCTGGCCGGGGTTACCGGATCCGGCAAAACCGAAGTTTATCTCAGCGTACTGGAAAATATCCTGGCGAAAGGTAAGCAGGCACTGGTGTTGGTGCCGGAGATCGGCCTCACCCCGCAGACCATCGCTCGCTTTCGCGAACGCTTCAACGCGCCGGTAGAAGTCCTGCACTCCGGCCTGAACGACAGCGAACGGCTGGCCGTTTGGCTGCGCGCGCGCAGCGGTGAAGCCGCCATTGTGATCGGTACCCGCTCGGCGTTGTTCACCCCCTTCTCGCGCCTTGGGGTGATCATCATCGACGAAGAACACGACAGCTCCTATAAACAGCAGGAAGGCTGGCGCTATCACGCTCGCGATCTGGCGGTGTTCCGCGCTCACGCCGAAAACATTCCGCTGGTGATGGGCTCGGCGACGCCGGCGCTGGAAACGCTGCACAACGTGCAGTTAGGCAAATACCGTCAGCTCAAACTGACCCAGCGGGCAGGCAACGCCAAACCGGCCAATCAGCATCTGATCGATTTGAAAGGCTTGCCGCTGAAGGTCGGGCTCTCTCAGCCCCTGCTGAAAAGCATGCAGCACCACCTGAAGAACGGCAACCAAGTGATCCTGTTCCTTAACCGTCGTGGCTATGCCCCCGCGCTGCTGTGCCATGAGTGTGGCTGGATCGCCGAATGCCAGCGCTGCGACCATTACTATACGTTCCACCAGCATCAACGCCAGCTGCGCTGCCACCACTGCGACAGCCAGCGCCCAGTGCCACATCAGTGCCCGCAGTGCGGTACCACCAACCTGGTTTCCGTCGGCGTCGGTACCGAACAGTTGGAGAATGAACTGGCTCCCCTGTTCCCGGAAACCGCGATTACCCGTATCGATCGCGATACCACCAGCCGCAAGGGGTCACTGGAACAGCATCTGGCCGATATTCACCGTGGCGGCCCGCGTATCCTGATCGGCACGCAAATGCTGGCTAAAGGCCACCACTTCCCGGATGTCACGCTGGTGGCATTGCTCGACGTTGACGGCGCGCTATTCTCCGCCGATTTCCGTTCAGCCGAGCGTTTTGCCCAGCTCTATACTCAGGTTTCAGGCCGTGCCGGGCGGGCAGGCAAGCAGGGCGAGGTGCTGCTGCAAACCCATCACCCAGAGCACCCGCTACTGCAAATCCTGCTGCAACAGGGCTACGACGCCTTTGCCAAGCAAACCCTGGCCGAGCGTAACAGCGTCTTCCTGCCGCCCTACACCAGCCACATCATCGTGCGTTCGGAAGATCACGATAATCAGCAGGCACCGCTGTTCTTACAGCAGCTACGCAATCTGTTGGAAGCCAGCCCGCTGAAAGATGACTCTCTGTGGGTCATGGGCCCGGTTCCTGCCCTGCAACCCAAACGCGGGGGTCGCTTCCGCTGGCAACTGTTGTTGCAGCACCCATCCAGAAAACTGTTACAGCACCTGATAAAGAGCACGTTGCCATTGATTGGCACCCTGCCGCAGGCGCGTAAAGTCAAATGGACGTTAGACGTTGATCCCATTGATAGCTGATTAAGAAAAATCTTAATTCCACGGTTAAAAGCAAACGTTTACACCACAATTTGCGAGCGAACACGAAAAAACCTTCCTGCGTCACACTTTTCATGCAAATTAGGTAACAAAAGCGGCCCGTAATCTGTTTAGAATGGCGGTGAAGGCATTTTTTCAGCCAGGCAATGGAATGCTTGAATGTGGATGACGCTAAAAATAACACCACCACCACTGCATGCCAGAATTTGTGAGCAAACTGAAGTAACCGCGTTAGCCGGGTGCTGACGCAAGGAGAAAGGCGTTGGAACACAAGCAAGAATTACCCATGGCGACCATGAAAGACGTTGCCGAAATGGCCGGCGTTTCCACGGCAACCGTGTCGCGTGCGCTGATGAATCCGGAAAAGGTGTCAACGCCAACGCGCCAGAAAGTGGAACAGGCCGTGCTGGCCGTGGGTTACTCCCCTCATGCCCTGACACGCAATATCAAACGCAATGAATCCCGCACTATCCTGGTGATCGTCCCGGACATCTGCGATCCGTTTTTTGCCGACGTGATCCAGGGGATCGAGCAAACGGCAGCGCAGCAGGGTTACCTGGTGCTGATCGGCGACTGTGCGCAGCAGAACCAGCAGGAACGCACCTTCGTTAACCTGATCATCACCAAACAAATCGATGGCATGCTGCTGCTTGGCTCCAACCTGCCTTTCGACGCCAGCAAGGAAGAGCAACGCAACCTGCCGCCGATGGTGATGGCCAACGAGTTTGCACCGGAGCTGGAACTGCCAACGGTGCATATCGACAACCTGACCGCCGCGTTTGAAGCCGTACATTATCTGCATCAGCTTGGCCATAAACAGATCGCCTGTATCGCCGGGCCAGAACAGATGCCGCTGAGCCATTATCGGTTGCAAGGCTACATTCAGGCGCTACGCCGTAATGGCATTACCGTCGAAAGCAGCTATATTACCCGGGGTGATTTCACCTACGAAGCTGGTGCACAGGCGTTAGCCTCGCTGATGGCACTGCCGAAACCGCCAACGGCGGTCTTTTGTCACAGCGACGTCATGGCGATCGGCGTATTGTCCCAGGCGAAAAAGCTGGGCTTGCGGGTACCGCAGGATCTGTCGATTGTCGGCTTTGACGATATCAAGCTGGCGCAGTATTGCGATCCGCCGCTGACCACCGTGGCGCAGCCCCGCTTCCAGATTGGCCAGCAGGCAATGTTGCTGCTGCTGGAACAGTTACATGGGCAAACCGTGAACAGCGGTTCCCGGTTACTGGACAGTGAATTGATCATCAGAGGCAGCACCGCGGCCCCTAAACGCTAGTCAAATATTTTTGGGTTAAGTAACATGGCTGACCCAGCGCCGGCCAAACCGGCGTAATGATCATTGTTGTGGTCATTTTGCCAGAACCGCTCCCCGGAGCCTGCCTACACCTACAGGGCAGTAAGCTGATGCAAAATGGCCGATAAAATAGCCAGAGGATAGGTTTTAACCTCATCACGACACAGCGGAATTATAGTGGCACAGAGAGACTATGTAGGCCGCGGGCGCTCAGGAGCAGCGCGGCGCAAGACCCCCAGCCGTAAAAAACGCAGTTCTCCAAAGGTATCCAAAACCGTGGTGGCGCTTGCCGTCGCCATTCTGGTTGTCTTTATCGGTGGTCTTTATTTCATTACCCACAATAAACCGGATGAAACGCCGATGTTGCCTACGCATGGCACACGCCCGGGCAACGGGCTGCCACCGAAGCCGGAAGAGCGTTGGCGTTACATCAAAGAGCTGGAGAACCGCCAGATCGGCGTCAAGACACCTACCGAGCCAACGGCCGGGGGAGAGGTCAATTCCAAAACTCAGTTGACCGACGAACAACGCCAATTGCTGGAGCAGATGCAGGCCGATATGCAGCAGCGCCCAACGCAGCTGTCTGAAGTGCCTTACAACGATCCTTCACAGTTGCGTAACGGTGGGCGGCAACAGCAGGTACAACCGCCGGTACAGCAGATAGCACCACCAGCGCAGCAACAGCAGGTCACTCAGCCTCGCAACCCGTTCAACAACGGCGCAGCACCCGTGCAGCAACAACCGGTACAGCAGCACCAACAACAAGTGCAGCAGCCGAAGCCGCAGGTACAGCAACCCAAATCCCAGGCCGTGACTCCGCCAGTGCAGACTCGTCAGCCAGAAGTGAAACAAGAAGTAAAAACGGAAGCGGCCAAGCCGGAAACCAAGCCTGAGTCGAAGCAGAAGTGGATGGTGCAATGTGGTTCGTTCCGCGCAGCCGATCAGGCCGAGTCGGTTCGGGCACAGTTGGCGTTTGAAGGGGTTGAAAGCCGAGTCACCGCAGGTGGTGGCTGGAATCGCGTGATGCTTGGCCCATACAGCAGCCGCGCCGCCGCAGACAAAACCCTGTCCCGCCTGAAGGGCATGGGCATGTCAAGTTGCATTCCCCTCTCCGTCGGGGGTTGAAAAGCGTCAATCTCCCCCCATCTATAGTCTCAATATGCCTCGTAGTCTCTGCCAACGCAGAGGCTGCGGGGACTTCTTTCCGTCCGCAACGAGGGTCTGCTCGTGACAACAATTGTAAGCGTACGCCGCAACGGCCAGGTAGTGATCGGTGGCGATGGCCAGGCCACACTGGGCAACACGGTAATGAAGGGCAACGTCAAAAAAGTCCGTCGCCTGTATAACGACAAAGTGATTGCCGGTTTCGCCGGGGGTACGGCTGACGCTTTTACCCTGTTCGAACTGTTCGAGCGCAAGCTGGAGATGCACCAGGGCCATCTGGTGAAAGCGGCCGTGGAGCTGGCAAAAGACTGGCGTACCGACCGCATGCTACGCAAGCTGGAAGCCCTGCTGGCGGTAGCCGATGAGACGTCCTCGCTGATCATCACCGGTAACGGTGACGTAATTCAGCCAGAAAATGATTTGATTGCGATCGGCTCCGGTGGCCCTTATGCCCAGTCGGCCGCACGTGCGCTGTTGGAAAATACCGAAATGAGCGCCCGCGAAATCGTGGAGAAATCCCTGACCATCGCCGGCGACATCTGTATTTACACCAACCATTGTCACACCATCGAAGAATTGCCTTCCAAAGCGTAAGGATCGAATACCATGTCTGAAATGACCCCGCGCGAGATCGTCAGCGAACTGGACAGCTACATCATCGGCCAAAACAAAGCCAAACGTGCTGTCGCCATTGCCCTGCGTAACCGCTGGCGCCGGATGCAGCTCAACGAGATGCTGCGTCACGAAGTGACCCCAAAAAATATTCTGATGATCGGCCCAACCGGCGTCGGTAAAACCGAGATCGCCCGTCGTCTGGCAAAACTGGCCAATGCTCCCTTCATCAAGGTAGAAGCCACCAAGTTCACCGAAGTGGGCTATGTGGGTAAGGAAGTGGACTCTATCATCCGCGATCTGACCGATGCCGCCGTGAAAATGGTGCGTCTGCAATCGATCGAGAAAAACCGCACCCGTGCGGAAGAGATGGCAGAAGAACGCATTCTTGACGTGCTGATCCCACCGGCCAAGAACAACTGGGGCCAGGCAGAAGAGCAGAATGAACCTTCTGCCGCTCGCCAGGCATTCCGTAAGAAACTGCGTGAAGGCCAGTTGGACGATAAAGAAATCGAAATCGATCTGGCTTCGGCCCCGATGGGCGTGGAAATCATGGCGCCTCCGGGCATGGAAGAGATGACCAACCAGTTGCAATCGATGTTCCAAAACCTCGGTGGGCAGAAACAGAAACCGCGTAAAGTGAAGATCAAGGAAGCCTTCAAGCTGCTGATCGAAGAAGAAGCGGCCAAGCTGGTCAACCCGGAAGAGCTGAAAGAGCAGGCGGTGGAAGCCGTTGAGCAGCACGGTATCGTGTTTATCGATGAGATCGACAAAATCTGTAAGCGCAGCGGCCAGAGCTCCGGCCCGGACGTGTCCCGCGAGGGCGTCCAACGCGATCTGCTGCCGCTGGTGGAAGGCTGTACGGTATCCACCAAGCACGGCATGGTGAAGACCGATCACATTCTGTTTATCGCCTCCGGTGCGTTCCAGACTGCCAGCCCTTCCGACCTAATCCCGGAACTGCAAGGCCGTCTGCCAATCCGCGTTGAGCTGCAAGCGCTGACCACGGAAGATTTTGAACGTATCCTGACCGAGCCAAGTGCGTCGCTTACCGAGCAGTACAAAGCGTTGATGGCCACCGAAGGCGTCAACATCGATTTCACCGCTGACGGTATCCGCCGCATCGCTGAAGCCGCCTGGCAGGTTAACGAAAGCACCGAAAACATCGGCGCACGTCGTCTGCACACCGTGCTGGAGCGTCTGATGGAAGATATTTCGTACGATGCGAGTGAAATTGGCGGCCAATCCATTACAATTGACGCGGAATACGTGCGCAATCATCTGGATGAACTGGTAGCGGATGAAGATCTGAGTCGTTTTATCCTATAATCGCTCTATCACTGTCCTGTCAGTTATCTTTGTGGGAGGCATTGCCTCCCACATTTATTTTTAACGGACACCGTCTTTTGACTTACTGAAGCGAAATATGAGCTCATCAACCACCACCACCCCGGCCAGAGCCTGGCTGGAAAGTTTACGACCACGAACCCTGCCATTGGCCTTTGCCTCCATCGTTGTCGGTTCCGCGATCGCCGCCTGGCAGGGTAGCCTCAAACCCGGCGTGGCGCTGTTGGCTCTGCTGACCGCAGGTCTGCTGCAGATCCTCTCTAACTTGGCCAACGATTACGGTGATGCGGTAAAAGGTAGCGATAAAGAAGACCGTATCGGTCCGTTGCGCGGCATGCAAAAGGGCATGATCACCCAAAGCCAGATGAAGCGGGCCTTGATGCTGACGGTGGTGCTGATCGCCATTTCCGGTTGCTGGCTAATCGCCGTCGCCTGTGAAAAACCCAGCGATGTGGTGGGCTTCCTGGTGCTGGGCGGGTTAGCGATTGTCGCGGCCATAACCTATACCGTGGGCACCAAACCTTACGGTTATCTCGGGCTGGGCGATATTTCGGTATTGGTGTTTTTCGGCTGGCTCAGCGTGGCAGGCACTTACTATCTACAGACTCACACTTTCGATAGCGTCGTGATGTTGCCAGCCACCGCCTGTGGCCTGCTCGCGGCGGCGGTGTTGAACATCAATAATCTGCGCGATATCGAAAGTGACCGCGCTAACGGCAAAAATACCCTGGCCGTCCGCCTTGGGCCACAGAATGCGCGCTATTACCACGCAACGCTGCTGATCGCCGCCGTGGTCTGTTTTGCCCTGTTTACCCTGCTTAACCTGCATAGCCTATGGGGCTGGCTGTTTGTGTTGGCCATCCCGCTGCTGTACCGCCACGGCATGCGTGTCTTACGTGACCCTACGGCCGTCGGTATGCGCCCGATGCTGGAACATATGGTCAAGGCCGCTTTGCTCGCCAACGTGCTATTTGCAATTGGCGTGGTGCTCAGTTAGTTGAGACTTGCGTACCAGAACGCATCCTGGCACTGATGATTTTGCCAACGGGGCGAATAAAGGGATATACTGGTTATTCCAGCGGCAAACAGACGTAAAATCCTATGAAATACGATACTTCCGAACTTTGCGATATCTATCAGGAAGAGGTCAACGTAGTTGAGCCTCTGTTCTCCAACTTTGGCGGGCGTACTTCATTTGGCGGGCAAATCACTACGGTGAAATGCTTCGAGGATAACGGCCTGCTGTTTGAACTGCTCGAAGAAAACGGCCGTGGCCGCGTATTAGTGATCGACGGCGGCGGCTCGGTACGCCGTGCCCTGATTGACGCGGAGCTGGCCCGTCTGGCGACTCAGAACGAATGGGAAGGCATCGTGGTTTACGGTGCGGTGCGCCAGGTGGACGATCTGGAAGAACTGGACATCGGTATTCAGGCGATGGCCGCGATCCCGGTAGGAGCCACCAGCGAAGCGATAGGCGAAAGTGATATCCGCGTGAATTTTGGCGGTGTTACCTTCTTCTCTGGCGATCATCTGTATGCCGACAACACCGGCATCATCCTTTCTGAAGATCCGCTCGATATCGAGTAACCGCAGAAAATGACAAAGGGCGCCTAAGGCGCCCTTTTCGTTGGTGCGAATGGATCAGACTTCTTCCATTTTACCCAGCAATGCGCGCAGGCGATCTTGCCACACGTGCTGCTCTTCTTTCAGCTGCTGGTTTTCACGGACCAGTGACTCGTGGTTACCCGCAGCGCTCTGAACTTCCTGAGACAGGGAATTGTTTTTCTCTTTCAGCTCTTCAATTTCCATCTGCAACAGCGTGATGGTATCGATCGCCTGCTGAACTTTTGCTTCCAGTTTTTCAAATACTTCAAATGACATTCTTCAGTCCCCTCATGATAGCAAGGCGTACATCCATAAGTAGCGCCGCAACCTTAGCTGCAGCGACTGCGAATATGCTCGCGTAACCAACAGGCCCAGCGCCTGTCTCGATAAAACCTTTCCCGCAATAAAAACGATTGTAAGTAGCCAGCCCCCCAGTGTCTAGCAACATACCGACCCAACGCGCACTCTGTTGCAATTTTCCTACCGTGGCTATCGGTCAAAGCTGAAAGTCGCCGCTGCCCAACGGCAGGGTTGTTAACAAATAGAGACAAAATAACTGGTCAGATCACCGTTTTATGGTGCAGAAAGAACACCGAACAACGCGAATTCGCTCAATTTTATGACGAGGTACACACATTTTGATTTCGCTATTTCTCGTTTATGCTCGTTAACGATAAATTTACATCACGTCCTCAGCCGATAAGAGGGCGTGAAGAAAAACTCTGTAGCTCAGGGCCAAAACGCCAACGCGCCAAGCCTAGATAACCTATAACCGTCGTCTGCAGGACAATAATATTATGAGCCAAACCATCAGTCCGACCTTAAAAGGCCAGTGCATCGCTGAATTCCTCGGCACCGGTCTGTTGATTTTCTTTGGCGTAGGCTGTGTTGCAGCGCTGAAACTGGCAGGTGCCAGCTTCGGCCAGTGGGAAATCAGCATCATTTGGGGCCTGGGGGTGGCGATGGCCATCTATCTGACCGCCGCCATTTCCGGTGCTCACCTGAACCCGGCCGTCACGCTCGCGCTGTGGCTGTTCGCCTGCTTTGATGGACGCAAAGTACTTCCTTACATCGTTGCGCAGATCGCGGGGGCCTTTTGCGCGGCAGCACTGGTCTACGGGCTGTATTACAGTCTGTTCTTCGATTTTGAAGCCGCCCACCAGATGGTGCGTGGCAGCAATGAAAGCCTCGAATTGGCCGGTATTTTCTCGACGTATCCCAACGCACATATCTCCGTTGGCCAGGCCTTCCTGGTAGAAACCGTGATCACCGCCATCCTGATGTGCCTGATCCTGGCACTGACCGATGACGGCAACGGCATTCCACGCGGCCCGCTGGCACCGCTGTTGATCGGTATTCTGATTGCCGTCATCGGTGCCTCTATGGGACCATTAACCGGCTTTGCACTGAACCCGGCACGTGACTTCGGCCCGAAACTGTTCGCCTATCTGGCAGGCTGGGGCAAGGTGGCCTTCACCGGCGCTCGCGACATCCCTTACTTCCTGGTGCCAATCTTCGGCCCTATCGTCGGTGCCGGTTTGGGTGCCTTTGGTTACCGCGCGCTGATCGGTCGCCATCTGCCTTGTGACGTTTGCCTCGAAGAAGAGCAACCGGCCCCTCAATCAGAACAACGTAAAGCGTGATTGGCACGGCTTTAAACGGTTAACCACAGTAGGACTCAAAATTATGACAACCGAAAAAAAATACATTGTCGCCCTCGACCAGGGAACCACCAGTTCACGTGCCGTAGTGCTCGATCACGATGCCAATATTGTTGCGGTTTCACAGCGTGAATTTACGCAGATCTATCCGAAGGCCGGCTGGGTAGAACACGACCCGATGGAAATCTGGTCCTCACAAAGTTCCACCTTGGTCGAAGTGCTGGCCAAGGCCGATATCAGTTCTGACCAGATCGCTGGCATCGGCATCACCAACCAGCGTGAAACCACCATCGTCTGGGAAAAAGAGACCGGTAAACCGATTTATAACGCGATCGTCTGGCAGTGCCGCCGCACCGCCGACATCTGTGAAAAACTCAAGCGTGATGGCCTGGAAGAGTATATCCGCCACAATACCGGCCTGGTGGTCGACCCTTACTTCTCGGGCACCAAGGTCAAATGGATCCTCGACCACGTCGAAGGCGCGCGCGAACGTGCCAAGCGCGGTGAACTGCTGTTTGGTACCGTCGACACCTGGCTGGTGTGGAAGATGACTCAAGGGCGGGTTCACGTGACCGACTACACCAACGCCTCGCGTACCATGATGTTCAACATCCATGAGCTGGACTGGGACGATCGTATGCTGGAAGCGCTGGATATCCCGCGCGCCATGCTGCCAAACGTCCGTCCTTCTTCCGAAGTGTATGGCCAGACCAACATCGGGGGTAAAGGCGGGACGCGTATTCCTATCGCCGGGATCGCCGGTGACCAGCAGGCGGCGCTGTATGGCCAACTCTGCGTCCAGCCGGGTATGGCGAAAAACACCTACGGCACCGGCTGCTTCCTGTTGATGAATACCGGCAAAGAGGCCGTGCGTTCCAACCACGGCCTGCTGACTACCATCGCCTGCGGCCCACGCGGTGAAGTGAACTATGCGCTGGAAGGTGCGGTATTTATTGGCGGCGCCTCTATCCAGTGGCTGCGCGACGAGCTGAAACTGATCAGCGATGCCGCCGACTCCGAATACTTCGCGACCAAGGTCAAAGACAGCAATGGCGTCTACGTGGTTCCCGCCTTTACCGGCCTGGGTGCCCCCTACTGGGACCCGTATGCCCGTGGCGCCATCTTCGGCCTGACCCGTGGCGTCAACAGCAACCACATCATCCGCGCCACGCTGGAGTCTATCGCCTACCAGACTCGCGACGTGCTGGATGCCATGCAAGCCGATGCCAATACCCGTCTGCAAGCGCTGCGTGTGGATGGTGGTGCGGTAGCCAACAACTTCCTGATGCAGTTCCAGTCCGATATCCTCGGCACCCGTGTCGAGCGTCCTGAGGTGCGTGAAGTGACAGCGTTGGGCGCAGCCTTCCTGGCCGGGTTGGCGATTGGCTACTGGAACGATCTGGATGAGGTGAAGAGCAAAGCCACCATCGAGCGTGAATTCCGCCCAGGTATCGAAACTACCGAGCGTAACTTCCGCTATAGCGGCTGGAAAAAGGCCGTGGCTCGTGCGCAAGCCTGGGAAGATCACGACTGATTCGTTTTACTCTGCAACAGCGCTGCCTACGGGCAGCGTTTTTTTTGCCTCGCCCTGCCGCCTCCCCCCTGTGATAAACTTTGCCGATATTCTCTTCCCTTTACTCACTGACAGGTTTGCCATGAAACGTGAATTAGCCATCGAATTTTCCCGCGTTACCGAAGCCGCCGCACTTGCGGGTTATAAATGGTTGGGACGCGGCGACAAAAACGCCGCCGACGGTGCCGCCGTCAATGCCATGCGCATTATGCTCAACAGGGTGGATATCGATGGCCGGATCGTGATCGGTGAAGGTGAGATTGATGAAGCTCCGATGCTGTATATCGGTGAAAACGTCGGCACCGGGATTGGCGATGCGGTGGATATCGCCGTCGATCCCATCGAAGGCACGCGCATGACCGCAATGGGGCAATCCAATGCGCTGGCAGTCCTGGCGGTAGGCGATCGCGGCACCTTCCTGCACGCTCCTGATATGTACATGGAAAAACTGGTCGTCGGCCCGCAGGCGCGTGGAGTGATCGACCTCAACTTGCCGCTAGCCACCAACCTGAACAACATCGCGGCCCGCCTAGGTAAGCCACTGACTGAGCTGACTGTGATCACTCTGGCTAAACCACGCCACGATGCAGTGATCGCAGAAATGCAGCAGCTCGGGGTGAAGGTTTTCGCTATTCCCGACGGTGATGTCGCCGCGTCGATCCTGACCTGTATGCCGGAAAGCGAAGTGGATGTGATGTACGGCATCGGTGGCGCACCGGAAGGCGTGATCTCCGCTGCGGTGATCCGTGCGCTGGATGGCGATATGCAAGCCCGCCTGCTGGCTCGTCATCAGGTCAAAGGGGATAACGAAGATAATCGCCGTATCGGCGAGCAGGAGCTGGCCCGTTGTAAAGAAATGGGTATCGAAGCCGGTAAGGTGTTGGTGCTGGATGAAATGGCGCGCAACGATAATGTGATCTTTGCCGCGACGGGCATCACCAAAGGCGATCTGCTGGAGGGCATCACCCGCAAAGGTAATATGGCCACCACCGAAACCCTGTTAATCCGAGGCAAATCGCGCACTATCCGCCGCATCCGTTCGACCCACTATCTGGATCGCAAAGACGCAGCGCTGCACGAATTCCTGCTTTGACGCCTAGGGGCGCAGAGCGCGCCCCATCTCTATCAGGCGGTATGTCCCTGATGCTGCATACGGCTCGATAGCGGCCACCAGCACAGCAAAATCAGCAACGCCATGGCAAACATCAACAACCCAAGGCTGAACTGCCCGGTTTGCGGCAGCATGGCTGACAGCCAGGTCGCCAGGCCAGACCCCATATTCTGCATGCCGCCCACCAGGGCACCCGCAGCCCCTGCCAGATAAGGGAACGGCTCCATCGCACCTGTGGTCGCCAAGGGGAATAGCATCCCGGCACCGAAGAAGAACAGTGCTGCAGGTACGATCAGCGTCCAGATATTCATCACCCCGAACCAGCCAGGGATCCACATCATCAGGCCGGCCAACAGGCAACTGATCACCGAATGCCACATCAGGCTGTGGAAGGTTTTGCCATCACGCCCGGCATACCAGGCTCCAAAGAACGCAGCCGGGATCGGCAGGATAAACAGGATACTGACGGTCAAACCGCTCAGGCCCAACACTCCCCCCATCAACACGCCACAGCTGGCTTCAAAGACGGCGATACCGGCCAGAGCGCCGATCAACATCACCAGATAGCAGCTGAAAGTGCCATCCGCCAACAGTTGGCGGAAGCTGGAGAACATACGGCGTTTTTCCGTCTGCTGCGGCCGGGTTTCCGGCAACCAACGGAACATGGCAAACGCTACACTGGCGCACAACACCAGCAGGAAGCCATAACAAGCCCGCCAACCAAACATCATCGCCAACCCCCCGCCAATTACCGGAGCCAACAGCGGGCTGACCAGAATGCCCATATTCAGCAGGCTATTGGCGTAGCGTAGGGAAGTGCCCGCATACAAGTCGCGCGGCATGGTTCTGGCCATCACGCCCGCCACGCCGGTGCCCATCCCTTGAACCGCGCTGGCAGCCACCAACATCGATAGACTGTTGGCCAGCAAAGCGCCCAAGGCGCCGAGCAGGAAAATCATCATGCCAGCCAGGATCACCGGGCGGCGGCCAATGCGATCGGAAAGCGGTCCGTAGATCAACTGTGAGAAACCATAGGTCAGCAGGTAAGCCGCCATGACGCGCTGCACTGAGCCGGAGGGCACCGAGAGATCGCGGGCAATATCGGCGATAATCGGCACATAAATGGTTTGCGCCATCTGACCGACGGCAACCAGCAGGATCAGCATCACCAGCAGGTGGAAGTTCTCAATTTTTCTCATTATCTTCATTAGCTTATTCAGTGTTGCGACACTCAACCCCGCCCAATAACCCAGGGGGAACCACAGAGCAGCTTCTCAGCGTCGCATAAGCTAACAAATCTAATTTTTTTAGCGAGTTTCAGACAAATATAGATCGCCGTCACACTGGCATCTATCGCTACCAGTCTCGTAAATCAAACTGTACGTATCTGTTGTCATAACGGGAAAGAGTTAAAAATGATAAACTTGTATCAGATTAGCTTTAACACTTAATCGATAATTATTTCCATCAACTTGAAATAAGATACCGCCACAGGGATTTGGGTTTTATGAAAACACCAGAGCTGATTTTATTGCAGTTAAAAACCTTGGGTCCTCATTCTGCCAAAATGCTGGCAGAGCGGCTGGAAATCACGCCGATGGGGATCCGCCAGCATCTGCAATCCCTTGAACAACGTGAGCTGGTTTGCTACGAGGAAACGCGCGCCAAAGTAGGCCGCCCGACGCGTTACTGGTCTTTGACCCAACAGGGCCATGCCCAGTTTGCCGACGGACACGATCGGCTTTCGGCGATCCTGCTGGAGTCAGCACATGAGCTGTTCGGTGCCGAAGGCATAGAAAAGCTGATCCGTGCTCGCGAGGATAAACTCTATCACCGGTACGCCGATGAGCTGGCAGAGGAAGAAGACCATCTCAGCAAGCTCAATCGCCTGGTTAACCTACGCCAGCGTGACGGCTACATGGCGGAACTGTTGGAAAGCCCGCAGGGGATGTTGCTGGTGGAAAACCACTGCCCAATCGGCGTGGCGGCCCATACTTGCAGCAACCTGTGCAACTCCGAACTGCAACTGTTCCACCGCCTGTTTGGTAAAGGCTACCGGATAGAACGTACCGCGCATGCCATCTCCGGCTCACGACATTGTGCTTATTTGATCCGACCACGGGAGCGTTAAAAGTATGGCTGAATGGGTTAACGGCAAAGTGACAGGGGTACAACATTGGACCGATGGCTTGTTCAGCATCACCGTCAATGCCCCGATCGACAGTTTCACCGCAGGGCAGTTTGCCAAGCTGTCACTAGAAATAGACGGCGAGCGCGTTCAGCGTGCCTATTCTTACGTTAATGCCCCCAGCGATCCTAACCTGGAGTTTTATCTGGTCACAGTGCCAGAAGGAAAACTCAGCCCAAGCCTCCATCAGTTGCAGCCCGGAGCGGAGGTGATGGTCACCAAAGAAGCCGCCGGATTCTTTGTGCTCGAAGAAGTGCCAGACTGCGATACCTTATGGATGCTGGCGACCGGCACCGCCATCGGCCCTTATCTGTCGATCCTGCAAGAAGGCAAAGATCTGGATCGCTTCAACAACCTGGTATTGGTGCACGCCGCACGATTTGCTCGCGATCTCAGCTACCTGCCGCTGATGCAGCAGCTGCAACAGCGTTTTAACGGCAAACTACGCATTCAAACCGTGGTCAGCCGCGAAGAAGTAGCTGGCTCATTGACCGGGCGCGTTCCGGCTCTGCTGGAGGATGGGCGGCTGGAAGCGGCGGTTGGTTTGACCCTGGATGCCGAAACCAGCCATGTGATGCTGTGCGGCAACCCGCAGATGGTGCGAGATACCCAGCAAACGCTGAAAGAGAAGTACCAGATGCGCAAACATCTGCGCCGCAAGCCGGGCCATATCACCAGCGAGCATTACTGGTAGTTCAGCGGAATTTTACCGGTTCGGCCTCTGGCCCGAATCGGTTATCCCCTGGGGTGCCAAGAAAAGCCCCCAGATCGATCGCCATCATCACCACAATCAGCGTCGGAATAAAACGCCCCACGCCCCACTGCCAGACCGGCGCCAACATCTGCCAGTTACCAGCCGCCAATATCCACGCCAGGATCAACAGCAACGCCCACCAGCCCTTTTTATTACGATCGTGCAGGCGCTTGACCAGCACCGCCGCCGTTGGCCACAACAGCGCCACGATGCAAAAGGCGATGGTTTGGATCGCTACCACATCGTAGTTGGCCAGCGTGAAAGCCACCGCCATCAGCACCACCCAGACTGCCATCCAGATCCAGAAGTCGCGCCGCCCGATACGGCCCTTAAAGGAAAAACACCATTGCTGTAAGCTCATCGATTCATGCACTCTTGGCCTGCCCATATTCTGCGCCGCAGTGTAACATAGGCCATACCGGGTTGAGCTAGCCCCGGCAAAACGCAAACCATCGCACCGCCTTGCGTCAGCAAACGACAATCACGAGGAATTTTTGACAATTCACCCGGGTTATCGTTTTAATCGGAGTCATCTTTGTTACCGATGCCGTATACCATGCTGAAAAAAATCATCGTTATAGCCTGCCTGTGTTTCCCTATCGGCAGTGCTTGGGCCGATCCACCGGATACGCCTACCGAAGCTCCGGCGAACGCGCCCTATTTACTGGCTGGCGCGCCCACCTTCGATCTGACGGTGGTGCAATTTCGCGAAAAATACAACCGCGACAACCCAACGCTGCCAATTGGTGAGTTTCGCGTCGTCCCCTCCAGAGAGGATGACTCTCCTTTACTGACCCGCGCAGCCAGCAAGATTAACGAAAACCTGTACGCCTCTACCGCACTGGAAAAAGGCACCGGTAAGATTAAAACCATGCAGATTACCCATTTACTGTTGCAGGATGGCGAAGAAAAAGCGGCCAAAGCCATCGTGGTGAACTACATGGCGGCCCTGAGCCGACAGTTTGAACCGACACTCACCGTGGAAGAAAGCATTATCAAGGTGAACAACCTGCTGGAAAAAGGCAAAGGCTCCTACTTCTACCAGCAACAGGTCGGGGCAATACGCTATGTGGTGGCAGATAACGGCGATAAGGGGGTAACCTTCGCCGTTGAACCGATTAAGCTAACGCTATCTGAACCCTGATACCCCAGCAATTAATGACAAAAAGCAAAGCCTTTGCACTGATTCATCTCTATACTGTTGGGCAGGTAAACTGCCTGTCCGGCAGTTGTCATTTAGACTCTCGCGTCCCCTTTTTGGAGGAAAACACATGCGTCATCCATTAGTAATGGGTAACTGGAAGCTTAACGGCAGCGTTCACATGGTTAACGAACTGATCGCCGCCTTGCGTAAAGAACTGAGCAGCGTTGACGGTTGTGGCGTTGCCATCGCACCTCCAGTCATGTATCTGGATCTGGCCAAGCACGAACTGGGCGGCAGCCGCATCGCACTGGGCGCACAGAACGTCGACATCAACCTGTCTGGCGCCTTCACCGGTGAAGTTTCTGCCACCATGCTCAAAGACGTGGGTGCTGAATACATCATCATCGGCCACTCAGAGCGCCGTACCTATCACAAAGAAACCGACGCCGCGATCGCAGAGAAATTTGCCGTGTTGAAAGCCGCTGGCCTGATCCCAGTGCTGTGCATCGGTGAAACCGAAGCAGAAAACGAAGCGGGTAAAACCGAAGAAGTTTGTGCGCGCCAGATCGACGCCGTGCTGAAAACCCAGGGCGCTGAAGCGTTCAAAGGCACCGTCATCGCTTATGAGCCAGTGTGGGCTATCGGTACCGGTAAATCTGCCACCCCAGCGCAAGCTCAGGCAGTACACAAATTTATCCGTGACCATATCGCCAAGCAAGACGCTGCAGTAGCAGCCGAAGTGATCATCCAGTACGGCGGTTCCGTGAACGATAAGAACGCCGCAGAGCTGTTTGCTCAGCCAGACATCGACGGCGCGCTGGTTGGCGGCGCATCGCTGAAAGCTGACGCTTTCGCCGTGATCGTCAAAGCCGCTGCCCAAGCGAAAAAAGCCTGATTTCATCCGGCCTGAAATAACAAAACCCCGGCTTGCCGGGGTTTTTTATGGCCCACAGATGGCGATCAGCGCTTGCTGATTTCGTCAAAGATCCCGCCGGTAGCAAAGTGCACCTTCTGCGCTTCAGTCCAACCGCCAAAAGTATCATCCACGGTGAACAGCTTCAGTTTTGGGAACTGCTCGGCGAATTTGGCTGCAACGGCTGCATCACGCGGACGGTAGTAGTTGTTGGCCGCAATAGTCTGACCTTCCGGGGAATACAGATACTTCAGGTAAGCCGTGGCCACATCACGGGTGCCACGTTTATCAACGACCTTGTCCACCACCGATACCGTCGGTTCGGCCAGAATGGATTCGCTCGGAGTGATGATTTCAAATTTGTCTTTACCCAGCTCTTTTTCTGCCAGCAAGGCTTCGTTTTCCCAAGCGATCAGCACATCACCGATGCCGCGCTCAACGAAGGTATTGGTTGCGCCACGTGCGCCGGAATCCAGCACTTCCACATTGCGGTACAGCTCTTTAACGAACTCCTGAGCCTTGGCTTTATCACCACCGTTCTGGTGCAGGGCATAACCCCAGGCAGCCAGATAGTTCCAACGGGCACCGCCAGAGGTTTTCGGGTTCGGTGTAATAACCGACACGCCGGGTTTCACCAGATCAGCCCAATCATGGATCTGTTTTGGGTTGCCTTTACGCACCAGGAAAACGATGGTCGAGGTATAAGGTGCTGAGTTGTCTGGCAGGCGCTTGATCCACGCTTTATCAATACGACCACGTTCGGCAATGGCGTCCACGTCGTATGCCAGCGCCAGCGTGACCACATCCGCTTCGATGCCATTAATCACCGAGGTCGCCTGCTTGCCTGAACCGCCATGTGACTGACGCACGGTAACCTTATCGCCAGTCTGCTGCTGCCAATACTTACCAAACGCCGTGTTATATTCCTGGTAGAACTCACGCGTTGGATCGTATGAGACGTTCAGCAGTTGAATATCTTTCGCCATGGCACTCGATGCCAACAGCAGTAAAGTCAGACCCACACCCCATTTTTGCATTGCCGTTCCCCCAGAAAATGACGCAACCTCAAGCGGTTGATTTAGCATCAAAGCCTGCCAGAAACTTCCCTCACAATTAAAGAATAAAAAATGTGGTACTAGACCATTCTGGAATATAGCGATGACAGACGAAAAAAAGCCTCCCAAACGGAGGCTCTAGATTGATGACCAAGTGCCAATGCGGCTGAACTTGTAGAGGCGAACATGTTCGCCCGAAGGGGCGCCGTATATACCGCGCCCGCTTAGCAGCATCAGGGGCGGATTAGTACAGCTTTTTCGCCGTTTCCAACCAGTCACCTTTGAACGGACGCTTCATGTTTTCGATCGCGTCAACGATGTCGTGGTGCACCATCTTCTCGTTCTGGATCCCTACACAACGGCCACCGTAACCTTGCAGCAGCAGGTCGATGGAGTACGCGCCCATGCGGGAAGCCAGAATACGGTCATAGGCAACCGGTGAACCACCACGCTGGATGTGGCCCAATACGGTAGCACGGGTTTCACGCTTGGTTTCCTGCTCGATGTGGCGCGCCAGTTCGTCGATGTCACAGATATGCTCGGTGATCGCCACGATGGCGTGCTTTTTACCTTTGGCAATACCGGCTTTGATTTCATTAACCAGATCGTCACGGCTGAATTCGATTTCCGGCAGGACGATAAATTCACAACCACCGGCAATGGCCGCCGCCAGGGTCAGGTCGCCACAGTAACGCCCCATCACTTCCACGATAGAGATACGTTGGTGTGATGAAGAGGTGTCGCGCAGACGGTCAATTGCTTCCACCACGGTTTCCAACGCGGTGAAGTAACCGATGGTGTAGTCGGTGCCTGCAACGTCGTTATCGATGGTGCCAGGCAAACCGATGCATGGGAAACCTTCTTCGGTCAGGCGTTTCGCCCCCATGTAGGAGCCGTCACCGCCGATGACCACCAGCGCATCAATGCCGCGGTTTTTCAGGTTTTCAATCGCCTTGGCGCGCACGCTGTCATCCCTGAACTCTGGAAAACGCGCAGAACCCAGGAAGGTGCCACCACGGTTGATCATGTCAGACACGCTATAGCGGTCTAATTGCTCCATGCGATCTTCGTACAAACCAAGGTAGCCATCGTAAATACCAAATACTTCCAGACCTTCTGTGAGCGCAGCACGCACAACGCCACGGATGGCAGCGTTCATACCTGGGGCGTCACCGCCACTCGTCAGTACACCGATTTTCTTGATCATGACTACCTCTGAACTGTAGATGCAATTTCTTAAGAATTCTGTATTCGCCGACTCACCGGGTATCTCTCCAACGGCGCAAAACCAGCTTTACGGCTTTTATTGCTGGATATTATAACAAAAACACCCAGCTGAATTGATTCAGGTCACGCAACATCAAGGAAAAAACTTCACATGGCACGGCGTGCTAACACCGTGATTTCTCAATCCACCCAACATTGACCTATGTCTGTTGATTATAGTTCCCAATGCCCCTGTCGGCCTTGAGGAACAACAGAGCAGGGATCCTGGTGAATAATCACGTCGGCCCCAGGGAAACGATGCAACAATGCCTGCTCCACCTGTTCTGCCAGAATATGCGCCTGCATCAACGGCAGGGTGTCTTCCATTTCCAAATGCAACTGGATAAACCGCGTTGGCCCAGACTGCCGCGTACGCAGATCGTGCGCACCTTTCACACCCGGCCACGACGATACCACATCGATAATTGCCTGACGCTCTTCATCCGGCAAGGCGCGATCCAGCAGGGACTGCACCGCCTCGTATCCCATACGCAGCGCGCTGTAGAGAATATAAACCCCAATGCCCAGGGCAAACAGCGCGTCCGCACGGTGAAATCCGTACCAGCTTAGCCCAAGTGCTATCAAAATAGCACCATTCATCATCACATCTGACTGATAATGCAGCATATCGGCCCGTACCGCCTGGCTGCGTGTTTTTCTGACCACCCAGCGCTGATAGGTCACCAGGATGAGAGTGCTAATCAACGCAATGATAGTCACTGCTACCCCTATACCCGGCGAATTCAGGGGCTGCGGAGAATACAGATGCTGGAAGCCGGTCAAGAACAGGAACAGGGCAGAACCGGAGATAAACATGCTTTGCGCCAGCGCCGCCAGCGACTCGGCCTTGCCATGGCCAAAGGTGTGCTCTTCATCAGCCGGCTGCAACGAGTAGCGTACCACCAGCAGGTTGGTTAACGATGCGGCAATATCCACCAACGAATCCACTAAAGCCGCCAACAGGCTGACCGATCCGGTGAGATACCAGGCAACGATCTTGATCAACAGTAGAACGGAGGCCATTCCGGTGGCGGCTAAAGCAGCGGACTGCACCAGCCGCGCATATTGCTGTTCCATAAAAAACCCCAACCAAAGTTTATGGGCTTTAGTATAACGGAATGCGGGGTAAAAAAAGTCCCGCCATCATCATGGGATGCTTGTCAGCTAAGCAAAAAAATCTGGCAAAACGTGCAGTAATGTCGCTCTCCCTAGATAAGTATTCATAAGGTATCCAGGTTAGAAGGCGCGTCCACACTCAACGGTTTTTGAAAATCCGCCGCCGTCTAGCATAGAATTAATCCATTGTTTTTTAAGTAAATTTATTTTATGGAAATAAAAAAAACCCCCTCATCATGAGGGGGAAGACAGGGATGGTGTCTATGGCAAGGAAAAACAGGGGATTACTCAGTCATACTCAACTTCTGGGCAGAAGTTTGCTGCAAACCAGAAATCTGTTGCTTCATCAGCTGCACACGCTGCTGATGCTTCTGGTCTAAAACACTTTTTTGCTCTGGCGTCAGCAGGTTATACATTTGGTTGCGTACCCGGGCCATTTCGACCTGGCGCTTAACCTGTTCCTGAGCCATTTTTTCCGCCTGGGCCTGCACGGCGGCTTCATCAAATTTATCTGCGGTGACCAGCTTATGCATGGTTTCCACTTCGTCTACATTAACACCAGGCAGATCGTAACGGGCCTGGCGCATCAAATCGCGCATTTGCTGGCGTTGATGTTCGGTCAAGCGAACGCCGTCAAACATGTGATTCTGGCCAAGCGCTCTCAACAGTGCATCATTAGCAGGAGGTTGGACAGTTTCCGGTGTAGTATCAGCAGCAAAGGCAGCGGTAGAACCTAATGCCAAAATTGATGCCATAACTACTGCGGTCACCTTAACCATTTTTACTCCTCGAGCTTTCTCACTTTGCGAATCAACGAGGAGCAGTGTATCGCTGCACCTGCAAACATGCGTCAGTGCATGTAAAACTACGTAAAGTCATGGAATAGCAACAGTTGATGACGTATTTTGCGTCAGGAGGTAAATCACATATGCACAAAATTCTGTTAGTTGACGACGACCGCGAGCTCACCTCGCTACTGAAAGAACTGCTTGAAATGGAAGGCTTTAACATCGTTGTGGCTCACGACGGTGAACAGGCGTTGTCGTTACTGGACAGCTCCATCGATCTGCTGTTGCTCGATATCATGATGCCGAAGAAAAACGGTATCGATACGCTGAAAGAATTGCGCCAGCACCACCAGACGCCGGTGATCATGCTAACCGCTCGCGGCAGCGAATTGGACCGGGTCCTTGGCCTGGAACTGGGTGCGGACGACTACCTGGCAAAACCCTTTAACGATCGCGAACTGGTTGCCCGCATCCGGGCCATTCTGCGCCGTTCCAACTGGAGCGAACAGCAACAGAATGTGGATACCAGCGCACCTACGCTGGACGTTGACGGCCTACAACTGAACCCCGGCCGCCAGGAAGCCAGCTTCGACGGGCAAGTGCTGGATCTGACAGGCACCGAATTTACCCTGCTATATTTGCTGGCACAACATCTCGGCCAGGTAGTTTCCCGTGAACTCCTCAGCCAGGAAGTGCTGGGCAAACGCCTGACGCCGTTCGATCGCGCCATTGATATGCATATCTCCAACCTGCGGCGCAAACTGCCGGACCGCAAAGATGGGCATCCTTGGTTCAAAACCCTGCGCGGACGGGGCTATCTGATGGTATCAGCAGCATGATCAACAGCTTGACGGCACGCATCTTCGCCATTTTCTGGTTCACATTGGCCCTGGTGCTGATGTTGGTGTTGATGGTGCCCAAACTCGACTCCCGCCAAATGACCACGCTGCTGGAAAGCGAACAGCGGCAGGGGTTGATGCTGGAACAGCATGTCGAAGCCGAACTGCAAAACGATCCGGCCAACGATCTGATGTGGTGGCGCCGCCTGTTCCGCGCCATCGAAAAATGGGCACCGCCGGGCCAGCGCCTGTTGTTGGTGACCAGCGAAGGGCGAGTGATCGGCGCGCAGCGCAACGAAATGCAGATCGTGCGCAACTTTATCGGCCAGTCGGACAACTCCGACCAACCGCAAAAGAAAAAATATGGCCGCGTCGAACTGGTTGGCCCGTTCTCGGTGCGTGATGGTGAAGACAATTACCAGTTGTACCTGATCCGCCCGGCCAGCAGCTCGCAGTCCGATTTTATCAACCTGATGTTCGACCGGCCGCTGTTGCTGCTGATCGTCACCATGTTGATCAGTGCCCCACTGTTGCTGTGGCTGGCCTGGAGCCTGGCCAAACCGGCGCGTAAGTTGAAAAATGCCGCCGATGATGTAGCCCGTGGCAACCTTAAGCAACACCCAGAGCTGGAAGCCGGGCCGCAGGAATTCCTTGCCACCGGGGCCAGTTTCAACCAGATGGTCAGCGCGCTCGAAAGGATGATGACGGCCCAGCAACGGCTGATTTCCGATATCTCCCACGAATTGCGCACCCCGTTAACGCGTCTACAGCTGGCAACCGCCCTGATGCGCCGCCGCCACGGTGAAGGCCATGAACTGGCGCGTATCGAAACCGAAGCCCAACGGCTGGATTCGATGATTAACGATCTGCTGTTGCTCTCCCGTGGCCAACAGAAAAGCGAGCTGGTGCGCGAACTGCTGAAGGCCAACGAACTGTGGGCCGACGTGCTGGACAACGCCAGTTTCGAAGCCGAACAGATGGGCAAACAGCTGGAGGTCACCTCCCCTCCTGGCCCATGGACGATTTACGGCAACGCAGGTGCCCTGGACAGTGCGCTGGAGAATATTGTGCGTAATGCCCTGCGTTATTCCAATACGCGCATCGCGGTGGCATTCAGCGCCGATAATCAGGGGATCACCATCGTGGTGGACGATGATGGCCCAGGCGTCAGCCCGGAAGATCGTGAGCAGATTTTCCGGCCGTTCTACCGCACCGATGAAGCACGCGATCGTCAATCCGGCGGTACCGGGCTGGGCTTGGCCATCGTCGAATCCGCCGTCAATCAGCATCGCGGCTGGGTGAAAGCGGAAGACAGCCCGCTGGGTGGCCTGCGTCTGGTGCTGTGGTTGCCGCTGCATCAGCGCTAATCGCCAGCACCCAAAGATTTTGCTATTCTGCGCCCCTCGTCATGAGGGGCTTTTTACATGCTGAATATCGTTTTATTTGAACCTGAAATTCCGCCGAACACCGGCAACATCATTCGCCTGTGCGCCAACACCGGTTTCCAACTGCATCTGATCGAACCTATGGGCTTCCCGTGGGACGACAAACGCCTGCGCCGTGCCGGGTTGGATTATCATGAATTTGCCTGCATCAAGCGCCATGCCGACTATGCCGCCTTCCTCGCCAGCGAAAATCCACAGCGGCTGTTTGCCCTGACCACCAAAGGCACACCGGCGCATAGCGCTGTCAGCTATCAGGCTGGGGACTATCTGCTGTTTGGCCCGGAAACCCGTGGCCTGCCCGCCAGCATTCTGGATGCGTTGCCCGCACAGCAGAAGATCCGTATTCCCATGCAGGCCCAAAGCCGCAGCATGAATCTGTCCAATGCCGTCTCAGTGGTAGTTTACGAAGCCTGGCGCCAACTGGGTTATGCGGGCGCACTGCTTAAAGAGTAATCCCTATTGGGCGATCGCCTGCCAGCCAGACATCGCCCGATCGCCGCCCTGCCAAATTTGTGATCGTCAACACCCGCACCCGCTGAATTTTGCCATGCTCTCCCGGCAACCGGCAGCCAACCGAAGGTTCCTTCCCTAGTGTCTCTTTAGACTCCCTGTTCATCCGTGGTCTCTGCGCTCTACGTCACCACGCCAACAACAACAAGGATAACAAGATGAACAACGCCATTCTGCTAGGGATACTCTGGCACCTGGTCGGGGCGGCCAGTGCGGCCTGCTTCTACGCACCATTCAAACAGGTCAAAAACTGGTCTTGGGAAACCATGTGGTCGATCGGCGGTTTCGTTTCCTGGCTGATCCTGCCTTGGGCCATCAGCTATATGCTGCTGCCCGATTTTTGGCAGTATTACGGCTCATTCAGCGCCGCCACCCTGCTACCGGTATTCCTGTTTGGCGCTATGTGGGGGATCGGTAATATCAACTATGGCCTGACCATGCGCTATCTCGGGATGTCGATGGGGATTGGTATCGCCATCGGCATCACGTTGATCATAGGCACATTGATGACACCGCTATTGCAGGGCCGCTTTGAACTACTGTTCGGCACTGCAGGTGGCCGCCTGTCGCTGGTTGGGGTATTTGTGGCGTTGGTCGGCGTGGTGATCGTCAGCTATGCAGGCTTGCTGAAAGAGCGGGCCATGGGCATCCGCGCCGAGGAGTTCAGCCTCAAGAAGGGACTGGCGCTGGCGGTGATGTGCGGCATTTTCTCCGCCGGGATGTCCTTCGCCATGGACGCGGCCAAACCGATGCATGAAGCCGCCGGAGCACTGGGCATCGACCCGTTGTATGTTGCCCTGCCAAGCTATGTGGTGATTATGGGCGGCGGCGCGTTGATCAACCTGGGCTACTGCCTGATCCGCCTGGCCACCTTGAAAAATATCTCGGTGAAAGCCGATTTCTCACTGCCGAAAAAGCTGCTGGTCGCCAACGTGCTGTTCTCGATGCTGGCCGGGCTGATGTGGTATCTGCAATTCTTCTTCTACGCCTGGGGCCACGCCAAGATCCCGGCACAATACGACTACATGAGCTGGATGCTGCACATGAGTTTCTACGTACTGTGCGGCGGCATCGTCGGGCTACTGCTGAAAGAGTGGAAATGCGGGACCAGAAAGCCGGTGGCAGTGCTATGCCTCGGTTGCCTGGTGATTATACTGGCTGCCAACATCGTTGGCTTGGGCATGGCATCTTGAGGGGCGAAAGATGAATAGTCCTTTGAATATCTTGCTATTTGGTATCGGGCTTGACACTTACTGGCCGCAGTTTAGCGGCCTTAAGCCCCGCCTTGAAGGTTACCTCGAACAGATCGCCGAACGCCTTTCCAGCGGTCACCTGATTCAGCGTGGTGGGCTGGTGGATTCGGTCGCTGCCGCCGATGCGTTGTTGGCAGAGGCTCGCCACCAGCCGGTAGACGTGGTGGTGCTTTACATCAGCACCTACGCGCTGAGTGCCACCGTATTACCGCTGGTGCAAGCCCTGGGTAAACCGGTGTTGGTATTAGCCTTGCAGCCAGAGGCCGGTTTGCCCTACCAGAAAATACTCGCCATGGCAGATCGCGGCGATCGCACTGGCGAATGGCTTGCCCATTGCCAGGCGTGTAGCGCTCCCGAATTGGCCAACGTGTTTAATCGCGCCGGGATCGAGTATCAACTGCTGGTGGGGGCATTACAGGGCGATCCACAAGTCTGGCAGGAGTTGGACAACTGGCTGACCGCTTTCGCGTTGCGTAATGCGTTACGCACCACACAGATCGGCCTGCTCGGCCACTATTACGACGGGATGATCGACGTCTACAGCAATCTGACCAACCTTTCCGCACGGCTTGGTGTGCGTTTCAAACCGCTGGAAATGTGCGAGCTGAACGCTCTGCGCCAACAAAGCACCACAGCGCAAATTCAGCTTAAGCGGGATGAAATGCACAACGCCTTTGTGGTGGACGAGCTCTGTTCAGAGGCCGAATTGCAACGCGCTGCGCATACCGCCTGCGCGCTGGATCGGCTGGTAGAACGGCATGGGCTGGGCGCAATGGCCTATTATTACGAAGGGCAAAACGGCAATGATTACGAGAATATCGTTACGTCGGTGATTGCAGGTAACACCCTGCTGACCCAAAAAGGCATCCCGGTCGCCGGTGAGTATGAAGTCAAAAACGCGATCGCCATGAAAATCCTCGCCCTGCTGGGAGCTGGTGGATCCTTCTCCGAACCTTACGGCATCGAATTCGAGGATGACGCTGTGCTATGGGGCCACGATGGGCCTGCGCATCCGCTGATGGCAGAGGGCGATGTACGCCTGGTGCCGCTGCCGGTGTATCACGGCAAGCCGGGTTGTGGCGTTTCGATTCAGATGTCGGTGAAAAACGGCCCGGTCACCTTCTTGTCTGTGGTTGAGGAACGTGACGGCGACGTCGTGTTGCAGTATGCCGAAGGGCTTTCGGTGGCGGGGGAAACGCTGGATATCGGCAATACCAACAGCCGCTACCGTTTCAGCCTGGATGCCAGGACCTTTACCCGTGAGTGGTCCTTGGCTGGCCCTGCCCACCACTGCGCTATCGGCATTGGCCATCAGGGAGAACGGCTGGAAAAACTCGCCCAGATATTGCATATCCGCACGAACCGGATCGCCTAGCCCCTAGGCGATAAACCGTTGGCGATACTCGCGCGGGGTCATTCCGGCCTCGCGCGTGAACACCACGGAAAAATAGTTGCTGTCTTCAAACCCGCATCGGGCGGCAATATCGCTGATGCGGTATTCACTGCGGCGTAGCAGGCGCTTGGCCTGGCATAAACGGATCTGGCGCAGATAGTGGTTGATGGTCATGCCGGTTTGCTGGCGGAACAGCAGCTTCAGCGCCCGCTCGGTCAACTGATGCTGCCGGCAAAAAGCCGGCAGATCAAAGTCGCCGTCGATGCCGTTCTGCAACGCTGCCATCAGCAAATCCAACTGTTCGCCGTCCGGCAACATATGCACGCAGTCCACCGCATAGCGATAGCGTTTGAGCACGATCGCCAATTGCAGCAACAAAGCCTCCGTCAACTGGATCGATAACGAGTCGGTTTTACGGCTCTCCTGCGAAAGCTGGGCGATAATCGGCCGGGCCTGCGCCATGCCTTGGGTAGAGAGCCGCCAGTAGCGCTCGCTGGAGGTATCAAACGGCGGTAGCAGGCTTTCCCACTGGGCATTCAACCGCAGACGCTCCGGGCAATAGATGACGTTATCCAGCACCAGATCGTGTACCGACTCGTAGCTGTGGCAATCGCTGGCACGGATATAAAAAATATCCCCGCAGGTGTTCCGGTAAGGGCGATCGTTCAGCACGTGCAGGCCATTGCCACGCCAAACGATCACAATCTCGCAAAACTGGTGAGTATGCGTGGCAAATCCCATCTGGGGATAGCGCTCCGCCACGGCCACCGGCATCTGTACCGAGGGCAGATAATCGCGGCTCTCTAACAGTAACGTCTCCCTCATCTCACACCTTTCCTGGTTGGCACGACTGGGCATTATTGCCGAACACGCGGCGAGGAAAATTGATGCAGTCGTGATTTTCACGCTGCTAGCGCATACCACGTAGCGCACGGGGTGGGCAGGTAAACTCACGCTTGAACAGGGTCGAAAAATGGTTGCTGTCGCCGAAACCGCAGCGAAAAGCGATATCGGTGATGCTGCTATCGCTGTGGCACAACATATGGCGAGCCTGTAGCAAACGCAGGTGGGTCAGGTAGCGCTGTGGCGTCATGTTGGTGTGCTGTTTCAGCTGCCGGTGCAGCGTACGCAGCGGGATGGCAAAGCGATCGGCCAGTTCGGACCATTCGATCGATTCAGCATAGTGGCCCTGGAGCCAGTCCAACAGCTGATGCAAACGCCCCTCCTGATCGTCCCCCTGCCGGGCCAGACAGCCCTGCCACAGCTGCACCAACAGCTGCATAAAGACGCTTTCATGCAGCGCTATCTCTTCTGGCCGCTCACCTGCAGGTGCCGCCGCGAGCTGCGCAATCAGCCCCTTGACCTGTTGCAACACCTGCTGGCTGATACGCCAATGGGCCGGGTAGACGCCATCGGCCTCGCGCGGCAGGAACTGCTCCACGCCGGAGACAAAGCGGAAGGCGTCCGGCGCCCGGAACAGAATATTGGTCAGGATCAGGCCGTCGGTCTGTTCAAACAGGTGGCGATCGTGATCGCGCACAAAACAGACGCAACCGCTGTTAAGGGTATAGGGATTGCCATTAAACACATGCACCCCCGCCCCCTGTTCGACAATCACAATTTCTTAAAAATCATGATGATGTTCTGGAAAAGCCTGCTGCGGTTCGCGAGGTTCGATCACCACGGGCGCGCTGCAGGAAGGGAAAAAATCACTACTGTGCAATAGGTTCATCTTGCCCCCAGAGCTTTGGCGCGGCGGGATTACCGCGCAACGTCGGTAATCGATAGTAAGAGAAGCGCCCGGCAACAAACCTTAAGGTTTTGACCGAAAAGCGCGCTAAAGCTGCGCGTTTTTTAAGAAAGCCGTAGCAATGTTGAGAAATGCGTACAAGGTCACAACCGGGCGAAAACCGGCTCGAGTCGCAAACTGTGAGCTACTTCACCTTTACCTTTGCCATTTTGCCAATCCCTCTCAGGCGTTGGCAGTGGCGAGAAGGCCCAGGCAGCGGCAACTTCCTACACTGCTCGCATCAAGCAATCACGGGCTTTCTCTCATGACTATTCGCAATACTGTCGCCATCGATCTTGGAGCCTCCAGTGGACGAGTGATGCTGGCGAGCTATCAACCGCAACAGCAACAACTCCAGTTGCGTGAAGTCAGCCGCTTCACCAACCGTTTGCAGCACCGGGCCGGGCAAGACTGCTGGGATCTGGATGCGCTGGAAGGCAATATCCGCCAGGCACTCGCACAGCTTGATGCCGAAGGCATTCGCCTTGATAGCATCGGCATAGATACCTGGGGTGTCGATTTTGTACTGTTGGATGCGCAAGGTGAGCGGGTCGGCCAGGCCGTGTCCTACCGTGATGCCCGCACCCAGGGGCTGATGGCAACAGCCCAGCAGGATCTGGGCCGCAGCAATATCTATCAACGCACCGGCATTCAATTCCTGCCTTTCAATACGCTGTACCAACTGCGTGCCCTGCGCGAACAGCAGCCAGAACGGTTAGATCGCGTGGCTCACCTGCTGCTGATCCCAGATTACCTGCACTTTCGCCTGACAGGGGAACTGAACTGGGAATACACCAATGCCAGCACCACCCAGCTCCTGAATATTGAAAGCGATCAATGGGATGAGGAACTGTTGTCCTGGGCCGGGGTACCTGCCAGCTGGTTTGGCAAACCAACGCCACCAGGCAACCGCGTGGGCTATTGGACCAGCCCCAGCGGCCAGCAGATCCCGGTGATTGCCGTGGCAACGCACGACACCGCCAGCGCGGTACTTGCAACGCCATTGCAAGATGCCAATGCCGCCTATCTCAGCTCCGGCACCTGGTCGCTGATGGGCATCGAAAGCCCAGTCCCGGTGGTTCACCCGGCCTCATTGGCGGCCAATATCACCAATGAGGGCGGCGCAACGGGCTATCGGGTGCTGAAAAACATCATGGGCCTTTGGCTGCTGCAACGCGCCACGCAGGAATTGAACATCAGCGATCTGCCAGCCCTGATCGCTCAGGCGGCCCAACAGCCAGCCTGTCGTTCATTGGTTAACCCCAATGACGATCGTTTTATCAACCCGGCCAACATGTGCCAAACCATTCAGGACAGCTGCCGCGAGCGCGGGATGCCGGTGCCGGAAACCGCAGCCCAACTGGTGCGCTGCATCTTCGACAGCCTCGCCATGCTCTACCGCCAGGTCGCACAGGAGTTGGCGACGATGCACGGCCGCCCACTCAGCCATCTGCATATCGTCGGCGGCGGCAGCCAGAACCATTTTCTTAATCAGCTGTGTGCCGATGCCTGCGGGCTGGCCATCAGCGCCGGGCCAATCGAAGCCTCAACCCTGGGCAACGTCGGCTGCCAGTTGATGGCCTTGGACGCCGTCAGCGACATTGGGCAATTCCGCCGCATCGTGGCACAGAACTTCCCACTACAACACTTTACCCCTCGCGACAATCCAGACTTTGCCGCCCACTGGTCGCAATTTCAGTCGTTGAGTCAATTACCTAAGGAACTTTGCATATGAAAAGCTCGATCGATCAAGCTTGGGAACTGGCAAAACAGCGCTTTGCTGCCGTTGGCGTGGACGTTGAAGCCGCGATTAGCGCTATGGAAACCCTGCCAGTGTCGATGCACTGCTGGCAAGGAGATGACGTGGCCGGGTTCGAAAATCCGGAAGGCTCCCTGACCGGCGGCATTCAGGCCACCGGCAACTACCCGGGCAAAGCGCGCAACGCCAAAGAGCTGCGGGCCGATCTGGAACAGGCTTTGGCGCTGATCCCTGGCCCGAAACGCCTGAACCTGCACGCGATCTATCTGGAGTCGGATGCCCCGGTAGCCCGTAACAAAATTGAACCACGCCATTTTAAAAACTGGGTGGAGTGGGCCAAACAGCACCAGTTGGGGCTGGATTTCAACCCGTCATGCTTCTCGCACCCGCTGAGCGCCGACGGTTTTACGCTGTCACATGCCAACCCGGAAATCCGTCAGTTCTGGATTGAACATTGCCAGGCTAGCCGCCGCGTCTCGGCCTATTTTGGCGAACAGCTCGGTACGCCTTCGGTGATGAACATCTGGATCCCGGACGGTATGAAAGATACGCCGATCGATCGCCTGGCACCGCGCCAGCGTCTGATGAGCGCGCTGGACGAAGTAATTAGCGAAAAACTCGACCCGGCACACCATATCGACGCGGTGGAAAGCAAGCTGTTCGGCATTGGCGCAGAGAGCTACACCGTGGGCTCCAACGAGTTTTATCTCGGCTATGCCACCAGCCGCCAGACCGCACTCTGTCTGGATGCGGGCCACTTCCACCCAACCGAAGTGATCTCCGACAAGATCTCCAGCGCCATGCTGTATGTACCACGCCTGCTGCTGCACGTTAGCCGCCCGGTACGCTGGGACAGTGACCACGTGGTGCTGCTGGACGATGAAACGCAGGCGATTGCCGGTGAGATCGTGCGCAACAACCTGTTCAACCGCGTCCACATCGGCCTGGACTTCTTCGACGCCTCCATCAACCGCATCGCCGCCTGGGTGATCGGTACCCGCAACATGAAGAAAGCCCTGCTGCGTGCGCTGCTGGAGCCGACCGAGATGCTGCGCAAGATCGAAGAGAGCGGCGATTACACCGCCCGCCTGGCCTTGCTGGAAGAACAGAAATGCCTGCCATGGCAAGCCGTGTGGGAAACCTACTGTCAGCGTAACGATGTCCCGGCCGATGCCAGCTGGCTCAACAACGTACGCAACTACGAACAACAGATCCTCAGCCAACGTTAAGGGTAGCGCAATGCAACAGATAGTTTCCTCCTGGTTCGTCCAGGGCATGATCAAAGCCACCAGCGACATGTGGCTAAAAGGCTGGGATGAGCGCAACGGCGGCAACGTCAGCCTGCGGCTTTTGGCGGAAGATGTTGAGCCTTTCCGTAGCGATTTCGTGGCCGATCCGCGTTGCGTAGAGCTAACGCAACCGGCAACCGAACTGGCCAACTGCTGGTTCCTGGTCACCGGTTCAGGCAAGTTCTTCCGCAACGTGCAGTTGGCGCCGCAAGAGAATCTGGTGCTGTTGCAACTGAACCACAACGGCACCGCATACCACATCCACTGGGGGCTTTCCCAGGGAGGTTTTCCGACCTCGGAACTGGCGGCGCATTTCCAGTCGCACATCGTGCGCATGAACGTCACCTCTGGCCGTGATCGCGTCATCATGCACTGCCATGCCACCAACCTGATCGCCCTAAGCTTTGTGCAGGAATTGGACAACGCCAGCTTCACCCGCCTGTTGTGGGAAGGCAGCACCGAGTGCCTGGTGGTGTTCCCAGACGGCATAGGCATCGTGCCCTGGATGGTGCCAGGAACCGACGGCATCGGCACCCAGACCGCCGAACAGATGCAGGAACACAGTCTGGTACTGTGGCCGTTCCATGGCATTTTCGGCTCTGGCCCAACGCTGGACGACGCTTTCGGCCTGATCGACACCGCAGAAAAATCGGCCGAGATCATGGTGAAAGTGCTGTCGATGGGTGGCAAGAAGCAAACCATTTCCGGCAGCCAACTGACGGCGCTGGCCAAGCGTTTCGGCGTAACGCCACTGGCCGCCGCGCTCAAGGATTGAGACATCGGTGCCCTGCGTCCGCTACGGCGGGCGCATCACAACGGTTTCTCATTTCAGGAGCAATATCATGAGTTTCATGCTGGCATTACCGAAAATCAGTTTGCACGGCTGCGGCGCCATTGAAGATATGGTCAAGCTGCTGGCACAGAAGCAATGGGGTAAGGCGCTGATCGTCACCGACGGTCAGTTGGTTGAGCTCGGCCTGCTGGAAGGGCTATTCAGCGCCATGCAGCAGCATGCTCTGCCTTATGCCATGTTCAATGAGGTATTTCCCAACCCTACCGAAGGACTGGTGCAGCAAGGCTGGCAAGCGTTCAAACAGCAGCAGTGCGACTATCTGATTGCCTTCGGTGGCGGCAGCCCGATCGATACCGCCAAGGCGATCAAAATCCTCACCGGCAACCCTGGCCCCTCTACCGCCTATTCCGGCGTTGGCAAAGTCAAACATCCGGGCGTAGCTTTGGTGGCGATCAATACCACTGCGGGCACCGCAGCCGAGATGACCAGCAACGCGGTGATCATCGACAGCCTGCGCCACGTCAAAGAAGTGATCATCGACACCAACATCATCCCTGACATCGCCGTGGACGACCCGCAGGTGATGTTGGATATTCCCGCCAGCGTGACTGCCGCCACCGGTATGGACGCGCTGACCCACGCGGTGGAAGCCTATGTTTCCGTGGGCGCTCATCCTCTGACCGATCACTCAGCGCTGGAAGCCATCCGCCTGATTAGCACCTGGCTACCTGCCGCGGTAGATGACGGCAAAAACCTGCAAGCGCGGGAAATGATGGCCTATGGGCAATACCTGGCGGGGATGGCGTTCAACAGCGCCGGGCTTGGCCTGGTGCACGCATTGGCTCACCAGCCAGGCGCGACCCACAATCTGCCACACGGCGTTTGCAATGCCATCCTGCTGCCGGTAATCGAAGAGTTTAACCGCCCGAATGCCGTGGCTCGCTTTGCCCGTATTGCGCAGGCAATGGGGGCAGACACGCAAGGCATGAACGAAGAACAGGCCAGCCATCAGGCGATAGCCGCCATTCACGCGATTTCGCTGCGCGTGGGTATCCCGGCAGGTTTCTCGGCCCTGGGTATCAAGGAAGCGGATATCGAAGGCTGGTTGGATAAAGCGCTGGCTGACCCATGCGCCCCTTGCAACCCACGCACGGCAGATCGCGAACAGGTTCGTGCGCTGTATTTAGCCGCGCTGTGATCTTTAAGGAAAACCTATGATCCGTAAAGCTTTTGTGATGCAGGTAAACCCAGATGCACACGCCGAATACCAGCGCCGCCACAGCCCGATCTGGCCAGAGCTGGAACAGGTGCTGAAGGAGCACGGTGCACACCACTATTCCATCTTCCTGGACGAAGCACGCCACCTGCTGTTTGGCTATGTGGAGATTGAGTCAGAAGAACGTTGGGATGCAGTGGCCAACACCGCCGTCTGCCAGCGCTGGTGGCAGCATATGGGCGACGTGATGCCGAGCAATCCTGATCATAGCCCGGTCAGCTCACCGCTGCGTGAAGTGTTTTATCTAGAATAATCAACAGGCGACGGTTAAACCCCGTCGCCTTATTATTAACGCCGTACTATTTTTTACTATAAATAATAAACGAGGTTCTTTGGCCGATTTTATCGTACAGCGAACGGGCAGAGGAGTTGAACTCCTGGGTCATCCAGTAAACGCGGCTTGACTCTCTCACTTCCGCCTGTTGATAAGCTTCAGTAAATAAGCTCTCTGCCACGTTTTGTCCCCGCGCGCTTTTATCAACGAACAGATCCTCAATATAACAATAGTTTTTATCGCTCCACGTCGAGGCATGATATACCAAATGCATAAAGCCGAGGATCTGCCCCTGATCGTTAACGGCAACCAGCCCGACCAAATCCTGTTTTTGGCACAGGCGGATAAAGGTTTTTTCGGTGATTTCGGCGCTGACATCGGCACGATAAAAGTGCAGATATTGCTGCCACAGATGCTCCCAACCCGCTCTATCTGAAGCGATTATGTCCCTAATGGTAACGCCATTTTTAGTCATCAACATAGTCCTACCCCTGCATGTTCAAAGTGGCGCAAGTATAGGCGATGCCATAGGGTGGGGTTAATGGACCAATCCGCTATAGACACCGGACCATTTCAGCGGCTAAGTATCCATCTCGTTTAAACAGCGCGTTAGCAACTGGGAAAACTGCTCGACGTTATAGGCTATCTCAATAGGATCCAGAGCCGCGAAGCCCAGCAGCCAGCCAGATAAGGGAATATCTTCCGTACAAAACTCGGAAAGGCTTTTCAGGGTTAACTTATTCTGAGCAGCGCGATGGGCAACCTCTTGCTCAAGCTGTTTACTTTCCACCAGGCAGAGTATTTGCAAGCCGCAGTTAGGTACAATAACCTTCACCTTTAAGCCGCAGTGCTTGTTGATCTCGTTAATAAACAACGCCGCACGCGATGAATAGATTTTCTTCATCGTCAGGACATGTTCTCGGTAATGTCCCTGCATAATAAATTTTGCCAACGTGCGCTGAGCGATCCCCGAAACCTGGCTGTCCATATTCGCCCGCGCGGTGGTCATGGGTTTTACCAGCGCTTCTGGCAGTACCATATAAGCCACATGCAGATCCGGAAACAGGGTTTTACTGAACGTGCCCATATAAATGGTGCGCTGATGGGGGTCTAACCCCTGCAAACAGGCCGTCGCAATGCCTTGGTAATGAAACTCGCTGTCGTAGTCATCTTCAATGATCCACATATCCCGAACTTTTGCCGCCTCAATCAATGCCAACCGCCTGGCCAGCGAAAGTGCTCGACCGGTCGGATATTGGTTGGAAGGGGTGACATAGACAAATCTGGCATTAGCCTGCGAGTGAATGATTTCATCGGTGCAAATCCCCTGTTCATCCACGGTAATCGGGATCGGCTTGAGCTGTGCCGCCTGGAAGGCTTTAATCGCACCGGTATACCCCGGATTTTCGATAAAGACGCTATCGTCAGCGTCTGCCAGGACCTGCGCACATAAAGACAGCGACTGTTGCGTACTGCTCACAATCAGAATTCGATCGGCCTGTGCCTTCACGCCCCGCTCGGCCAGCAGGAAGTCACAAATGGCTTCCCGCAGGTGAATATTGCCCTGCAAGTTGCTGCCTGCCGAGATAGACAACCCCTCTTCTTTGACGGTTTGCTGATATAACCTGAGCCAGGTATGGATCGGAAAATTGCGGGTTTCAGGCATGCCGGGGCCAAATGCCCGCTGCTGGGGCAGGTTGCCTGATTCAGGCCTGGTATGCTGTGACGATCTCCGGCTCAATGTGACCTGGCTGCCGGAAGGTGCAGCTGAGTGCTCACTAGTCAGACCCAGCAAAGGTTGCTGCCTTTGCGCAACAAAGCTTCCCCGACCCACCTCTCTGCAGACGTATCCCTCGGTTTCCAGCGCCGTATAACAGTTCTCAATGGTCCCTCGGGATAACTGCAGTGAGGCTGCCAACGCACGGCTGGCCGGTAAACGTTGCCCCGTGATGAACTCCCCCTGCTGGATCATCGTTTTGAAAGCAGCGGCCAGCGCCGTAGTTAATGAAACTTCAGGGACTGTTTGCTTGGCGAGGTTTTTTTGCAGCAAGAGAGTCTGGAGCTGCTTTTCGGTCAGGCGGTTCAAGGCGCAGCTCCACTGAGAGAAAAACATAAGGTGTAAGCGACAAACCGCCGTGTGATATTGCCATCACACGGCGTTTTACATGGGATTTGGGGATATTACCACTGAGGGGTTACTCAGATACCGTCGCCATACTCAAACCCGTGATTGGCACCGTTGAAGTACTGGTCCATATCCATCGATGGCGTATCGCTTTCCGGGCGGCCAACAATACGTGCGGGCACGCCTGCGGCGGTGGTATGTGGTGGCACGGGCTGTAGCACCACGGAACCGGCACCAATCTTGGCCCCTTTCCCCACTTCGATATTACCGAGGATTTTAGCCCCCGCGCCAATCATCACACCTTCGCGGATTTTAGGGTGGCGATCGCCGCTGGTTTTGCCCGTCCCGCCCAGGGTTACCGACTGCAGGATAGAGACGTTATTCTCCACCACGGCGGTTTCACCGATCACAATGCCGGTGGCGTGGTCGAGCATGATGCCGCAGCCGATGGTGGCCGCCGGGTGGATATCCACCCCAAAGGCGACCGAGATTTGATTTTGCAGGTAGATCGCCAATGCCTGGCGGCCCTGCATCCACAACCAATGGCCGATGCGGTACGCCTGCAAGGCATGGAAACCTTTCAGGTATAGCAACGGCGTTGAATATTTATCTACTGCGGGGTCACGCAACCGCACCGCCAGAATATCGCGGGCCGCTGAGACGATCATTTGTGCGTCGGAACGATAGGCATCTTCCACCACCTCACGCACGGCAATCGCCGGCATGATCGGATTGGCCAGTTTGTTCGCCAGAATGTAGCTGAGCGCGCTGCCCAGATTTTCATGCTTGAGCAAGGTCGCGTGGAAAAAGCTAGCCAGCATCGGTTCACAATCTGCCAGTGCTCTCGCCTCTGATTTAATGCTGCTCCAGACCTGTTCTAACTCTTCTGACGACATCGCTTCCTCTCTGCCAAAACAGACTACCCCGCCTGATCCCGGCAGGGTAACCTAATCAAATTGTCGCGGCGCGATACATTGCTGTACCGCTGCCAAGGTCAAGCACTGTGCTTTTCGTCTTTCTTGGTGCGCCCAAGCAGAGTCAACGCTGCCTCACGGGCATTTTTATCACAGTACAGCACCTGATAGATCTGTTCGGTGATCGGCATTTCTACGCCAAAGCGCTGCGCCAGTGCCAATACCTCTTTGGTATTGCGATAGCCTTCAACCACCTGGCCGATGCTATCCTGCGCTTCCTGCACGCCCTTGCCTTGCCCCAGCATAATACCGAAACGACGGTTGCGCGATTGATTATCCGTGCAGGTCAACACCAGATCGCCCAACCCAGCCATGCCCATAAAGGTGGAAGGATCGGCTCCCAATGCCGAGCCGAGACGGCTCATTTCCGCCAGGCCACGAGTGATCAATGCGGTACGCGCGTTGGCACCAAAACCGATACCGTCAGACATACCGGCACCGATGGCAATCACGTTTTTCACCGCGCCGCCCAGCTGTACCCCAATGAAATCCGGGTTGCTGTAGACGCGGAAGCTTTTGCCACAGTGCAGCAGCTGCTGTAAATCTTCGGCAAACTGCTCGTCGGTGGCTGCCAGAGCGATCGCCGTTGGCAATCCGGCCGCCAGCTCTTTGGCAAACGTTGGCCCAGAAACGACCGCCAGTGGGATGGTATCCCCCAGCGCTTCGCGAGCCACGTCTTGCAATAGCCGCCCCGTTTCCGCTTCCAGACCTTTGGTCGCCCATACGATGCGGGCATCTGGGCGCAGATGGGGTTTCAACTGACGCAATACGTCACCAAACACGTGGCTAGGCACCACCACCAGCACATCGCGGCTGGCCGCTAATGCACGAGCAAGATCGGTTTCAAGCAACAGGGTATCGGGGAAAGGGACGCCGGGAAGGAACGCCTGATTGCAACGATCGCGCTGCATAATCTGGATCTGCTCGGGGTTATGCCCCCATAGCACTACCGGGTGGCCGTTACGCGCCAGCGTAATGGCTAAAGCGGTGCCGTACGAGCCGGCACCGATTACAGTCATTGAAGCATTGACGGTATTCATCAGGCATCCTGATGAGGTTCAGCGCTTTCGCCTTCCGCCTGCTGCTGCAAATAGCTCATGAACAGCGCGTCAAAGTTTACCGGTGCCAGGTTCAACTGCGGGAAGGTACCGCGAGAAACCAGGCTGGTGATGCACTCACGCGCGTACGGGAACAGGATGTTCGGGCAGTATGCACCCAGGCAATGTGCCAGTTGCGTGCCTTCGATACCGGAGATGGAGAAGATACCTGCCTGCTGAACTTCACACAGGAATGCGGTTTCTTCACCCAGAGAGGCGGTAACGGTAACGCGCAGTACCACTTCGTAGACGTCGTCTGCCAGGTGGCTGGAAGCCGTATCCAGATCGAGCTTAACTTCTGGCTGCCATTCTTGCTGGAATACCTGCGGAGCGTTTGGCGCTTCGAATGAGATATCCTTGGTGTAAATGCGTTGGATCTGGAAAGCCATCTCTGTGCTGTTTTGTTCTGACATGTGTGTAATACCCTTGGTTAACTATCCTTAGAGACACTCAGTGGTTGCAATACCCACATCTTGGCAGTGGGACCGCCGCTGGTTTACAGCAGCGGATCCAGCCCACCGCGAGCATCAAGTGCATGTAAATCATCACAGCCGCCAATATGTTGGCCATCGATGAAAATCTGAGGCACGGTGGTTCGCCCACTGCGCGCAATCATTGCTTCACGCTTGACGTTATCACCATCGATGGCAATCTCGCTAAACGCAGCTCCCTTGCTGTTCAGCAGCGCCTTGGCGCGATGACAGAACGGGCAGGTTGCCTTGGTGTAGATCTCAATGTTAGCCATGGAAACCCCTTCAATCACACTATAATTTATTTGCCACGCGCCAACGGCAGGTTTTCCCCACTCCAGCCGGCAATGCCGTCTTTCAGGGTATAGACCTGTTCAAACCCGGCTTTGCTCAGGTTTTCTGCGGGTTCGCGTGAGGTGGTACCATTGGCACAGACCACGATGACCGGCTGGGCCTTGTGTTTATCCAGTTCGCCGAAGCTGCCGGTTTTGATCTCGCTCGCCGTCAGGTTGATCGCGTTGGCGATATGGCCTCTGCGGAAATCATCACGGGTACGGGTATCTACTACTACCGCATCTTCTTTGTTGATCAAGCGAGTAGCTTCACCGCGGGCGATCTCTTTAACCTTGGAAAAACGGCTCTTGAAGGTCATGACGATCACGGCAGCCAGCAGACCGACCCAGGCCAGACTAAGTATGGGGTGCCGGCTAACAAATTGCATAATTTCTTGCAGCATGGGGTGTAACAACTCCCGTCAGTTAAGGGAAAAATAAGTCAAGGTTTCAGAGTATACCTGCCGAATGCGTCAAATACAGCCAATAAGCAAACGGGAATGCAGAAACTGCGGAGTACACTGGAAAATTACCGTCATGACGTTGAGAAAGTCGAGGCTGTTCACCGCATCTTTGATCTCTTTGGGCTCTTTTTAGTCGGCCACATTGTAGTATCATCAGGTTCCAGAGGGTGAATAGCCATCATTCCAGTGCCAATGGGCTGATGGCTATTCACAACTTAAAACGATCATAAAGAGGTTACTGCAATGTCGAGCAAGAAAAAGCCCATGGTACTGGTGATCCTGGACGGCTACGGCCATCGGGAAGAGCAACAGGACAACGCGATCCTGAACGCCAAAACGCCGGTCATGGACCGTCTGTGGCAACAACAGCCACATACCCTGATTGCCGCTTCCGGTCTGGATGTCGGCCTGCCTGATGGCCAAATGGGTAACTCGGAAGTCGGTCACGTGAACCTCGGCGCAGGCCGCATCGTGTATCAGGACCTGACCCGCCTGGATAAAGAGATCAAAGACGGTGACTTCTTCACCAACGCAACGCTGACCAGCGCCGTCGACAAGGCCGTGAAGGCAGGCAAAGCGGTACATATCATGGGCCTGATGTCTCCTGGTGGCGTCCACAGCCATGAAGAACATATCCTGGCGATGATCAAACTGGCCGCACAGCGTGGTGCCAAAGCCGTTTACCTGCATGCCTTCCTGGATGGACGCGACACTCCACCGCGCAGTGCTGAAAATTCACTGAAACGTTTCAGTGACGAATTTGCCACGCTGGGTGCCGGACGTATCGCCACAGTGATCGGCCGTTACTATGCGATGGATCGTGATAATCGTTGGGACCGCGTACAGCTGGCCTACGATCTGATGACCCAGGCCAAAGGCGAATTCACCGCCGACAACGCCGTGGCCGCGCTACAGGCTGCCTATGCCCGTGGCGAAAACGACGAGTTCGTTAAACCGACCGTGATCCAGGCAGCGGGCGAAGCCAGCGCCGAGATGAACGACGGCGACGCGTTAATCTTCATGAACTTCCGTGCCGACCGTGCGCGCCAGATCACCCGCGCCTTCGTCAATGCCGATTTCGACGGCTTCCCACGTAGCAAAGTGGTCAAGTTTGGTGATTTCGTCATGCTGACTGAATACGCTGCCGACATCAAAACCGCCTGTGCCTATCCACCAGCCTCACTGGCCAACACCTTCGGTGAATGGCTGATGAAGCACGACAAAACCCAGTTGCGCATCTCGGAAACCGAAAAATACGCTCACGTCACCTTCTTCTATAACGGCGGCGTCGAAGAACCGTTCAAAGGTGAAGACCGTATTCTGATCAACTCGCCAAAAGTGGCCACCTACGATTTACAGCCAGAGATGAGCTCCGCCGAGTTGACCGAAAAGCTGCTGGCAGCCATCCACAGCGGTAAATATGACGCCATCATCTGTAACTACCCGAATGGCGACATGGTTGGCCACACCGGTGTCTATGATGCAGCCGTCAAAGCGGTAGAAACTCTGGATAACTGTATTGAGCAGGTAGTAGAAGCGGTGAAAGCCGTTGACGGCCAACTGCTGGTCACCGCCGATCACGGTAACGCCGAGCAAATGCGCGATCCGGCTACCGGCCAGGCGCACACCGCCCATACCAGCTTGCCAGTGCCGTTGATCTACATCGGTAAACCCGCCAAAGCGGTAGAAGGTGGCAAACTGTCCGACATCGCTCCAACCATGCTGTCACTGATGGGAATGGAAATCCCGCAAGAGATGACTGGTAAGCCGCTGTTCATCGTGGAATAATCCTTTCCCATGAGGGAGAAGGCGAATTTTGCACTATCAAGGGTAACCCGAAGCGCAAACTCAGGCAGCCAACCGTTGCCTGAACGCTCCGCGCCACGGAAGTTAACCACTATCTGCGCCAGCGTGTTTTTCGCTGGCGCATTGCTGTTGCCATTCACCGGCAACGCCGCGGAAGATAACAAATCCCAGCTCAAAGACATTCAGCAGAGCATCGCTGAAAAAGAAAAAGCGGTTAAACAACAGCAACAACAGCGCAGTTCGCTGCAAAATCAGCTCAAACTCCAGGAAAAGACCATCGCGCAAGCCAGCCGTTCGCTGCGTGATACCCAAGGTACGCTCGACATACTGAGCAAAGACATTTCCGGGCTCAACACCTCCATCGCCAAGCTTCAAAAACAGCAGTCCACCCAGCAGGAAATCCTCGCCAAACAGCTCGATGCCGCCTTCCGTCAGGGGCAACACAGCGCCTTGCAGCTGGTGCTCAGCGGTGAAGAAACCCAGCGCAGTGAACGCATGCTGGCCTATTTTGGCTATCTGAACGAAGCGCGCCAGCAGTCCATTGAACAGCTCAAGCAGACCCGCAAGCAATTGGCAGAGCAAAAGAGCTCGCTGGTGGCCAAACAGGGTCAGCAGAAATCCTTGCTTGGCGAGCAACAAACCCAGCAGCAAAAACTGGAACAGGCGCGCATCGCCCGTAAAAAAACCCTGACCGCGTTAGAAGCCTCGTTGGAAAAAGATCAGCAGCGGCTGGTGGAACTGCGCCAGAACGAAACCCGCCTGCGCGATCAGATCGCCCGTGCCGAACGTGAAGCCCGCGCCCGAGCCGAACGCGAAGCGCGTGAAGCAGCCAAGGTGCGTGAGCAGGTCAAAGTCAAAGAACAGCAGGCGAAGAAAACCGGCACCAGCTATAAACCAAGCGAAGGTGAGCGTTCTCTGATGGCGCGAACCGGCGGTTTAGGCCAGCCTGCGGGCCAAGCCGTATGGCCGGTGCGTGGCCGCATAGAGCATCGCTTTGGCGAACAGTTGCAAGGTGAGTTACGCTGGAAAGGCATGGTGATCTCCGCGGCCGAAGGCAGCGAAGTGAAAGCCATTGCCGATGGCCGCGTGCTGCTGGCCGACTGGCTGCAAGGCTATGGTCTGGTGGTGGTGGTCGAACACGGTAAGGGCGACATGAGTCTGTATGGCTACAACCAGAGTGCTTTGGTTAGCGTCGGGGCGCAGGTGCGTGCCGGTCAGCCTATCGCCCTGGTCGGTACCAGCGGTGGTCAGGGAACGCCATCGCTCTATTTCGAAATCCGTCGCCAGGGTCAGGCCGTTAACCCACAGCCGTGGTTGGGAAGATAGATTTGTACTATAGCAAAACGCGTACTGCCCTGTTGTTGAGTGCGCTGCTGTTCGTTAGCGCAGCACAGGCAGGCAAGCTCTCTATCGTGATTGATGACGTGGGTTATCGCCCACATGAAGAAAATGCCGTACTGCAAATGCCGACGGCGATCTCCGTTGCCGTGCTGCCCAATGCGCCTCACGCCCATCTGATGGCCACCAAAGCCCATAGCCAGGGGCGCGAAGTGCTGATCCACATGCCCATGGCTCCGCTCAGCAAACAGCCGCTGGAGCGCGATACCTTACAACCCTCCATGAGCAGTGAAGAGGTGCAGCGTATCATCCGTAATGCGGTGAATAACGTGCCTTTTGCGGTGGGTATGAATAACCATATGGGCAGCGCCATGACCTCCAGCCTACCGGGCATGCAAAAGGTCATGCAGGCGCTGGAAAGCTACCATCTCTATTTTCTCGACAGCATGACCATCGGCAACAGCCAGGCCACGCATGCGGCAGCGGGCACCGGCGTGAAGGTGATCAAACGCAAGGTGTTCCTCGACGATACGGCCAACCCGGACGATATCCGCCGCCAGTTTAATCGTGCCGTCGAATTGGCGCGCCGCAACGGATCGGCCATCGCCATAGGCCATCCGCGCCCGGCAACGGTAAAAGTGCTGCAACAGATGCTGGCTACGCTGCCCTCCGACATCGTACTGGTGAAACCCAGCTCGCTGCTCAATGAACCGCAGCAGAGCGGAAGCGGCTATGTGCCGCCATCCAAGCCACACAAACCGCAGCCGAAAAATCCGTTCACCGGTGGCATCAAGCAGTGCAAAGTTAAATTGCCGAAGGAAGGCATGAATGCCAGCCATGCGCTGGGCATCGTTGCAGAAAGCGTGGCACAGTCACCGGTCGTGGTGGTGATCAAACGCCATTGGCAGCACTGGATGGGCTCAACACCTACCAAGCCATAACTCATTTTCCCCTCACCCCGCCCCTCTCCCACAGGGAGAGGGAGCTGTTAGCCCCAGCTCTTTTGGAAGTAAAGAGTTCATCTCAGCAAACTCGATCGCCTCCACATCCAAGACAGAACTCAACACTTTCAAATACACTCGTTCGATCCCCTCTCCCTGTGGGAGAGGGTTAGGGTGAGGGGCGTTACATCAATCCCAGCTCAGCACCACTTTCCCCGACTGCCCGGAACGCATGGCGTCAAAGCCCTGCTGGAACTCGTCAATTGAGAAACGGTGGGTGATGATCGGCGTCAGATCCAGACCAGATTGGATCAGTGCCGCCATCTTGTACCAGGTTTCGAACATTTCGCGGCCGTAGATCCCTTTGATAAACAGCCCCTTGAAGATCACCTGGGTCCAGTCAATTGACATATCCGAAGGTGGGATCCCCAGCATCGCAATACGGCCGCCGTGGTTCATGGCATTGAGCAACGAACGGAACGCCGGTGGCGCGCCGGACATCTCCAGGCCCACGTCAAACCCTTCGGTCATGCCCAACTCGGCCATTACATCCGTCAGGTTTTCTTTGCTGACGTTTACCGCACGGGTCACACCCATCTTGCGCGCCAGCTCCAGGCGATATTCGTTCACGTCGGTGATCACCACGTGGCGTGCCCCAACGTGTTTACATACCGCAGCGGCCATAATGCCGATCGGGCCGGCACCAGACACCAGCACGTCTTCCCCAACCAGATCGAAGGAAAGCGCGGTATGCACGGCGTTGCCAAACGGGTCAAAGATCGAGGCCAGCTCGTCCGAGATATTGTCCGGGATTTTAAAGGCGTTAAACGCCGGGATCACCAGATATTCGGCAAATGATCCTGGGCGGTTTACGCCCACGCCGGTGGTGTTGCGGCACAGATGCGTACGGCCACCGCGGCAGTTACGGCAGTGGCCACAGGTGATGTGCCCTTCGCCAGAAACGCGATCGCCGATGCTGAAACCTTTGACTTCCTGGCCGATGGCGACCACTTCGCCCACATATTCGTGGCCAACGACCATCGGTACCGGAATGGTTTTCTGCGACCATTCGTCCCAGTTATAGATATGCACATCAGTACCGCAGATAGCGGTTTTGCGGATCTTAATCATGACATCGTTGTGGCCCAGCTCAGGCTGAGGCACATCGGTCATCCAAATACCTTCTTCCGCTTTCAGTTTTGCTAATGCTTTCATCAAATTACCTTATGCAATAACGCCAAGCGTCTTACCGATGCGGATAAACGCCTCAACGGCACGTTCAATCTGCTCCGGTGAGTGATCGGCTGACATCTGGGTGCGGATACGTGCCTGACCTTTTGGCACCACCGGGTAGAAGAAACCAGTAACGTAGATGCCTTCCTTAAGCAGTGCGTTGGCGAAATCCTGCGCCAGTTTTGCTTCACCCAACATCACCGGGATGATGGCGTGATCGGCCCCGGCAAGCGTAAAGCCCGCTGCGGTCATTTTTTCGCGGAACAGGCTGGCATTGGCCCACAGGCGATCGCGCAGAGCGTCCCCGTCTTCGAGCAGTTCCAACACTTTGATCGAGGCTGCCACGATGGCCGGAGCCAGCGAGTTGGAGAACAGATAAGGGCGTGAACGCTGACGCAACCACTCCACCACCTCTTTTTTGCCAGCGGTATAGCCGCCGGAAGCGCCGCCCAACGCCTTACCCAAAGTGCCGGTGATGATATCGACGCGGTCCATCACTTCGCAGTATTCGTGCGTCCCGCGCCCATTGGCGCCAACAAACCCCACCGCGTGGGAATCATCGACCATCACCAGCGCATCATATTGGTCCGCCAGATCGCACACGCCCTTCAGGTTGGCGATCACGCCGTCCATGGAGAACACCCCGTCGGTAGCGATCATGATGTGGCGAGCACCGTCTGCCTTGGCCTGCTGCAGTTGCTCAGCCAGTTGGCCCATATCGTTGTTGGCATAGCGGTAGCGCTTGGCCTTGCACAGGCGCACACCGTCGATGATTGAGGCATGGTTCAGCGCGTCGGAAATAATGGCGTCTTCCGGGCCCAACAGGGTTTCAAACAGGCCACCGTTGGCGTCAAAACAAGAGGAGTAGAGGATCGCATCTTCCATTCCCAGGAAATCGGCCAACTTTTGTTCCAGCTGCTTATGGTTATCCTGTGTACCACAGATAAAACGCACCGACGCCATGCCGAAGCCATGGCTGTCCATCCCGGCCTTTGCCGCCGCGATCAGCTCCGGGTGGTTAGCCAGCCCGAGATAGTTATTGGCGCAGAAGTTGATCACCTGGCGACCATCGGCCACCGAGATATCGGCCTGCTGGGCAGAAGTGATAATGCGCTCTTGTTTAAACAGCCCTTCGGCGCGAGTGGTAGCAAGCTGCTGTTCCAGCTGCTGGTAAAAAGACGCAGACATTCGGTCATCTCCAGGATAGGGGCATTTTCGGCATATTTTACTGCTTTGCCAGCAAACTGACGACATACCGCCGCAGAGAATCTGAAAATTGCAGCAGATATCACGGCAAACCGGCGCATCGTGTAACGGCACGGGATATTAAGAGCCGTACCGATGTTCCCAATGGCATGAAATGCTATTATAGGCAGCATATAGGGTGGGGCATTGTGCGCCACCGGGAAGAATACAGGGGTAAACCCAATGATTATCGTCACTGGCGGCGCTGGCATGATTGGCAGCAACATCATCAAGGCACTAAATGAAAACGGATATCGCGATATCCTGGTGGTGGATAACCTGAAAGATGGCACCAAATTCGTTAACCTTGTCGACCTTGATATCGCTGACTATGTCGATAAAGAAGACTTTATCGCCAGCATCATGGCCGGTGACGATCTGGGTGACATCGACGCCATTTTCCACGAGGGTGCCTGCTCCTCCACCACCGAGTGGGATGGCAAATACATGATGGATAACAACTATCAGTATTCCAAAGACATCCTGCATTACTGCCTGGATCGTCAGATCCCGTTCCTGTATGCCTCTTCTGCCGCCACCTACGGCGGCCGCACCGATAACTTTATCGAAGAGCGTCAGTTTGAGCAGCCGCTGAACGTTTACGGTTACTCCAAATTCCTGTTCGACCAATACGTGCGCGAGATCCTGCCAGAAGCGGATTCGCAGGTGTGTGGCTTCCGTTACTTCAACGTTTACGGCCCGCGTGAAGGCCATAAAGGCAGCATGGCCAGCGTAGCATTCCACCTGAACAACCAGATCAACCGTGGCGAAAATCCAAAACTGTTCGCCGGCAGCGAAAACTTCAAGCGCGATTTCATCTACGTCGGCGACGTGGCGGCGGTCAACCTGTGGTTCTGGAAGAACGGCGTATCCGGCATCTTCAACTGCGGTACCGGCCGTGCGGAAACCTTCCAAGCCGTGGCCGATGCGGTAGTGGAATACCATCAGTCCGGTGCCGTGGAATACATTGAGTTCCCGGAAAAGCTGAAAGGCCGCTACCAGGCTTACACCCAGGCCGATCAAACCAAGCTGCGCGCTGCCGGTTATGACGCACCGTTCAAAACCGTAGCCGAAGGCGTGAAAGAATACATGGCCTGGTTGAATCGTCCCGCTTAAGCGCTGAAGGAAGTTACTCACGGTATGAAAATACTGGTCATTGGCCCTTCGTGGGTTGGCGATATGATGATGTCGCAAAGTCTCTACCGCACCCTGAAGGCCGAGTACCCGTCGGCAGAAATCGATGTGATGGCACCTGCCTGGTGCCGTCCTCTGCTGACGCGGATGCCCGAAGTCAACCAAGCGTTGGCAATGCCGCTGGGCCATGGTGCCTTGGCATTGGGCGAACGCCGCCGTCTTGGCCATGCGCTACGCGCCAATGGCTATGACCGTGCCTATGTGCTGCCCAACTCATTCAAGTCTGCCCTGGTGCCCTTCTTTGCCAACGTGCCACAGCGTACCGGCTGGCGCGGCGAGATGCGCTACGGCCTGCTCAACGATCTCCGCGTACTGGATAAAGCGGCATTCCCGTTGATGGTGCAGCGCTACGTCGCGCTGGCCTACGACAAGCAGCGGATACAGCGCGCTGAAGATCTGCCGCAGCCGATACTCTGGCCGCAGTTGCAGGTCAGTGACGAAGAGATTGCCGAAGCCACTTCGGCGTTTAATCTCACCGACCACCGGCCCATTATCGGTTTTTGCCCAGGTGCCGAATTCGGCCCGGCCAAACGCTGGCCGCATTACCATTACGCCACGCTGGCACAGATGCTGATCGATGCAGGCTATCAAATCGCCCTGTTTGGTTCGGCCAAAGACCACGAAGCCGGTGAGCAGATCCGTGCCGCCTTGGCGGAAAAGTCTCGCGATTTCTGCTTCAACCTGGCCGGAGAAACTCAGCTCGAACAGGCAGTGATCCTGTTGGCCTCTTGCCGGGCCGTAGTCAGTAACGATTCCGGCTTGATGCACGTTGCAGCGGCGTTGAACAAACCGCTGATAGCCTTGTACGGCCCGAGCAGCCCGGACTTCACCCCACCGCTGTCTCATCAGGCCAAGGTGATCCGTCTGATCAGTGGCTATCACAAGGTACGCAAAGGCGATGCCGACCAGGGTTATCACCAGAGCCTGATCGACATCCAGCCACAGCAGGTGTTAGACGCGCTGACGCCGTTACTAGCCGCCAGCGAGGAATAATCATGCAGGTGCTGATCGTAAAGACCTCTTCGATGGGGGATGTACTCCATACGCTGCCGGCCTTGACCGACGCGATGCAGGCCATCCCCGGTATCCGCTTCGATTGGGTGGTGGAAGAGGGGTTCAGCCAGATCCCTACCTGGCATCCGGCGGTGGATCGCGTGATCCCGGTAGCCATTCGCCGCTGGCGTAAAAACTGGTTCGGCAGTGAAGCGCGCCAGCAGCGCTGCGATTTCAAGCGCCAGGTACAGGAGCGCAACTATGACATCGTGATCGATGCACAGGGCCTGATCAAGAGCGCGGCGTTGGTGACGCGCATCGCGCACGGCAGCAAACACGGTCTGGACTGCAAAAGCGTCCGTGAGCCTTTTGCCAGTTGGTTCTATAATCATCGCCATGAGGTCGACAAGCAGCAACATGCGGTGGAACGCATTCGCGAGCTGTTCGCCAAGAGCCTGGGGTATGCAAAGCCGCAGAGCACGGGTGATTACGCCATTGCCGCTCGGTTTCTCAGCTCCCCTCCTACCGATGCCGGGCAATATCTGGTGTTCCTGCACGCCACTACGCGGGATGAAAAACACTGGCCGGAGGCAAACTGGCGCGAACTGATCGCACTGATCGCTCCGAGCGGAATAAACATCAAGCTACCTTGGGGGGCTGAGCACGAACGCCAACGCGCTTTACGGCTGGCAGAAGGGTTTGAACACGTTGAAGTGTTGCCCAAGCTCAGTCTGCAACAGGTTGCCGAAGTGCTGGCTGGGGCCAAAGCCGTGGTGTCGGTAGATACCGGGCTCAGCCACCTGACCGCCGCGCTGGATCGCCCGAATATCACCCTGTTCGGCCCGACCGATCCGGGGCTGATTGGCGGTTACGGGCAGAATCAGCACTCACTGATTTCGCCGGAAAAAAGCATGGCCACCCTCACCGCCGACGCCGTTTGGGCAGAACTGCAAAAGGTTATTGAATGAAAAAGCTGCATATTATCAATTTAGGCAAGATGGGCGGGGTTGAGCGCCTGTTCCTGCAGTATATCAATGATACCCACGACGGCAGTAACCAGGTGATTTGCGTCAGCGGTGAAGTTGGCGAAGAGATCCGCCAACAGATGCCGAACCAGCAGGTCACCTTCGCCAATCGGCTGTTCAATTCATTCCCTTTGCGTTGCCCACAGTTTCTGCGCAAATACCTGCTGCAAAGAAAAATCGAGCGGGCAAACGCCGACGTAATTATCGTGTGGGATCTGATCCCAGGACTGGCAGCCAAGCCCAAGCGTGGCAAACTGGTTTATTACGATCATGGCTGCTCTTGGCGCTACGCCAAAAACCACAAGACGTTGCGCTTCTTCGCCATGCTGGACGGCGTGATTTCCGCCTCCCATGCCTCAAAACGGGTGATGGAGCTACGTTTTCATCTGCCTTGCCCGAACCCGGTGGTGATCAACCGTATCAAAACGCCTACCGGGATCAGTGAGACGCCAAAATCATTGGCACAGCCGATCAGGATTGGGACCGCCTCGCGCCTGGTGAGCCTGAAAGGCATCAGCGTTTCTTTGCTGATGATGCAGGAGCTGCTGCGCCGTGGGCACGACGTTTATCTGGAAATTGCGGGCAAAGGCCCGGATCGGGCAGCGTTTGAAGCCCTGGCAGCCAAACTGCAGCTCGGTGATCGAGTCGTCTTCAGCGGCTTTCAGGATAACGTGGCAGATTTCTTCAACCGTACACAAATCTATATCAGCACGCCGATCACCGAACCCTTCGGCTTATCCTGCATGGAGTCGCTCTATTTTGGCGTACCGGTGATCTTCCCCATGGTAGACGGCCAGCCGGAAGCGGTGAAAGATGGCTACTGCGGCATTGGCTTGACGCCGACGGTGTCCATTGAAGAGCACCAGCGGTTAACCGGCATCAAGGTCGATTTCCCGCATGAGGTTTACGATCCCCTCTCCGACAGCCTGGTCACACCGAAGCTGTTGTCGCATATCGATTGCGCGGATGCGGTAGAGAAACTGCTGGTGGCGGAAACCTATAACCAGATGAGCCAGAATGCCCGGCACTACCCCGCTCAACATTTCAGCTATGCTCTGTTCAAAACAGAATTCGACGACACGCTGCAATCCTTTATTGCCTAACCGTAATGTGAGCCGGAAACCTTACTCCATGTTTAAAGAAACAGCCCCACACGCCATTTTCAGTTACCTGATCTATCTGGGATGCGCTATTGCCTTTTGTACCATTCCTTTCGGCTTCGACACGGGGCGTAACCTGTTTTATGTCTCCAGCTATATCTCCTTTATTGCCGTTTGCCTGCACTTAAGGTATTTCCTGAAAAACAAAAGAAACCTGATCCTGCCGCTGCTGTTTTTCTGCGTGGGCATGGGGACGATTTTCTGGATGAACCATTTCAAACAGCCCGGCGAATACATCAATATTTATCGCTCGTATATGTCGACCGGCAAACTGCAGATTGCTACAGCGTTTATTTTGCTGATCGCGCTGAATGAGCGCCTTTGCATGCAGCGCGCCTTTATTGTCGTGGCGCTGGCTTGCGGCTTGGCCGTCAATGGCTATGCGCTTTATCAGGGCCTGCGCTTAGATATCTCGCGCGTGGAGCTTAACTTCGACCGGGCCACCGTTGTTGCCTACCTGATGACCGCCATCAGCCTGGTCATGATGAAGGCAATACTGATGCTGCGGACCAAGTATCGCATCCCGCTGTACGTGGTTGGCTTCTTGCTCACCTTCTCCACCCTGATCCTCACCGGAACGCGGGCGGCCATACTGGTGTACCCCGTTGCCATCTGCCTGTCGCTGTTGGCAACCAAAGATCTGGTGACCCGCAAGCATAAGATCCAGCTAGTCGCCTCGGTACCTGTATTGCTATTAGTCTGCGGCTTCGCCTTTAAGTCACAGATCGAACAGCGCGTTGCCGATTTCAAAACCAATCTGCAAATGATCGACCAGCCCGAAGTGGATAACTCGATTATTTCTCGCCTGACGATGCAGGTCATCGCCATACGCACTGGCTCGCTTGCACCATTGGGGCAATCTGCCGAACAGCGTGGGGAAGAGATCCGCGCCATCGTTGCGCAGGAGCCACGGCTGTACGGGGTAACGCCTTACATCAACGTGCATCTGCATAACGAACTGCTGGAAACCTATTCGCTCAAAGGCCTCTGGGGAAGCTTGTTTTTACTGGCGCTCTACATCGGCCTATTCATCTCCTCATTTAAGCCATATCGCAATGCGCTGTTGTTGGGGGTGACCTTCAGCCTGTTTGTCTACGGGCTTAGCGACGTGATTTTCTTCAGTACCGAAGGCACGGCAGTCTTCTGCCTGGCCATCATCGCCAGCGTGCTGTCGGTGAAAAAGCGTCAGGAACCGTCAGTATGAGTTCGTCACCGCTGCTGCTCAGCTTTATTGTGCCGATTTACAACAATGAAGACTTTGTCATCGCCAGCCTGAGCTCGTTATACGATCAGATCGACGATGATATTGAAGTGGTGATTATCGATGACGGCTCAAGCGATGCGTCTGCGGCCCTGGTGAGCCAGTTCCTGGCTGCCAGACAACATCCGCATAGCAAATTCATTACTCAGGCAAACGGCGGCGTTGCCCACGCCCGTAACGTCGGTTTGCAACACGTCAGCGGACGCTATGTCGCGTTCCTGGACGGCGATGACCTGCTGAGCAGCGACTATCTGGCGCTCCTGCGCCCACTGTTACTCACGGGCAGAGATGACCTGATTGATTTCAACTATCAGAAATTCTCTGGCAGCCCGCCAGCAGTGCCCGCCAATAGCGAGGTACGCTACCGCATCTACGATTTCGAACAGCTCGGCTTAGCCAGTCTGAAGCCGCTGTTTGCCCACTCAATGTGGCACGTCTGGAGCCGGATTTACCGGCGTACGCTGCTGGCTGGAGAAACGTTCGAAAACGGCCGCCGTTATGAAGACGTTATCTTCACACCGTTCCAATATTTCAAAACTCGCCAAATCGCTCATCTCGACCACCCGCTCTACTTATATCGGGATAATGACCGGGGGATCACCCGCAATATTCGGGCGAAAGATAGTGAAGATATGCTGTTTGCCATGCAGAAAATGCTGCGCTTCGTGGACGCTCATCGCGGTGATGAACCACTGCGGCAGTTAGCCGCCCTGATGCTCGCCAACGCTTTCTCAGAGTTAAAGGCCATGTCGAAGGCGGTTTACGGCTATTATCGCTACCCGCCGGAAACCCTGGCGATCCTGCGCCAAACGGCGGCCCTGTGTAGCAACAGCGACGTTCCGCACAAGAAAGTCCGCCAGATGCGTTTCGCGCGCGTGGATAGCTGCCTGTCTAAAATCCGTCGATGGCTGAAGAAACGCACCGGGTGACCGATGCGTTTTTTTCTCAAGGGTTCAGCGGCACGTGGGCCACGATTTCATCAAAAACTCGCTGCGGTTGTATAACACCCACCGGGCCTTCCGCTTCCAATGGCATGGTGTAGCCCGTGCGTGACTGATGAATGATACGGTGCAACTGCTGATCCTGGATAGGCCCGGTTGAGCGCGGATCGGCGGTGACAAACAGGCTGATGGTTTTGGTTTTCAAGGCCACTGCCAGATGGAGCGGCCCGGTATCGCCGGTCACCAGCACATCGAGGCTGCTAATCAGCGTCAGCGCCCCTTGCAGCCCGGTTTTGCCGATCTGGTTATCAACGCAGGCCTGGGTATTGGCATTGATCAGCCGCTGGAACTGTTGGGCTTTTCCTTCCTCCATCGGCGCGCCGATCAGCACGAAGCGCATGTTGTCATAGCGAGCAACCAGCATATCCGCCAGCTTTGCAAAGTGCCCCACCGGCCAGCAACGTGATTCTGTTGATGCACCTAGCTGGAAACCAATGGTACAGAAATCAGGGTTTTTAATGCCTGGCGTATAAGGGGCCGGTATTTCCATGGTCGGATCGTCGCTGCGGCAGCCCAGAATAGAAACCAACTCCAGCTTACGGCGGATAAAGTGGCCGTAATAATGGAATACGTAGTTGGTCAGCCAAGGCTCCAGCCCGCAGATCCCCGAACTGTAGTTATCCCGGATGACATATTTAGCCCCAGCCATAATGGCGCTGATAATGTCATAGGGCAGATGTGAATGCATGATCAGCGCCAAATCAGGCTGATGCTCACGCAACGATTTCAACAGCGGCCCCAGGGTCTTTATTTTGCTATTCCAGTAAACTACGCGATCGTAATAGCGGCCGTTTTCTACCAGTTCCCTATTCTTTTCATGTACCACCAGCGTGATATGCGCCGCCGGGTAGCGTTCGCGCATCGCTCTTAACACCGGGGTATTGAACATGAAATCCCCCAGCGCCGTCGTAGAATAAATCACGATATTCTCGAACTGGAGACGGCTGTCGAAAGTCGCTGGCGGCTGGAAACGGCCGTGCTTTGCCGTATAGCGCCGCAAGAACCAGTCAGCGGCCTTGATTTTCCATTTTTTTGACATGTTAATTCACTTTCAGTTGATAGTATTCAGCCAAGGTCATGCCAACCGTGCGCTGTTGCAACCAGGCAAACAGCTGCTCCAAATCGCGATATAACGCGTCAATATCCTGCTCGGTCTTGAACGTTGGGCTACCTCCCGGCATAAACTCGGAGGAGTGCAGCATAAATTCGACGTAATCGTGCCCCTGCGCCAGAGAGCGTTCGACCACCAGCTTCATCTTGTCCAGATTGTTACCGGAAGGCCGTAGCCAATGCACCGACGGCGAACGCTTTTTACCCCGCAGGCGGTCATAGCCCTGCTTCACCGCATTCATCAACGCCGAATGTTTATACTGAATGCTCATTGGCACTTCCAACAGCGTGGAATTACCGGGTTTGGCGATATTGGCCGGATCGATAAAATAGGCCTGCGAGGGGAAATGACGATAGTCGGTCCCGCCGTTGCCCTGCGGATTGCCAGGCGAATACTGCCAGTTCACTCGCGGGGTGACGGAACAATCGACCTGATAGCCATATTCCAGCAGCAATGAGGCATAAAACTCATTAAACGCCCAGCGCCCGGCACGGTGGCTGAGCATCTTGGTCTGGAAGGTATCTTCCAGCAGCTTGGTCATATGATCGACCTTGGCGCGAATTTGGTCGGCCGGGTATTCGATCAGATAGGGTTTATGCCGCCAGTCATCATCGGTGAGCGGCGTCAGCGGTGGGCTGTTCCAGGCGTGCAGGTGCATGCCCACTTCGCCGGTGCCGCGTGCTATCACGTCGCGGGCAAATTCAACGTACTGTGTATCCACCGCCATTTCATAGTTGGTCAGATAAACCGGCTTGCAGGCATATTTTTCACACAGCGCCTGAAAGCGCGGCAAAAAACGCGTGTTCTCGGTCGAAATGCGGTCGTGGTTTTGCCACAGATTATCGCCTTCGGTATCAATCGTGATAAGAAACGCCGGTTTAGTCATACATTGGGAACCTGATAGTCACAGATTGACATTATGTTACGCAGCCCGATCCCTCAGGGCAAACGACTTTATTGCCTCGTTTGGACAACATTGAGCCGTAATTGTCACCCTACGCCACTATTTTTTTCTGCGCAGGCAAGAAAACCGAGCAACAGTAGCCACATGCAATCGGGTCATTTAGAATCAAAGATTGGTTTCCCTGAAAGCGACTGACTATGAACGACGCGCCAGCCCCTGTTTCTGCCACGCCCATACAGCGTATTCTGATCGTCAAGCTGCGCCATCATGGCGATATGCTGCTGACCACTCCGGTCATCAATACGCTGCGGCAGAACTATCCCGATGCTCAGATCGACATCCTGCTGTACAAAGAAACGCAGGAGATGTTGGCGAGCAACCCGGCGCTGTCGCAAATCTTTGTCATCGATCGCCAGTGGAAAAAACAGGGCAGCAAGGCACACTTGGGCCACGAACTGCATCTGATCCGTCAGTTGCAGGCACAACGCTACGATCTGGTGGTCAACCTGGCCGATCAGTGGCGCAGCGCGTTGATTACTCGCCTCACCGGTGCGCGCATTCGTCTGGGGTTCGATTTCCCCAAGCGCCGTGGTTTTCTGTGGCGCTATTGCCACACTCAGTTGGTGCCGGTAGCCGGGCACGAGCATCTGCACACCGTTGAACAAAACCTCTCTCTGCTGCAACCTCTGGGTTTACCTGAGCAAAATCAGCAGGTCACCATGAGCTACAGCCCACAAGATTGGCAGGCCAGCCACCAGCTTTTGCAACAAAATGGCGTCACCGGAAGCTATATCGTGGTACAACCCACTTCGCGCTGGTTCTTTAAATGCTGGAGCGAAGAAAAAATGGCGGCCACCATCAGCGCATTGCAGGCCGAAGGGCACCAGTTGGTGATCACCTCGGGGCCAGATGCCAAAGAGCAGGACATGGTGGCGCAAATACTGAAACAGTGCCCACAGCAAGGGGTGGTTTCTCTGGCCGGGCAGTTGACCCTGCGTCAGCTGGCGGCGTTGATCGACCATGCCAAACTGTTTATCGGGGTGGACTCTGTCCCCATGCATATGGCGGCGGCATTACAGACGCCCTGCGTAGCGCTGTTCGGGCCATCCAAGCTGGTATTCTGGCGCCCCTGGCAAGTTATCGGTCAGGTCATTTGGGCCGGGGACTACGGCAGCCTGCCGGACCCGGATGCCATCAATACCGGCACCGATGAGCGCTACCTGGACCTTATTCCTACAGACGTGGTGATTGCAGCCGCGCGGAGCACGCTTGCATGAAAGCATTTCGCCTGGCGATTGTCCGCCAAAAATACCGCCCGGACGGCGGGGCAGAACGTTTCGTTTCCCGTGCCCTGGAGGCGCTGGAACAACAAGATCTGGATCTGAACGTCATCACCCGCGAGTGGCAGGGGGACGTCAATCCGAACTGGCACATCCACCTGTGCAACCCGATGAAGTTCGGGCGCATCAGCCGCGAACGCGGCTTTGCCGAAGCAGCTCGGGCCCTGTGGCAGAAAGAGAGCTTCGATCTGGTGCAAAGCCATGAACGCATCCCTGGCTGTGATATCTATCGCGCCGGTGATGGCGTCCATCGCCGCTGGCTGCTGCAACGGGCACGCCTGTTGCCGGAGTGGCGGCGCAAATGGCTGTTCTCCAACCGCTATCACCGCTATGTGATGTGTGCCGAACGCGCCATGTATGCCGCGCCAGAGCTGAAAGCGGTGATTTGCAATGCCGAGATGATCAAACGGGAAATCATCGCCGATTTCGGCGTGCCTGCCGATAAAATCACGGTGATCTACAATGCCATCGACAATCAGAAGTTTTTACCGGCGAATGAGCAACAGCGGCAGCAGTTGCGGGCGCAATATCAGCTGCCACAGCAGGCACACTGCCTGATCTTTGTCGGTTCAGGCTTTGAACGTAAAGGATTGGCAGCCGCAATTCGCGCCTTAGCCGCCACCGACAGCTACCTACTGGTGGTGGGCAAGGATAAAGCTGAAAAGCGTTACCGTTCACTGGCACAAAAGCTGGGTTGTGATGACCGGGTGCGCTTCATGGGCGTGCAGAAACAGACGTTGCCGTTCTATCAGGCCGCCGACGCTCTGTTGTTGCCAACGTTGTACGACCCGTTCCCTAACGTGATATTGGAAGCCATGTCATGCGGGCTTCCGGTGATCACCAGCACCACCTGCGGTGGCGCTGAGTTCATCACTCCTGGGCAAAACGGCTTCGTCTGCGATGCATTGGACGTCAGCGCCCTCACCGAGGCTATCGTTGCACTGCCACGGCAAGCCTTGGGTTCGAGCATGGGAGAGGCGGCGCGGCTGCGTATCATGTCTGCCACGCCCGCACACCTCTCAGAACAGCTCATCTCGTTGTATAACCGACTGCTGGACTAACTTATGCGTATTCTGATGATTATCGACGGCCTGCCGGGCGGCGGAGCAGAAAAGGTGGTACTGACCCTGTGCCAGGGCATGCAGCAGTTGGGGCATGATGTCAGCCTGATCTCATTACGGGACGTCTGCAACTACCCGATCCCCACCGGCATTGATTATCAGGTGCTCAGCGACAACTGTCGATCGCCTTGGCGTAAGCTGACCGAGCTGGCACGCCGCGCCGCGATGTTGGATCGCGCGGTTATCGCCAACGAGCAGCAGCACGGCCGTTACGACCTGGTGTTCTCCAACCTGCATAAGACCGATCGTATCGTCAGCCATAGCAAAGTGCTGGACAGCACTCGGCTGTGGTTCTGCATTCACGGCATTCTGTCCACCTCCTACCTCGGCCACCGTACCGGCCTCGATCGCTGGCTGAAACGCCGCAAGGTCGCGGGCGTCTACCAGCGGCAGAATATCGTTGCCGTCTCGCAGGCGGTGGGCAACGATCTCCAGCAAAATCTGGGGATTACTCCTAACCAGCTGGCGGTGATCAACAACCCGTTCGATATCGCCGCCATCGAACAGCAGGCGGCAGAGCCTTGTGAACTGGCAGGCAAAGACTATCTGGTGCACGTGGGCCGTTTTCATCCACATAAACGCCACGACCGCTTGTTGAAAGCCTACGCACTGTCTGGTATCCAGGCACCTTTGGCACTGGTGGGTGCTGGCAATGAAGCGCAAATCAACGAGACCAAACGCCTTGCCACAGAGTTAAACATTAGCGATCGCGTGCTGTTCCTCGGTTTTCAGGCCAATCCCTATCCCCTGATCAAACACGCCGCGATGCTGGTGCTCAGTTCAGACAGTGAAGGGTTCGGTAACGTGCTGGTTGAAGCCTTGCTGTGCGACACGCCGGTCGTCAGCACCCGCTGCCCTGGCGGGCCTGAGGAAATTCTGGAAAAGGCGGGGTTGACCCGTGCTCTGGCGGAATTAAATGAAGCCTCACTGGCGGAGAAAATGGCAGAGATTTATGCTCAGCCGCCGGTCATTAATCACCAGCAACTGCTGAGTTATGGCCTGGAGCCTATTTGCCAACAGTATCTGGCGTTAAAGAAATAAGTCCAGGCAGGTTTACCCTGCCTGGTTGTTAATTAATTCAAGGCCTGTATTTCTTGCCACACCTCATCGACGGTAACATCGACGCAATCACCCGATTCGGTTTGCAGGATCCGATATTGCCCGCTCCACGGATGCCAAGACTCTTTATCCGTATCGCCAAAGAAGACCACCATGCTTTTATTCAATGCAGCGGCCAGATGCATCTGGCCACCGTCGCTGCACAGCACCCTGTCGCATAACTCGAAACCGGCCAACAGTTCGCGTACCGAGGCCGTTGGGTAAAGTGCTACCCTTTCATTCTGGCAACCAGCCAACAGTTGTTCCGCCCGCTTTTGATCGCCGATATCATCAGGCGTCAGCGTCCCCTGCGGGGACCAGAAGATCAGCACGCCAGTGGTAGGATCGGCAACCAGGCGGTTGATGATTTCTGCATAGCGCTCAATGGGCCACCGCCGTTTCGGGCTGCGGCTGCTGATGTGCACGGCAAACACCCGCTCAACCGGGGGCAGCAGGCTGTGTAAACGTTGCTGCGCTTGCTGCTGTTCTTCCGCAGTGAGGAAGACCTTCACCGGAGGAATGGTAATGGAGCGATCGGTGATGGCAGACAGGTAGCTGAACGTGTGTTCCACCTGATGCTTGCCGTGAAAATCCGCCGCGCGGAAAGGGTGATGAATTTCACTGGTACCAAGATCTGCGCCGATAATATTTTTGACCCCGGCCATTTTTGCCAGACGCAGACTATATTTGCACGGCACCGGATTAGCCAGAATAGCTGCATCAAACTTAATTTTTCTCAGCTGTAAAAATATCATCAGCCGTTCAAAATATACCCCAAGAGTGGTCTCATTCTTGGCCTTGTGTTTGGCCTTCTTATAAACAAACACCTTGGTGAGATGCGGGTTATTTTTCACCACATCCTGGCTGACTTTATTGATAAGCAGATAGAGGTTGGCGTCAGGGTAAGCGGTTTTCACCCCTTCAATCAGCGGGGTAGTGCACACGAGATCGCCAATATTGTCGCGGCGGATAATTAAAATATTCTTCATTACAAACCTATCGGCGACATCTCTCGCCTGTTGTCCCAACCTGACACCGAGCCACCAAGTTAGCGCCTTTCCCTTCCGGTTATGGTACTATTCTGGATAACCCATATAAATGAAATTGATAGAATGCTGCTCCGTTTATATCAGGTACTACTCTACCTTATCCAACCCCTGATCTGGCTCCGCTTACTGCTGCGCAGCCGCAAAGCACCAGCCTACCGTAAACGCTGGGCGGAACGCTATGGTTTCTGCGCCGGGAAAGTAGTATCGGGCGGCATTATGCTGCATTCCGTTTCTGTTGGCGAAACCCTGGCGGCGATCCCTCTGGTTCGCGCCCTGCGCCATCGTTACCCTTACTTGCCGATTACTGTGACCACAATGACGCCAACGGGTTCCGAACGGGTGCAGTCCGCTTTCGGTAAAGATGTGCATCATGTCTACCTGCCTTACGATCTGCCAGGTTCGATGCGCCGTTTCCTCGACCAGGTGGATCCCAAGTTGGTGATCATCATGGAAACCGAGCTGTGGCCCAACCTGATTAACGCTCTGCATCAGCGCCAAATTCCGCTGGTGATTGCCAACGCGCGTCTTTCCGCCCGCTCAGCGGCTGGCTACAAGAAAATCGGCGGTTTTATCCGTGATATCCTGCGCCGCATTACCCTGATCGCTGCGCAAAATCAGGAAGACGGCGAGCGCTTTATCGAACTGGGCCTGAAGCGTTCTCAGCTGACCGTCACCGGCAGCCTGAAGTTCGATATCTCCGTAACGCCAGAGCTGGCGGCCAGAGCCGTTACGCTACGCCGCCAATGGGCACCACGCCGCCCGGTATGGATCGCCACCAGCACTCACGAAGGTGAAGAAACCATTCTGCTGGAAGCCCACCGCCGGTTGCTGGAAAAACACCCCGACCTATTACTTATCCTGGTACCGCGCCACCCAGAACGCTTCCCAACCGCCAAAGAACTGACGCAAAAAGCGGGTTTCAGCTACATCACTCGCAGCAGCGGCGAAATCCCTTCCAGCAGCACGCAGGTCGTGATTGGCGATACCATGGGTGAACTGATGCTGCTGTACGGCATTGCCGATCTGGCCTTCGTCGGTGGCAGCCTGGTTGAGCGCGGGGGGCATAACCCCCTGGAAGCAGCCGCCCATGCCATTCCGGTGCTGATGGGCCCACATACGTTCAACTTCAAAGATATCTGCGCCAAACTCTCCGAAGCGGGCGGGATGATCACCATCAGCGATGTCGATTCCTTGGTGAAAGAGATAGAAACGCTGCTGACCGATGAAGATTATCGCCGCTATTACGGCCGCCACGCGGTTGAAGTGTTGTATCAGAACCAGGGTGCGTTGCAACGCCTGCTGCAGCTGTTGGAGCCACACCTGCCGCCACGGAGCCACTGAATGAGCCACCGTAACAGCCTGTCGGTAGTGATGATCGCCAAAAACGAAGCCGAGTTGCTGAGCGAATGCCTGCAATCGGTCGCCTGGGCTGATGAAATCATCGTGCTCGACTCCGGCAGTAGCGACGGCTCTGTCGCTTTGGCGGAAAGTCTGGGTGCCAAGGTGTTTACCCATACCGACTGGCAAGGCTTCGGCAAGCAGCGGCAGAAGGCACAAAGCTACGCCACTCAGGATTACGTGCTGATGATCGACGCCGACGAGCGCGTCACGCCAGAATTGCGCCACTCCATCGAGCAGGTTTTAGCCAACGCCGACGATAACGTCGTCTACAGCCTGGGGCGCCGTAACCTGTTTCTTGGCCGCTTTATGCGCCACAGCGGCTGGTATCCCGATCGGGTCAACCGGCTGTATGCCAATCAGCGCTATCGCTATAACGACGATCTGGTCCATGAATCCCTCAACACCGGCGGCGCAAAAGTCGTACCGCTGCAAGGCGATCTGCTACACCTGACCTGCCGTGACTTTTTTGCTTTCCAGCGCAAACAGCTGCACTACGCCGAGCAGTGGGCAATCCAACGCCACCAGGCCGGTAAACGCTGCGGTTATCTGTCGATCCTCACCCACACGCTAGGGGCGTTCTGCAAAACCTGGCTGCTGCGGGCCGGTTTCCTCGACGGCAAACAGGGCTTGCTGTTAGCCGTGGTCAACACGCAATATACCTTCAATAAATATGCCGCACTGTGGGCATTGGGCCGCAACTATTCAGAGAAGTGAACCATGAGCAGCAAAGCCATCTACCCAGGTACCTTCGATCCACTGACCAACGGCCATCTGGATCTGGTCACCCGAGCCTCACTGATGTTTGATCACGTGATCCTGGCCATTGCCGCCAGCTCAAGCAAAAAACCGCTGTTTTCGCTGGAAGAACGCGTTGCCCTGGCCACGCAGGTGACCTCTCATCTGGATAACGTCGAGGTGTTGGGGTTCAGCGAGTTGATGGCGCACTTCGCCGCCCATCAGAACGCCAATATTCTGATACGCGGCCTGCGGGCGGTGTCCGACTTTGAATATGAATTGCAGCTGGCGAACATGAACCGCCATCTGATGCCAACGTTGGAAAGCGTGTTTCTGATGCCTTCCGAGCAGTGGTCATTTATCTCTTCTTCCTTGGTGAAGGAAGTGGCACGTCATGGCGGCGACATCGCACCGTTCTTGCCGGATGTCGTCACCAAAGCGTTGATGGAAAAGCTCGCCGCGCAGTAATCAGTGCTGGCAGCGGCGGCAGAAGAAGGTGCTGCGCTGCCCGTGTTTGGCGCTCTCGATCGGTGTGCCACAGGCGCGGCAGGGTTCACCTGCCCGGCCATAGACCTGCAGTTCCTGCGCAAAATACCCCGGCTTACCATCCGACTGCAGGAAGTCACGCAGCGTTGTTCCCCCTTGTTCAATTGAACGCAGCAGCACCGCCTTGATGGTTTCGGCCAGCAGATCCGCCTGAGCCTCGGTCAAGGATCCAGCCTGACGATCCGGCAGGATCCCGGCGGTAAACAGCGATTCGCTGGCATAGATATTCCCCACGCCAACCACCAGCTTGTTATCCATCAACCAAGGCTTGATCAGCGTGCGCTTGTTACGGGATTTTTCGTACAGGTAGGTACCATTGAACTCTTCACCCAGCGGTTCCGGGCCAAGATGAGCCAATACGTTGCTGGCGGCCAGATCGTCACACCACAGCCAGGCACCAAAGCGGCGCGGGTCGGTGTAGCGCAGGATAAAACCGTTGCTCATCACTAGATCGACGTGGTCATGCTTACCTGGCTCGGTTTCCTCTGCCAGCATACGTAAGCTGCCAGACATCCCCAGATGTACGATAATCCAGCCATGGTCCAACTCGATCAGCAAATATTTGGCACGGCGCTGTACGCTGCGTACCGGCCGATCGCTCAGCGCCAGGATCTGCTCGGAGACCGGCCAACGCAGGCGAGCGTTACGCACCACCGCGTACTGGATGTTGTGGCCAACAAGATAAGGCTCAATACCGCGGCGGCTGGTTTCGACTTCTGGTAATTCAGGCATGACTGGCTCCCTCTCCGTTTGCTACCCCTATAAAATGAAAAAACCCGGCCTAGGCCGGGTTTTCATTAATCCACTAAAATTATTTAATTTTAGCTTCTTTGTAGATCACGTGTTGACGGACAACTGGATCGAATTTCTTCAGTTCCAATTTTTCCGGCTTAGTACGCTTGTTCTTCGTGGTGGTATAGAAGTGACCAGTACCAGCAGAAGAAACCAGCTTGATCTTCTCGCGAACACCTTTAGCCATGATGCAGTTCCTTAATACTTCTCACCACGGGCACGCAGATCGGCCAAGACCGTCTCAATACCCTTCTTATCGATAACACGCATACCTTTAGCAGATACACGCAGAGTTACAAAGCGCTTCTCAGCCTCAACCCAAAAACGGTGTGAGTGCAGGTTAGGCAGAAAACGGCGTTTGGTCGCGTTCATTGCGTGGGAACGGTTGTTACCGCTCACCGGGCGCTTGCCAGTAACTTGGCAGACTCGTGACATGTCTTATTCTCCAAAAATCAAATCAGCTCGAGCTTCGTATAGGGTATGGCCGCCTCGTCAGGCTTTTAGAGCCCATCTCAGCAAACTTCATACTGAGGAGACTCTCGTCATCAGGTCAGAAACCTCACATCAGGTTGGAAACCTGCTGAGATAGGCTCTTAACGCCAAACCCAAGATTCTCAAAGGTGGCGTAGTATACGCTCTGAAGCGTAAGTGCTCAAGTCCCGAACAGCTAAAGATCCCTCAAGGATCGCGAAAAAGTTGCTTATAGCCATCCGCGCTCGGCAAAAGAGACGCATTCACCCCGGCCTATCACCAAATGATCGAGCACTCGGATCTCCAATAATCGGCAAGCATTAACCACTTGCTCGGTTATCAAACGGTCGGCGTGACTGGGTTCAGCCTTACCCGAAGGGTGATTATGCGCCAGAATGAGGGCTGCTGCATTAGCCTTCAACGCCGCACGCACAATTTCTCTTGGGTGGACAACGACGCTGTTGATGGTACCAGCAAACATCTCCTGATGGCGAATAACCCGGTGCTGATTGTCTAAAAACAACACTAAAAACACCTCTCGCTCATGGTGAGCCAGCAAACTGTGCAGGTAATGCTGGGTAATTTTCGGGTTCAGCAGCGCGTTTTCCAACAAATGGGGGCCGGAAAACAGCCGGAAGGCTAATTCGGAAATTGCCTGCAGCTGCGCATAGGTGGCAATCCCCAACCCTTTCTGACTATGAAATTGTTCGTAGTCCGCCGAAACCAGGTGATACAGCGAACCAAAGTGCGTCAGCAACTGTTCGGCCCGCTGTGAGACGTGAACCCCAGGTAGCCCAGTTCGCAAGAAAATTGCCAACAGCTCCCTATCGGAGAGCGCCGCTGCGCCATCACGCATCAATTTTTCCCTGGGTGCCAAAGCCCCAGGCCATAACGACATATCCTGATTGCTCATTGCCACCTCCCTGCCTGCTACAGCAGCATGTCACGGGGAATTTCATCGTGCGACAGGTGATTGATAATATTGCGAAGTGTTACGAAAACCCGCATGTAACTGGCTGCATACACAGCAGAATCGCTCCACCTGGCGGCGGTTATGCTAAAATGTTCGCCTCTTTCGGATTTCAATCGGACAATCATGATGACGGGACTTTCCGGCAAACATATTGTGCTTGGCATCAGTGGCGGTATTGCCGCTTACAAATGCCCTGAGCTGGTGCGCCGCCTGCGCGACAGAGGCGCCGAGGTAAGAGTGGTGATGACCAGCGCTGCCAAAGCCTTCATTACCCCACTGACGCTGCAGGCCGTTTCCGGCTATCCGGTTTTCGACGATCTGCTGGATCCCGCAGCAGAAGCCGCCATGGGCCATATAGAATTGGGCAAATGGGCCGATCTGGTGATCCTGGCCCCGGCCACCGCCGATCTGCTGGCCCGCGTTGCCGCCGGCATGGCCAACGATTTGCTGACCACGGTCTGCCTGGCTACCGATGCCCCGATCGCGGCAGCACCGGCCATGAACCAACAGATGTACCGCGCTGCCGCTACTCAGGCCAATCTACAGACCCTACAAGGGCGTGGTGTGCTGCTGTGGGGGCCAGACAGCGGGAGCCAGGCCTGTGGTGATATCGGGCCTGGCCGCATGCTGGATCCGTTGGCGATAGTGGAACTGGCTAACGCTCATTTCTCTGCGCCGCAGGATCTGCAACATTTAAAGATTATGATCACCGCGGGCCCCACCCGTGAGGCACTGGATCCGGTGCGTTTCGTCAGCAACCACAGCTCCGGCAAGATGGGTTTTGCTATCGCCAAGGCCGCCGCCGCTCGCGGTGCGCAAGTCACGTTGGTCGCCGGGCCGGTCAGCCTGCCTACACCGTCTTGGGTAACCCGTGTGGATGTCGTCAGCGCGCTGGAAATGGAGCAAGCGGTACAACAGTACGCCGCGCAGCAGAACATCTTTATCTCCTGCGCCGCCGTGGCAGATTACCGGGCAGAACAGATTGCCGATGAGAAAATCAAAAAGCAGGGTGATGAAATCATCCTCAAGATGATCAAGAATCCGGATATTGTCGCGGGCGTTGCCGCAATGAGCAAAAATCGTCCCTTTGTCGTCGGGTTTGCGGCTGAAACCCAGAATGTGGAAGAATATGCGCGACAAAAACTACTGCGTAAAAAACTGGATTTAATCTGCGCTAACGATGTATCGCTTGCAGAGCACGGTTTTAACAGTGATACCAATGCCCTGCATCTTTTTTGGCAGGATGGAGACAAGCGCCTGCCGCATAGCGACAAGGCACTCCTTGGCCAACGTTTACTAGACGAGATAGTCAGCCGTTATGATGAAAAAAATCGACGTTAAGATCCTTGACCCACGTATCGGTCAAGATTTCCCATTGCCAACCTATGCCACCCCAGGCTCTGCCGGGCTTGATCTGCGCGCCTGTCTGGACAGCGCGGTTGAGTTGGCACCAGGCGAAACCACCCTGCTGCCTACCGGCCTGGCTATCCACATCGCCGATACCGGTCTTGCTGCAGTGATCCTGCCGCGCTCCGGTCTAGGCCATAAACACGGCGTAGTGCTGGGTAACCTGGTTGGCCTGATCGATTCCGATTATCAGGGCCAGCTGATGGTGTCCGTATGGAACCGTGGCCAGAAATCCTTCACTATCGAGCCGGGTGAACGCATCGCGCAGATGGTATTTGTGCCGGTAGTGCAAGCCGAGTTTAATCTGGTGGAAGAGTTCGATAGCAGCGAACGGGGTACCGGTGGTTTTGGCCACTCTGGCCGCCAATAGATCGCACCCATAACAAGATGATCTACAGGGATGGCGCCTGTAACCGCGCCGCATGCAATGCGGCACGGTTGGTTTGGCAATTGAGAGTAACGCACGGAGAATAAGGGTCTGCAAGACCGTTAACCATTACACCGTACAACAGCGATCTTATAAGCCGCACAGAGTTTACTCTGCAACGGCCGGTGCGCGGGTTTTCGCAAATCTATACCCGAAGAGATTGAGGGGATAAGCCGTTTTAGCAAGGGTCTAATCAAACATGGCAGAAAAAGAAAATACCAAAAGGAATCGGCGTGAGGAGATATTGCAGGCGTTAGCCCAGATGCTGGAATCCAGCGACGGCAGCCAGCGCATTACCACAGCCAAGCTTGCCGCAAACGTTGGTGTCTCTGAGGCTGCCCTTTATCGGCATTTCCCCAGCAAGACGCGGATGTTTGATAGCCTGATCGAGTTTATTGAAGATAGCCTGATAACGCGCATCAACCTGATCTTGCAGGATGAAAAAGAGACGTTCAACCGCCTACGCCTGATTGTGCTGTTGGTTCTGGGGTTTGCAGAACGCAATCCAGGCCTGACCAGGATCATGACCGGCCACGCGCTGATGTTTGAGCAAGATCGCCTTCAGGGCAGGATCAACCAGTTGTTCGAGCGTATTGAAGCGCAACTGCGTCAGGTATTGAAGGAACGTAAACTCCGGGAAGGGAAGGGCTTTATCGTCGATGAAACCTTGCTGGCGAGCCAGATACTGGCCTTCTGTGAGGGGATGTTGTCGCGCTATATTCGCTCTGAATTCCGCTACCGCCCAACGCAGGATTTCGATGCACGCTGGCCGCTGCTAGCAGCGCAACTGCAGTAACAAATATCGCCGGGTTCAACCCGGCGCTATTATTTTAAACTCCGTATTTTAAACTCCGTACTGCTCGCGATAGGCCCGCACTGCCACCAGGCTTTCGGCCATTTCCGGCTGCTCTTCCAGATAAGCAATCAGCTCCTTGAGCGTAATAATCGAGATCACTTTGCAGTGATAATCACGCTCCACTTCCTGGATCGCAGAAATGTCGGCACGGCCACGCTCCTGACGATCGAGAGAAATCAGCACACCAGCCAGGCTGGCGTTATGGGCACTGATAATTTCCATCGATTCGCGGATGGCCGTCCCGGCGGTGATCACGTCATCCACCAGCATCACGCGGCCCTGCAACGGGCTGCCTACCAGCGTGCCGCCTTCGCCATGTTCCTTGGCTTCCTTACGGTTGAAGCAATAAGGCACATCGAGATTGTGATGTTCTGCCAATGCCACTGCGGTGGTGGTCGCGATCGGAATACCTTTGTAGGCTGGGCCAAACAGCAGATCGAATTCGATGCCGGAATCCACCAGCGCTTCGGCATAAAAACGCCCTAACAGCGCCAGATCACGCCCGGTATTAAACAGGCCGGCATTGAAGAAATAGGGGCTGGTACGGCCGGATTTCAGGGTGAACTCGCCGAATTTCAATACCTGCTTGCGGAGCGCAAACTCGATAAACTGGCGCTGGTAGGCTTTCATTACTGCTTCTCCTAATTTGGTCGGTAACTTTAGTTCTATTGCAGCCCGATTTCCGGGCATAAAAAAGGCGACTGCTTGGTCGCCTTTAAAAATCAGTCTGCCAGCGCCGCTTTCTGCGCCTGGAAGATGGTTTCGATGCCCCCTCGGGCCAGCGCCAGTAGCGCCAATAGCTCATCGTGGCTGAACGGCTCACCCTCGGCGGTGCCTTGCACCTCGATCATGCGGCCATCCTCCATCATCACCACGTTCATATCGGTTTCTGCGGCGGAATCTTCCACATACTCCAGATCGCACAGCGCTTCGCCGCCAACGATACCGACAGAAACTGCGGCCACCATCCCTTTCATCGGGTTGGCTTTCAGTTTACCGGCCGCAACCAGCGCATTCAGCGCATCGGCCAGTGCCACACAGGCTCCGGAGATAGAAGCGGTACGGGTACCGCCATCGGCTTGCAGCACATCGCAGTCCAGAGTGATGGTGAACTCACCGAGCTTTTTCAGATCCACCGCGGCACGCAGTGAACGAGCGATCAGACGCTGGATCTCCAACGTACGGCCACCCTGCTTGCCTTTGGCCGCTTCTCGGGCATTACGGCTGTGGGTCGAACGCGGCAACATGCCGTATTCTGCGGTGATCCACCCTTGCCCTTGGCCTTTCAAAAAGCGCGGAACGCCCTCTTCTACCGTGGCGGTGCACAAAACTTTGGTATCGCCAAACTCAACCAGCACTGAACCTTCAGCGTGTTTCGTGTAGTGACGGGTCAGTGTCAGGGGGCGAACTTGTTGTGGTGCTCTGCCTGCAGGACGCATGGGCTCTCTCCGGCTTCTTATTAACGTTTGGCTGCGCATTATACGGGCTTCGTGACGTTATGCCTATCCTGCCCGCAGGTGCAACGCTATAATCGTTCCATCTTTTCCTATTTACGGGTACGCACAATGATCCGCAGCATGACCGCCTACGCCCGGCGTGAAATCAAGGGTGAATGGGGCAGCGCAGCTTGGGAGCTGCGTTCCGTTAACCAACGCTATTTAGAAACCTACATCCGCTTGCCTGAGCAGTTCCGCAGCCTTGAGCCAGTGATCCGCGAGCGTATCCGTGGCCGCCTGACGCGTGGCAAAGTGGAGTGCAACCTGCGCTTTGAGCTCGACCCAAGCGCACAAAGCTCGATGATCCTGAACGAAAAACTGGCCAAGCAGCTGGTTGAAGCCGCCAACTGGGTCAAAATGCAGAGCGACGAAGGGGAAATCGATCCAATCGACGTCCTGCGCTGGCCGGGCGTGATGTCCGCTCAGGAACAGGATCTGGACCTCATCAGCAACGAACTGATGCAGGCGCTGGAAGGCGCACTGGATGATTTCATCGTGGCACGCGAAAGCGAAGGCACCGCGCTGAAAGCTCTGATCGAGCAACGCCTCGACGGCGTGAGCGCCGAAGTGATCAAAGTACGCGCCCAGATGCCTAATATCCTGCAATGGCAGCGCGAACGTTTGGTCAGCAAGCTGGAAGAAGCCCAGGTGCAGTTGGAAAACACTCGCCTGGAGCAGGAGCTGGTGCTGATGGCACAGCGTATCGACGTCGCCGAAGAGCTGGACCGCCTGGAAGCGCACGTCAAAGAGACGCACAACATCCTGAAGAAGAAAGAAGCCGTTGGCCGTCGCCTCGACTTTATGATGCAGGAATTCAACCGCGAATCGAATACGCTGGCGTCCAAGTCGATCAATGCCGAAGTGACTACCTCAGCGATTGAGCTGAAGGTGTTGATTGAGCAGATGCGCGAGCAGATTCAGAATATCGAGTAAATTCCTTCAAAGTCTACTGAGATATATAAGCCCATGTTACATGGGCTTTTTTATTAAAATCAAAGTCTACTCAAGACCACTGAGATCAATCAAAAACCACTAATAAGTGGGGAGTAAAAGGGAGAGCATTTTTTCTTTACTAGTCTGATCTGGCAGATTATAACCATATACCCCCCACAACGATTTTTCATCAGGATAGGTTATGGCCTCACTCACTGTCAGGACAGTTCAGTCTCTCATCAAAGCAGGAGCACCGGGGAAGTTTGGAGATGGGCGTGGCTTGTATCTGAAAATCCCACCAAAAGGTGAGCCGTATTGGATGCTTCGATACACAATCGGCTCTAAGAGACGAGAAATCACTTTAAGTAAGGTATCGCATCTATCCCTGTCCGAGGCACGTAGTCTCGCTGAAGATGCCCGAAGAAAAGTTGCCACCGGTGATGACCCTATTGCTGAACGGAAACTTAACCGACCTAAGCAACTCACCACAGTAGATGGATTATTTGAAGACTGGCACAAAGATCTCGTTAAGCGGTTGAAGCATCCACAAATCCCGGAAAGAGTTTACAGAAAAGATATTGCTCCAACGATTGGTCAACTTTCTTTGGCGAAGATAACTCCCATTGATGTCCGGTTCATTCTGCAAAAAATTACAGATAGTGGAAGACCAACCATTTCAAATGATGCTCTGCTCTACATGAAGCAACTCTTCGACCATGCAATCAAGCTAGGATTATTGTTAAACAATCCAGCTTCTGCGTTTAAGGTCAATGATGCAGGTGGAATCGAAAAAAGCAGAGAAAGAGCATTGAGCTTAGAAGAGATTGCTCAGGTGTTTAAAGTTTTCAGAGAACACTCTGATAGCTTCTCTCGTGATAACTACCTTGCCGGTGCCCTACTACTGCTCCTTGCTGTTCGCAAAAGTGAGCTAACAGAAGCTCCGTGGACAGAATTCGATTTGGAAAATCAAACATGGTATTTACCAAAAGAGAGAAGTAAATCAGGTGTAGGTATCGTGATTCCGCTGCCACCACTTGCGATTGAGATGTTGAAAGAGCTTAAGGTTAGAGCTTTTAGTTCTGATTATGTCTTTCCGAATCGCAGATCCAGTAAGAATCTACATATGGGAAAAGACACCCTCAATAGGGCAATAGCTAAACTTTTTGGGGTTGAGCCAGGCAAGAAGAAACAACCACCTAACGTAATGGGGAATCTCGAGTATTTTACTGTCCATGACTTGCGAAGAACAAGCCGGAGCTTGCTTGCATCACTGTCAGTTCCTCCACATGTAGCCGAACGGTGTTTGAACCATAAGCTGAAAGGTGTAGAAGGGATCTATGACAGGTATGATTACTTTGAGGAAAGAAAAGTAGCTCTCGAAAGAATTGCAGGAAAAATCATGCATCTTGTCTAAATAAGCATCATTAATAGATTTTGAAAATCGAGATGAGTTGAGCATCCACATGATTATAAGCACTCATAAAATAAAGATATATATTTCAGTTGATTATGTGTGATTCGAACTCAGGCATACAGGTCTGATAAAAAGAAGTGTAAGTTATTAGTTTTTCTAATGCTGACTCAAAGCTAAAAATGAAAATTATATCAAACCAAAAAAATACATAAATTTCATATAGATATAATCACTAAAAAACACCTTTAAGAAAAAATACAGTTACCACTACAAATACTTGTAAAAAATTAATGAATTAATCATTATGTCATTTTCATACCATTCTTGACCACCACAGCTCATCAGGTATACTGTATGCATATACAGCAATACAGATGGGGTTTAGAAGGAACGATGATGACTGCTCCAATTGTGCTGAACCACTGTCTTTACAAAATTAGTATCGAAGATTCAAAAATTGAATTAATTCAACCTAAGGATGATAGAGATTTCAAAGAGTTTAGTAGGATTATTCTCGATGAATTAATACAAAATGCTCGGAGCAAACAATATTATTTTACAGATAATAATGAACGGGTAGTTTCACACATTCGTTCTATTGCAAGGAATGAGTTTCTTGAGGGCATTAATGATCAGAAAGAAAACTGGATCATTAGAACAGAGAGCATAGCCAAAAAGCTGTTAGATGAGGAAACCCTTGCACAACAAAAAATATCTGCAATGAATAAAAAAATCCAAAAAGGATCTCTGTTGATTCTACACCTTGAGCACGAAGGCTCAATAAAATTTGTTTTGCTAAAAATTGAGATAGATTCTTTTTTTGATGAGGTTGATGCACGAATTCATAACGGACTTCCACTAAATAAAAAAAGATTACAAAAATCATGTTTGATAACCCTCAATCAAGATTTAGATGTCTCTGGATTACTTCTTTCTGATAGCAATCAAAGTATAAGGGAATATTGGTGGAGCGGATTCCTTAATTCTAAAGAAGTAATCAATGCAACTGTAAATACAAGAATAGCTTATGGTGCTATCGATACTCTTTTGAAGCAAACAGTCAAAAATGAATCGAAAGCAGATTATCTCTTCATGCGAAATGATGTTAACTCATACTTTAGGAACAATGATAGTTTTGTTCATGATGAGTTAGTTGAGAAATTACAAAGACATAAAGTTGAGAACGCAGAATTAAATAAAAAACTCCCTGAAATTATTGAAAAGTTGAAAGCCTTACCTACTGTTGAAAAAGCTTCTTTCGATACTCAATTTGATTTAGACCCAGAGGTTATCAAAACAAAAATAAAAAGCACAATCATTCTTGATGAAAACCTTGAATTAAGAATTAAAGGTGAAGTAGTTAATATAGAAGAAATCATAAAAGCTGATAGCGATGCTCATGGTAAATATATAAAGATTTATTCAGATGCAGGATATGAGGCATTTTCAAAGAAAGGTAATTAACTGAATGCTAATAATAGAAGATATTGCGAATGCGTTTTTCGTCTCGAGTTTGACGAGCATAAGCGACGATTTTTATCGTTGCGAAGCTACCTATTCCTCAACAGTTAGAGAAGTTCTAATTGACAACTCTCAACTGGAGAATATCAATTCTATTATCCGATCAGAAGATTTATCTTATGATGTATCCATAAAATATAAAAACGAAACCATAATTAGATGGGCACAAGAAAGTATAACAAGCGATGTTTGCCGCGAAATAGAAGAACAGCTTCAGTTCCTCGAAGACAATCCATCGCTTGAAACTTGCATAAAGATACATAAAACAAAGGCTGTTGAAAAAAACAACAAGACTCATATATTTGTTTTAAAAAGCTTCATTGAAGGTCCCCTTTCCGAACCAGATTTAGAGTTCATAAAATTCCTTCAGTTTTTTGATTTATCTAAAGTAATAATTTTTAAAATTTGGGATGAAAACATTGAATTTGGCACGGAAAATATCCGTTTCGAGCATATTTCTTCCACCTCAAATCATGTTATAAATAGTTCTTTAAGAGAGTCTACTATAACAAAAAGAAATAAAAGCTGCCATTTCACCAATGATTCACAATATAAATTTTTGCCTGAAGATTTTAAGCTCATAAGGCCAGCACCCGATCCTATTATTTCCAATAAATTTAATAGGCTTATGTTAGCCTTTATTTTAATCTACCTCTGCGATTACTCTGAGATAGTAGATAAAGATGAACCATATCTTGATTATAAGATGAAAGGTTATCGTCTCATAAGCAATAGAATAGAAATAGATTCTTTGGATTCTTCGTGTGCCGATGAACTATATGGTATATATGAGTGGGTTTATAACCAAGGGAATTTTGTTGATAAAGTTGGCTTAGCTAAAAACATAATCTCGATTCATATGGCTGGGGATGATTTTAATACATTAAGTAACGGTGCCTTGAGATCCATTGAATCTGGCTATGATATCTATCTTAAAGAAAATGTAAAACAGTACATTGAAATTAAGAATAAAATATCTGAGATGCTTATTTCTCAAGCCGATAAAGCTTCAGAAATTACTAAAAACATGCTTGCTACACTGAAAACCAGTTTTTGGAGTTTAGTTTCTTTCTTTATAACTGTTATTTTGGTCAAAGTAGTTTCTGCCAAAAGTGACGATGGAATTATATCCGGAGAAATAGTTATAATGATGATTATTTTTTTGGTTTTTTCTTTTATCTATCACTGGCTATCAGAATGCGAAGTAGATGAAGAAAAAAACCGTCTTTTTGAAAGATATACTACAATTAAAGATCGATATAGAGATTTATTGAATGAGGACGACTTAAATAAAATAATAGATACTGAAGCCCTCAAATCAAAAGACGATTGTTATATTCAAAGGAGACGTAAAATTTACCGTAGGGTTTGGCTATCTTTTAATATAATAATGTTATTGGTTGTTTTAGGAATGTATTTCTACAAAACACCTTCAATTTTTGAATCAGCAACTGCAACGGTTAAAAAACACATTCCAGAGCTATCTAAGTCTGAAAAAAACTTAATTAATAAAGACTCCAAAAAACAAAATTAGTGGCTACCTAATTTATAGTTTCATAATTTTTAACATCAGGAATCAATATTGATTTTTATTGATTTTTTCAAAGCATTCATATAACGTTATGTAACTTTATGATTAGCAGAGGGAATGTATGAGTGACTTAATAATAATCGCCATGTTTGGATTGAAAAGCATCTATGGTAAGGAGCCTATCTTTTTAGTTTATAACAAAGGTAACTCGTCTGCTCTTGCAAGTTTCGATTCCGAATTTTCCGCTCAAAAGTTCTGCATTTCTTTGAATGATCTCTTTATTAGAAAAAATTATTTTATATTAAAGCACAATGCCTACCCTATTAATTTTAAAAATATTAAACCTTATATGATGGGATTCAGAAAAGCGGTGTTCATTCATAATGTTAGTAGTAATCAAATCTCGTTAGAGAAAATAAATTCAAAAGAAACTAATAGCCAAACTATTGAACAATATATGCAATCTAAAATCGAAAAAGATCAAATATTGGAAAGTTTAAATAAAAAAGCACACAATATAAAAAACGAATTCAAGAGGTAACTAAAAAACAGCTTTTTTTTTGGTTATTTCTTTTATCAGGCTAATGCCTGATTTTTTTAAATCAAACCTAAAGGAAATCTGGTCCCCCACCATTAGATCATCATAAACTTCTTTAGTGATAATATCGCATTCAAATATTATTATTTTACAATCGGGCATTTTTGCATTCAAAAATAACTTTCCACCATTTTTAATAATTTCATTTACCTCGCCTATTGCAAACCAATAACTGTCTTGTACAATCTTTCTCATAACCCCTCCTTAATTATAATTTAACTTAATTTATAATCCGACTTTGTCAAGCCATAATAAAATTTATATCAGCAAGGGCTAACTCTCCGAAGCTCCGCTTCTCTGAGTTGCCTTGCTTTTCTCCTTTCAGTTGAAAAGAATACGACACGAGCTTCCATTTTTTAACTGTAATACAATCTTCTTATGTGAATTCAAGGTTTAGAGCTATTAACGCATGAGTTTTTTGCTATTGCTGAAATGGGTTCACATATAGTTAACTCAAATAATTAAAATTGTTAATCAGACTCCCATTTAATGTATAATCGGACTACTTAATTTTATAGCAAATGACCATTCTAAATAAAAAGGTTTAATCTATGAGTAATAATCCAGTTAGCGCATCTTCTGCAACATTACGAAAAGCGGTTAATGGCATATCGGAAGCGACAGGAAAAAAACCTGTTCATACTCGTTATCCAAGTCTCGATTTTGATACTGCGTTAGCAGACATACCAGATGCTATGAAACAAAAGGCTATTGAATGGTATATCCGTGGAATTAAGCGTGGGATGGCTAAGGCGACTGACCTAATGCTAGAAGGTAGCATTTATAAAGAAGCAGAAATCATACACGCACCACCTGTAATAAAATTAAATGTCAGGGTTAAATTCAAAGGGGACGAGTGGAAATCAATTCCATTAAAAATAAAATCTAAAGAAATTGGATTTGACTAATTTCTATTTAACATTTCAGAGTGGTGAGTTCAGTAAAAAATTATTTCTCATCACTCTGTTTTAAAACCAATAAATCTAACACGCTTATCTTTTTGGAGTGTTACTATTGACAATATTCAGGTTTCCTATACAAGTAAATAATCATACATGAAAAGGATTTCATATGGAAAAAAAATTAAAAACCGAACAACTTGATTCAACTATTTCGCACGCAGATCCTTATATTAACACCCCCCTCTATATAACTCTCAGAACTCACTGTGTTAGTGTTCGGCTTAATAGTGAAGAATTGAATATTCTAAATGCCAGACGAGGGGAAAAAAGCAAAGGCGAGTGGCTGCGAACATCATCATTGAAAAAACCTCCTCCAGTAATACCTTCTATAAATATTGAAACCTGGAAAACGCTGAGTGAGATTAATCAGAAGCTGAACCGTATTGCTCTGCATATCGACAATAAGAGCAAAGACAGCAAGCTTACGAATACAGAGTTGTTTGCAGTCAGAAGACAAATCATAGAGCTTCGCCAGAATCTGCTAAGTGCTGACATATGGAGCAAATCCGATGAAGGGTATGCAGAAGATTAGGCGTGGTAAAAATTTCGCGGGTGTAGTCCTATATGCATTAAAAGCTGGAACTCATCATAGAAGCGATCCAACCGTCATTGGAGGGAACCTGTTGAGCGACTCTGCCATAGGACTAATCGCTGAATTCGATACAAGCAAACAGCTTCGCCCAGACGTTACCAAACCAGTTTGGCATAACTCGCTTCGCCTACCCTGCGGTGAAACGCTGTCAAATGAACAATGGGTAATGTTCGCAGATGACTACATGAAGAGGATGGGGTTCAATGATACTCACCTCCGTTGCTATGTGCTCCATGACGATCTGACAGGTCAGCACATACACATTATCGCCAGTCGCATCGACCTCAACGGTGGCAAGCTTTACTTAGGTAGGAACGAAAATCTCATCAGCACTCGTATCATTAGTGAACTTGAAATCGTTCATGGCCTTACTATTACCAAAGCAGCATCTTCAACCAAACCGGCACAACCGAAGCGGAAAAGAATCTCTCGCAACGAACAGATGCAGGAAGCACGCACGTCTTCCTCCTGCCCTAAAAAATCGCTGCAATGCATACTTGATAAAAGTTTAATCGGAAAGCCTGATTTGAATACTTTTATCAAGCGGCTCGAAGATAGCAAAGTTACCTGCAAAGCTAATGTAGGTTTATCGGGCAAAATGAGCGGTTTTTCATTTGAATATGACGGTATAGCTTTTAAAGCTTCGCAAATCGGAAAAAAGTATTCCTGGTCAAACTTGCAGAAGCTCCTCAACTACGAGCCTGAACACGCAGAAGCTTTGCGAACTGGCATATCTCCAATTCCACGACCGTTACAACAGTCGGTTGTTCAAGAGCTTCCAGTAAGTTCTATGAATGTTTTACCAATGGAATGGAAAGGGGAATCGCTTACCATCTCTGAAAAAATAGCGTCCCTCACTCCTGCTATTGCTGTAAATCCTGTCACAACGGCTTCTACAACTCTCCCTTTTGCTCATATACCAAATTTAACATTGAAGACGATAGTTAAAGACAATAAGCGGCAGCAGATACTCAATGCAGTTTTCGATTTGCAAAATACCCAGAAAATTAAAAAAGTAAGACCTCGTCACTTCATGTTATGGATTCCTTTCGTTAATCTATTGAAATTATTTAATTTTTGTTTGTTGTATGCATTCAAAAAATTCAGAAGAATTATAAAAATCCGTTCCTTAACTCTTCCTTTATCAACAAAATCATCTGTAAGCGTTAAGCAATCCAGGCAATAAACGGTTGGCTGAACATGGGGATAGGCACATCAATTACATGGGTTAATCATTTGATTTTAAGAGGGAAAATTGATCGGTTTTGCAGATCGATATCTACTTGTTGATAGGTAACGCCTATTACAGGTCTGACATCGATCGGTACAAACGTTTTTACTTCAGTTGAATAAACATCGAAGATTCATCGAGATATCTCCATGTGGCATAAAAAATACTCAACTGAATGGATACTCAAATGACAACACAACTCGCGTTTAAAGAACCCCAAAAGCCAACAGTCTTTGTAATGAAGCGTGTGTGGGTAGCATTAGCTATCCCAGTAGTAATATTGTTCACATCAGGGCTGGAAGCTGTCACACAGTCATTTGTTGCATGGCTTCTTGCTGGTGCTTTTATCATTTTTACAGCAATACCCAAGTATCTCGATAAACGCAAGAACCACTCTACTATCGATTATTTCAATGAAAAAAATGACGGTTATTACTACCATGAGTTTGATAAAACATCATTGCTCATAGATTTAAATAAAAGAATTATAAAACTGAAAGAGAAAAACAAAGAGCAAACATACCCATTAAATGACATTAAAACGTGGCGTTATGATTTAAAGAACTCTGGGAAAATGATTGGTATTGGAATTACCAATGGGATCGTAGCTAAATCTCAAAATGATTCCAACAGATTAAAAGACGCAAAAAATTCAGGTTTTTTTATTTCCGTAAAAGATATTCAGTCACCAGAATGGCAGGTGAGATTTTTTCCGAAGAAAGGACGTTTCAGTGATGATGTCGGTTTTAGAGACACAGAGCTTCAAATGAAGCGTTGGATGCAAGTGTTTGAGCAAATTTTGAATAAAAATTAATCGCATTAAATATAACAAGGACAGTATCATGAATAAATTTATTAGAGTTTTATTAACTATTTCTATTTTATCAATATCAGCCTGTTCATCATCAGGGAACCAATCTTTGAAGAGTGAAACTCAGGCTACATTACAAACGAAATTAATTAAAAATAAAACCTCCAAAAGTGATGTTGTGAGAGCATTTGGTTCACCTACGTCTGTAACTTCAAAAAATGACGGTGGCGATATTTATCTATATGAAATGAACAATGGGAAAATAAACCCGTTGACTTATGTTCCTGTCGTTGGATTCTTCGCTGGTAATACAACAACAGAATCAAGAACACTATCCATAACATTCAATAAGAATGATACTGTCAATACATGGAGCTTTTCGTCAGAAGACAGAAAATCTGAAAACGGGATTGCCAACTAATATACCCTACAAGAGATTGTGATAGCCTCATAGTTCAGGGCTAGGTTATTACAACCTCTTTCTTTTAATAGGCTTATAAGCTGTTGTCACGCGACTGTTAATCTCTTTCATTTCATACTGAGCTTTTAACTCAACGTAGACTTGCTCTAATCTCACCTGATTCCCTTCAATGTAATCTACCAATGTATTTAACTGAAAGAAAAGCACCTCTTTATGTGGTAGTTCTTTTATAAGGTTGCCTTTTAGACATTTAAATACGCCACAGAACATCTGCATAATATTATCAATGTTTTTAGTTGAACAGCAATACTGAGAGTTAGGGTAGAAATACTTAAGATGATACCCGACAAAAATCAAATACAACTTATATGTGAATATTTCATCTTTTTCGTTATACGTTTCGGTAATATATTTATCAATGAGTGTTATCAACTTCTCTTCTTTCGATAGAGATTTATTTTTATTATCCATAAATTGCATCCTTGCAATAGGTTTGTCTTCCTGACTTAATTAAATAAATATCAGATATTTTGAGGTTGTCAATAGGTAAAACCTATCAAATGGTTATTTAAAGTATTTTGGTGGTAGAGGGTTATTGAGCTCTTCTTTCGATATTTGTTTGATATGTGCATTGTAAAGCCATACTTTCATTTGTTCTAAATATTTATCATTCAATGCTTTCAGAGTTTCATTTTCTGCCTCAAGCCTTCTTATTCTCTGAGAAGCAATTTTTAAATTAGCAGGCTTAACAATGCTCACATCACCTAACTTAATCTTTCCCTTTTTATTATTAAAAAACTCTGTAATTATTTTATGACTGCTTAAAGATTGTCTTGTGGGTCTTTTCCCGATGATATCAACTAACTTGTCACATAAATTATCCCACGTCAGTTTTTTACCTTCAGGCCATCTGTTGATTAAATCTAAGATGCTCTTTTCGTGATAACCAGTTATATGCTTAGCCATTTACTCTCCTTTTATTAAATCACTTTGAAACTCATACCATTTTTCAGCATTGAAGTTTCCGTCATTTTTATCATTTAGTGTTTTTTCCAAAATCTTATCGTGAATAGTAGATATAATCTTTTGATCGAAGCCAGTGTCTTCAAGAGGGTAATGTCTACATGGCTCAAATGCATATGAATGCTTACAGTATCCATGCTTCGTGACAAGAATGGCCCCACTACTCAGTGCATCAAACTCATCTACATTGACTACTGGGATATTTTTATTTGGAATTTCATTCGTTAATTCTAATAAATTATTCTCTCTGATCATATTAGCCATTTGATCATGTGACCGATGATCATAAAAACTATTTTGCGAAACACATTTTCTTCCAGACCAACGAGCAATACTGAAATCATCCATCCCGTTAATTTGAGCAAAGGTATTTAGTAAGTGTCTTAGTTGATGAGTTCTTAATAAATAAGGACTGCCATTACTATTCAAATAATTATGCCTTTTGAATATATTAAAATTACCTTTGATAAAATTAGAATCTACAATATCTGCGATAAAAAACTGAACAGTAGGTTTATATAACATCTTCACATTTACTTTTCTACTCTTACACAATTGATTTTTGTTAAGTAGGCACAACGCATTCGAGTACTTGATATTCTTTTCCTCATCATACCAAGGAAAGGTTTTTGGTTTGTTTTCATTAATTGATTTTTCCATTAAATTTGAGTCTTGTAAATTATTCCCTTCAATTACCCTTGCCAACTCTCTTGCATTTTTAGAGAGACACCTTAGCCTTTCGATGGCTTTCTTTGCTACCGGAATCATTGTGGTAGGAACCCATTTTATATTTCCCTCGTATCCCTTAGCTGAAAAGAATCTCAAACCGTATCGTTGAACTCCCATACTATCCTCTTCTAAAATTTCACAGTCTTCTGGTAAACTTAAAATTTCAGAAATTCTACTTGGCGCACACATCAGTAGAGCAAAAATAGCAGTTGTAAATATATCTCTTGTTGATAAATCGTTGTCACTCTTAGAGAATATTTCGGCAATTGCCGTAATTGAATTAACATTAGGTAATTTTGGATGTCCTTCCAGCGAAACATCGTAACCACTCCAAGTCTGCTCAACTTTACACCTTAATGGATTCACCCAGTTGAAATAATATGAGTAAGTCATTCTATTTTCATTTAAAAACACACTTAATTTCTCCAACTCTTTCCCCATGCAAAATGCAGCCATTTTTGAATATTTTTCAGAGGCCAACCTCGCACACTCATCAAAAACTAAGTTATCGCATTTAGTTACATTAGCTTCTTTGTAAATCTTCAATAAAACAAACTCTATCAATTTTAAAATAGAAAGAGTGTTAAAGCTTAATTTTGATTTATTGAATGAATGCACATGAAACATATAAGCTTTAGCAAAATCTATAAAATCATCATCTAAGGTTTCTTTGTTGTAGTAATTATTCTTAACATCAAATTTATTAAATCGATAATACTTAGGCCAAACTGATGACTCCCAGGAACTTGTTAAGTTAGGGTTGAAAAGACTATTTTTGCAAAATGATATGAATTTGTTAATGTTAATATTAGGATCAAGGGTTTCAATGGGTCTAAATATTAAGACATTGTTCATTCTATTCTCCACGGTTTTAAATTTTTGCAGGTAAGACACTTGATTTCTTTTTCACTATTATCATTTAGAGCATAAGATTGTAAAATATGTTCTTTGAATTTATCCTTATTGATTTGACTTTCTATTCCAAGAAAAACATTTGCTAATGGCTGAAGGAAATCCCCTATCTTACTATCGATATCTCGAACATTGTCAGGGACGTTTTTAATATATATTCCGGATGAACTTATAGATTTATGATCTAATGCTTTTGCAATAACCGAGATAGTGGCACCTTCACTCGCCAATCGAGTCGCAAGCGTGTATCTAAATCTTCTTGCGTTGATGTTAATAGTATTTTTTGTTCTCCCTGATTTTAAATCTTTTCCCATAGATAAAGATTTCAACATCCTAAATAACTTTTGATTTCTCATGTGAAAATAATCAGAATTTAATTTATTTTTTATATCACTTAACTTGATACATTTTTTCACTTTTTTGATATCTAAAAACACTGGAATATCCCCTCTTAGCCCACATGTTTCCTCATGAAAATTTAACTCAAAATATTTTTCATTTTCTTCAATTAAAAAATGTAAAGCTTTAAATAAATTTCCATCAATCTCTTTCATTTCCATCTCTGCTCTAAATGGTAATTTTTGTTTTACTCTTGGAATGTTCAAATAGTATCTATCCATTTTCTTTATTAGATCTTTCCCCTTAAGTGAAGTTAACTGTAATGGTCTTCTTCCTGTAGTCGCCAAGAGAAGAATAAAGCAGTAAATGGTGCTTTCAATTTTATTCTCACTATATAGTTCTGCTAGAGTCGTAAGAATCATATTAAATTCCACTTCAGTAAATGGACCTTTATTGGGGTCTCGTCTTTTAACAGCTTCACCAGTCTGATTCGACACGATATTTATTTTCTCTAACATCCTTATTGCTGTTTTGTCTACCCCGTGATAGTTAAATGCTCTCCACTTTGTAATAAATTTCTTTATAGCTTTAAGCTTGTAGTTTTTTACTGGCCCTAAGTAAATATTTAGTTCTTGGATAGCCTTGTCGTCTATGACATTCAAACTCATCAAGTTAACCCATTTTAGAAAAATAAAATTTATAGCTTTAACATATCCGGAACTAAACTCTGAGGCATAATAAGCCAATGTTTGAAGATATCCCTCCTTCATGGGCTCTGGCATTTTTCTTGTAACTTTATAAGGGTATATACATACATCTTTATCTAACTCCCATTTCTCATCTGTGATATGGAAGCAATAACCAGACATTCTTGAATTATAGATAATATCTTCTTCGATTTTTTTAGTTTGCATGTTTAGACTCGCTCATTAATTTTCTTGCTGAATTGAAAACTTTTATAACTGTTTCTCTTTCTTGTTGTGCTATATATTTATTATTATAGACATCTGACATTGTTGAATTTTTAGACCAACCCATGATGTAGTTTCTCAATGCATCTCTATGGCTATTTTCTAACTTTGAATTACCAATTTCTTTCGAATATAGGTAATTCCACGAATGTCTTAATCTATGACCTGATAGCTTGGATAACTTTGGATTTGTTCTCTTTAATGTTGAAATGATCTTTTCATAAGCTGATATACTCAATGGTTCTCCTGCTGTTTTTCCCGAATTGTGAGTCACTAACAAGAATTTGTGCTTTTTTCTCATGGCGAATTTCTCCCTACACTCACTAATATAATTATAAATTTCAGCAACTAATTGGTCAGATAGTGGTATAACTCTTTCTCCCGTTTTAACTAATGGCTGATAAGTTCTTCCATCTTCTTTTGAGTCATGCCTTCTGATTACACTTAATGTGTTATCCATAAGATCTAAATCATCTACTCTTAGATTAAGTAACTCTCCGGCTCTTAAACCCAACTGAAATAGTAGTGAAAAAATGAGCCTATTTCTTATTCGGACATCCTCCCTGAATGGGTTAAAATCACTACCAACGCTTAATGTTATGAAAAGCTCTTTAATTTCTTCCTCATTCAATGAGCGATCTTCTCTATCACTCAAATTCAAAGAACTGTTTCTTGGCAGATGTGCTCTGATACTGTTTATAAAAACATCGACTTCATATTTAGCATGAATACCTTTTGAGGAATGAATGATTCCGCACAACCACATGAAATAGCTTGAAATCACATGTATTCTGTAACCGAATGTCCTCTTCGCAATAAATTTTTCTTTCATTGCTTTAATATCCGTTATCTTCTGCTTATCAAATCTTTGCTTTGCATATCTGATCAGGTCTTCGGTTTCAGCAATATTCAGGAATTTTTTCAATACTATCCTTTCTTCGATATTAATGTTTCTATCTCGTAAGAAATTGCTGACCATCAACAAATTTGTTGCAACAATTTCCATAGTCGAAGCAGTTGCACTTCTATTTCTTACCATGGTAGTAAGATAAAGGTTTTGATAATGAACTGGCAAACCACTTTCCTTATCAAGAATGAGGCATCCTCGTTCTCCAGTGCTCATGATAAACTTTTTTATTTTATAGCTCATATTCACCTCAAATTTTACATTTTGATATCGTTCCGACTTATCTAATACAATCCAATTTTAAATTTATCAAATATTTTTCGTTTTAATTTTTATAATATGCTCAGCTATTAATAGCTTACGGGGTTTTATTTGACGTTAAATAAACAGGTACGGCTAGTTGGCAGTATCCATACCCGATATTTAGAAAACCATATCTAAGCCTTATAGCAAAAGCAGTGCTGAAAATTTCGTAAAGAATTTCGTCAAATATAGGCTTATATTTAAATGCAAACTTTACAAATTAATTGGATTATCTAATTCAACCCTAATAATTCCGTGCTTCAATTATTTTTCTAAAACCCACTGGTCAATTTTATCTTCTACAAACGTAACAGCTCGTGGCTCCACTCCAATAGGTTTCGGGAATTAAATTTTACATATTAATAGGTAAAACCATGAATTCTTAAATCCGGTTTTAGATAGCACTTCGGGCATTCTGATCAAACGTATGTTTGAGTTCTTCATGTTACTTCCTCACTGTTTCTCTGATGAACCAACAGTAAGGGAAGCTGAGTAAAGAAAGGACAGAGCTTCGTGACCTTGTTAACTAGCACTATTACCGCTTTCCCAGTTTCTTTTGTAACAGACAAGGCAGACTTCACGAACTTCATCTGTGCTGAAAGTCTTATCTTTTTTGTGAGGAGTTTGGCTGTATTTTTCAGTTAGTCATGAGAATTTAAAGATGCACTACGTATATACACATTTTTATAATATCTCGGGAGATCGGTATGACTTTACAAAAGAGTGATTGGCCCCATGCGGATAACAAACACTATAAGGGGCATTTAGATAGGATCTATGTGTCTGAACAAGAAGAATGGGAAATTGGATATTTCGTAGACAAATATCTGGAAGATCATAATTCTCCGCGAAATGAGAAAAACAGGACAGCAATCATGTCTCATATTGCAGATTATCCTGGTAAAGCCCCTATCAAAAGAGTAGACCTGAAAAAGTATCTTGATGACAATGTTACATTCAGCAAGTCATGAACCATCATAGGCACCGTTTATAGGTGCCTTCCTTCAGTCATTGATTTTCATAACTTCTGAAACTTTCATGTCTTTCAGATGAGGGTTTTTGTTAAGGAAAAAATTGAACTGCCTGATAAAGCTGATAGTAGCTGCCTTGTTAGCTAATGGTCGGTCTGAATCACGGATATGGTGATTGAGGCGGGTTTCATCCTCTTCATCCTCGTCGGTATAGAGAAGACGAGATAACCTGTCATCCGAGATCCTCACCTTGTGAATCTTTGCCCACATTAAAATGTCGAGCATAGCCATGACCCGATAGGTTATGAGTTTTTTGATTGTGCCATACCCGAACCTTACAGCACCCGACAAATCCGGCTCGATTGCCTTTATCTTCCTCCATTGTGGTAAAGCTGTCTTGACCGATTCAGCTATCTCTTCATCTGTTCCACTTCCCAAGTCAATTTCAAGCAGGACAGTCTTCTCGCACAAAGGTGACATTATCTCTGATACAAAGTCTTCATGATGTGCCGCATTCAATCGATACTCATCACTACCGTTCTCCCAGAAGAATAAACCCGCCCTCAAAGCATTCACACTCAATTGGGCAAGTCTGTCTATTGCTGTTATGTGGACATGCGGGGGGCTGTATAGGCAATCATCCCTGGTTATGTAGTTCAGTTGCTCAGGTTTGAACAGAAAAGGATTACCACTGAAGATTTTCTTACCGTATTGAATGAGATCGCGGATTTCTTCCTCTGTCGGCCATTCTTTGAACCAAAGTGCTCTCGCCCACAGCTCGTGGTATAAGGCATTCAAGGAAATGTCATCAAACTTTCGGTAGGTATCGATGTTAAGCCATTCTTTGATTTCTTTCGTATGCTCTACGGACCAGTTTTTCATAAACGACCTAAGATTATCAGTTCCAGAGTATGCAAAGGATAGTTTATTCATGTCTAGTAAGTTCTAACACTCTATTTATTTTTAAAAAGATATATTTATCAAGAAGATGGGAGATTTTTTTATTGATGGATGATGGGGGATGAGAAAAAGCCAGGGAGAGATTATGAAAGTCCAAAAAGCGAAACCCCGTGAGGGGCCGCCTGGCCTGTCACGGGGTTCTATACTCTTGTTGGGGACGCATAATACCTTTATACTCAAGCTATTAGAGGCACCACACCAACTTCTCTACAAAAGGAATTCTACACCAGAATGGCTGAAAGTCAAGCACCCTACCCATATCAAAATGAAGGTGACCAAATAGAGCTATGCCTATCCTCACCTCGCTTCAGGCCTTATCTTATACATGCTGGATTTAACCGTCAGTATGCTTTTAATCTATATTTATATAATGCAAGGTTGTCTAAATCTTTTTTATACCCATTACATATTCTTGAAATAAGTTTGAGAAATCGGATGAATGCCGTATTTACTAATCAGTTCGGTAAAGATTGGCCTATAGATGCCTCTTTCACAAGCAATCTTACTCCAGAAAGCTTAACATCTTTAACAACAGCCATAGGAAGAGCGAAAACTCAAACAACAGATAGCATAGTTTCTACATTAAACTTTGATTTCTGGTCTAATTTGTTGAGAGATGAGTATCATAACTGTTTTTGGCAGTCCAACTTAGCGATATTGACACCTTCATGGAATATAAAGATAACGACTTTAAGAAAACGTTCAAGAGATTTAAACTTTTTCAGAAATCGCATAGCTCATCATGAACCCATTTATCAATCAGATTTAATAAAAACCCACAAAGACCTTTTAGAAATGATTGGTTGGCTTTGTAAAGATACAAGTGATTGGGTTAATCATTATTCCACTGTGAATGAAGTTATGAGGACTTCACCTGATCCTCTGAACGAATTAAAGCCCCATTATATTGAAAGAGCTGATAAAAATTTCATTGAAGTTCAGGACAATATGAAATTAGACTTATCAAAAATATTTAATTTCATTATATGTTTAGATTCAGAGACAAAAGATGTCATATCAATTATTGATAAGAGAAATATAGCAGATTTCTTACTCAACTTAGTAGATTCTTCCGGTTGTATCATGGAAGATTTAAATGGACATACCTATAAAGAAATAATAGAAAAACAAAAAATCAGAAATAATTTTAATCTTGTAGGTTCTAATGAAAGTTTCCACAAAGCTTACAATCTATTCAAAGGTTTTAAAGTTGCTCATTTATTAGTGCTTAATAGTGATGGTGTAAAATGTGGTGTGATAAGTAAATCTCATAGAAGATATTAACTTTTTATAATGGCGCAGACCATTTTTTAATAGATAGCCTGCGCTATAGTTTGCAATTGAATTACATTCAATAAGCAGCCTGCTATTTAATATAAGTACTACAATATGATTCTTTACCAACCTTTAGAGCAAAGAAAAATACTATAGCAACAAATTGGCCAATCGCACCTGCGATTAATTTATCAAAGTTAAACTTATCACAAAGAAACAACGAAATTGTCGTAATAACGTACAGTGTGGAAATCTTCTCGACTCGATTTATTCTTTCCCATAACTCACTATATTTTTCATCATCAGTACATAACAACAAGTTTAACTCATTCCTAACCTTGAGCCATATAGCTTTTGGCAGTCTTCTGTTTGTTCCATTATCTTCTTTATTAGATGCGAACAGTAAATTATTCCCACCTTCATATAGATAAGATGCCATGTCGTCTGGATTTTTTATGTTATCAAGAACTTCATATGATGCGATTACACTTGATATTTTTCTCAACTCACTAATGTCTATAGAATTAATTAAATCTTTCTTGTTCATATTCAATCCATTATTAATTTTTATAAAATTCTAGAATTTTTTTCTCAAATTCGTTCCAGTAATTTTGATCAAATTTGATAGCCAAAAATTTGTGGTGGCAAGTAAATCTGATTGATTTTTCTGCGGCCGAGGCACTATTCGCATACTTATGAATATAAGCCATGCTACCTTTATCAGAACCTTTAACTCTAACATTAATACACATGAAAGACGATGCTAAGTCATTGTCTTGTATAAGTTTATCCTCGTTCTTTCTGGTAGATATTTTACCAGTTAAGTCATAACTATCATCCTCTGTTATTTTTGTGGCAAGAACTTCGTTATCTATACTATGTATAAATTCAAAGTTAATTTTCCTGATATACATTACATCATCATCAGTTAATTGTTTTATAAGTGTTCCTGAACCATCTATTTTTATCGTTCCTTTTTTTGTAATTGATGCATCAAGATATAGATAAGTTATGTTATTAATTCTTCGAAATTTACCGTCATAAAAACACACAACATCATAACCGCCACCGAAACGATCTTTTAGAGTATTGGAGTCTTTTTTATAAATTAACTCGTGATTCATTAAATGACTGAACATAAAAAGACAACTACAAACCGAATCAACAACTAAATCTTCGACATCATCTACAGGAGGCTTATTCTCAAAAATACCTATAGCTTCCTCGATGGCTTCACTACCACTCCCTGAATAAATTAATTTATCAAATGGTTTTATGCTTTTTTCTTTAACCTTAATGTTGTAAGAGTTTAATATTGGCAATTCGTCTCTTATTAAGCACCAAATAAAAGAAACGTTCTTGCTGAAACCTATCTCTTGCAAAATATCTGCATCAGAAGGATCTGATTTTTCAAATTTATTCTTAAGGCTTTTTATAATAGTTATTGCCTCAAATACATCACCTGCCCATGAAATTACAAATTTTTCATTTATAATTTCAATTTTCTTCGTCATTCCATAGATAGAAAAGTTAGAGTCCACAGTGTGTGGATCACTTTCTGACAGGGTAGGTATAACACCACTGACTTCTGGATCATAATTACCACTAGTTATTAATAGATCACTTATAATTACAGGGTAGTCATTAAAACTCATGCCTGCGATAATGGTCATAGCATTACTCTCAAATTTTAAACATTAACATGCGAATGATAAGATTAAATTATGTATAAAGATTAAGCTAGCATGTTAAAGTCTCGAGGCCATTTTTTTATATATGTCAACATCATTTATCTTAAATGAAGTGTTTTTTGACTTATTAATGCCAAATGTGCGTAAGCCTGCTCTATATCGAAATGGTGGGTGGATTGGGGAGTATCTAATGAAAAAATTTATATTTCTTACTTAAAAAATTGATAATAATGAAAATATATTTTTATTCAATATTCAAATTCAGAATATCGAGTAAGTTTTAAGCGTCATCATTGAACAGAGAGCCCGCATAACCGCGGGCTTTTTAATATCACCAATCGAGGTGTTCCTATGTCCAAATATGCGCAGGCAGCCGTTGATACGGTAAGAAAAAACCAGGGAAAATCATCACTCGATATGCGTCAAGAATGGGATAAAACGATGATGGAGTTGAAGGCTAGCCCAATACCCGCGCCGCATCACCATCCTCCGCAATAACCCCATCGGCCAAACGGATCACGCGCGGAAAGTACGTTTTAACAAAAGCATAATCATGGCTGATGGCCAGCACGGTGGTGCCTTGCGAACGGCAAACCGCTAACCAGCGGGTAAATACCCCCAACCAATAGTTATCAAAGTCACGGCTGGGTTCGTCCAACAGCAGCAGAGGCGGCGCAACGGCAGCGAGACTAGCAACGGCTACCATACGCCGCTGCCCGGCATGTAAATCCAATGGATGGGCATCCGCTACATCCGTTAGCTCACAAAGCGCCAGCGTTTGGGCAACTCGCTGCTCCAGAATCTCGCCACGCATGCCATGATGGCGTAAGCCAAAGGCGATCTCATCGCGTACCCGGTTGCAAAATATCTGCCGTTCCGCTTCCTGAAATAATACTCCCAGCAACGGTGCACGCTGTGCCGCTTTAAGGGTGGCAATATTTCGCCCCTGTAAGAGAACCTTGCCGCCGGTCGGTTTTAGCAACCCGGCCATCAGGCGTAATAACGTGGATTTCCCGGCGCCGTTATCCCCGATCAGGGCCACCCATTCCCCTGTCTCAATGGTGAGATCCAAACCGTTAATGATGGGTTCGCTCACGCTTGGCCACTGATATTCCAGCGATTCAATCGTTAGCATAATGAAAGCCTGCCTTGCTCCAGCGCCCAGGTTTGCAGGCAATAAGCGGCAACCTTGGTGAGCGACCGTTCAAACAGCAAAATCACGCACTGCTGCTGGTTAGCGTAGGTGGCCAGCTGTTGTAACAGCTTGGTGGTAACATCGGGGGTTAGACGGTTAAAGGCTTCATCCAGTAATAACAACCGAGGGCGCATCGCTAATGCACAGGCCAGCACCACTCGCTGCGCTTCGCCGCCAGAGAGCGTGGCCGGGTGACGATGGCGTAAAGCGTGGCAATCGGTGAACGTCAGCGCCAGTTCGATACGCGCCATGATCTCGGCTTCATCCAGGCACAGATTCTCCGGCCCGAAGGCGATCTCCTCTTCGACCGTGAAGGTACAGCCGGAGAGTTGCAACTGGGGTGCCTGTTGAATGAGCTGCACCTGCTGCGCCATTTCAACCAGCGGGCGCGAACCTATTTCATCACCGAGGACCTGTCCTAGCCCCTGTAATGTGCCGGGTAAGAAATCGGGGAAACAGCCTGCCAGCAGTTGGGCAAGGGTGGTTTTTCCGCTGCCATTCCCACCGCTAATGCCATATAGGCCTGGAACCTCGCAATGTAGATCGATGTTTTCCAACTGCCAGATACTACCTTGAGGAATAAAGCTCAGCGCATTCAGTGCCACAACCACAGCCAGGCTCCTATTTCCAATGCCGCTACCAACAGCAAGCCATAGCGCACGCTACGTTGCAGCGGGCTATCGTTCGGTGCCCACAGCGTTGTGCGTCTGGGATGTAGCCGAAAAGCGCGCATATCCAGCGCCGTGCTGCGCGCGGTTAAATCATTCAATGCACTGTGGGTTAACGGGATAACCAATGCCGGAATGTAGCGCAACCGTTGATACCAATAACCGTCTAGCGGTACGCCTCTCGCCAGCTGTGCCTGGTAAATCGCGGCCAGTTGCGCGCGCAGCTGTTCGGCAACCAGCAACGGCCCTGCCAGCAGGTAGGCCAGCCCGAGCGGCAAACGGCTGGCAAACAGAGCGCGAATAACACGCTGCGGCGGCACGTATTGCAGCCAGATTTGCCCAAAACTTAGCAACGCCAACAAGCGTAGCCAGAGCGCGGCAGCGTTGAGCATTTCGCTATCATCACGCGCCTCACCCCGTAGCCACCACGCCAGCCAACCGCTATGCACCAACCATAATCCACCCGCCATGGGTAACATGATCCACGCCACATAGCGCCAACGATGCCTTGTACTTTTCATCAGGATCAGCAACAGAAAGCTCACCAGGCTATAGGCTAGCAACGGATAACCAAACGGCATCAGCAAGCTGCTGGTACCCAGCACCAGCCAAAGAGCCAGCGAGGTAAACGGGTGCATTAACGCACGGCGGCCATTGCAGGGAAATTACGCAGGGTTCGCTGCGACATATTACGCACCAATAGCCAGACGATGATGGCAACCAGCACTTTATCTATCAGGTTAATCCCCAGCACGGTCATTGCGACGGATTCGATCAGGTTGCTGCCCATCGAATGCACATAGGCGACAAAGAAGTCTGCACCACTGCCAGTGACCCCAGCGAAGAGATAGGTACGGATCGGCACGGCAACTATCGTTACGGCCAAGGTGATTACCACTCCGCTTAAGATCACTTTCGGTAATGTCCTGAACCAGCCGATGCTCGCCAATAGGCCAGCCACCAAACCAATCACCATCGCCACCGGAGCGAATGCCGCCGCTATCGGGCCAGTGAGCAAGCCCCAGATCAGGTTGGTCAATAAACCGGTCAACATGCCGATAATCGGCCCGGCGAGGATTGCACTCAGCAAGGTACCGATAGAATCGAGAAAAATAGGCAGCTTCAACATCGATACCAACTGCCCGCCGATCATGTTGATAGCTATTGAAATCACCATCAACACCAACGTCTGACTCGATAACCCATTACGTGCCATAACAACCTCACTCAACTAGTAGGAAAATTAGCGTTGCTCGACGTTTAATTCGTCATAGCCCGAAAGCGCGCAAGGTTGTCGGTTAAATACGACATCGTTCAATTCCCCAATCACCAATTCGAGCGTGGTGCGCACGGTGCAACCTGCCATCACATGGCCGCCGGTCATATGGCCATGCTCATCGGCCACCGCCAGGTGCAGATGTTCGCCTCCGGCCTCCAACGTGCCAATCAGTGAGACCACTTCAAATTTTCCGCTCAATAACGTGGGGTCTTCGCAGGCGGCATAGCGCAACGCCACGTCGCTCAAGCTACCGACGCAACCGCTGATCCAGGCGGCACGCAAACCCTGCTGCCGGATAAAATCACGAAGTGCAGCCAGCAGGTCTTGTTGCGGTAACAGACGCAAGGCATAAAACTGTGCCGTAGACGGCGTTGATGTCTCCACGATAAGATCCTTTACCCCAGTGGGTTTGGTGATACGGAAAACAGGGAAATGGCGTCGGGAAGGTAGGATGCTGCATGAGGGGTGTGACTCCAAATAACTCCGAACCTCGGACGTTATGCAGCATGATAGAGATTGATACGGCCGATGTATGTGACATAGGTCAGTAAAAGCGGCGGTGCTGGTATGCTGGTCAAAAGCTAAATTGGAATGGGTCTGACACTGATGCCAAAAATAAAAAGCCAGGAAACTCTGGTACGCGAGCGTAAGCGCTGGGCAGCGCTGGCGATCCTGGTGGCGGCCATTGTTGGCAGCTACCTGTGGTGGAAACAAGGGACACTGCGATACGAAGAGTGGAGCCCTAACCAGCAGTATGTGGTGCGCAATTATAAAACCTTCGAGTTTATTCCGCGCTTCACCATGCCAGGCGATGGCGGGCATTACTCGGGCTACATGCGGGTTTATGACAAAAACGGCAAGCAGCTCTACGAAGAGTATTCCGACCTGCTCGACTTTGTCGAAGGCCCCTTCTGGGCAAAAGAAGGCGTCTATTGGATGGGTAACGACAATCAGGACATCGTTCGCCTACCCACCTCGCCGGTGGATTGAAGCTAGCGGACAAGTGGCCTCCAGAAGGGAGGCTTAACCCGATCAGTTATAAGCGGCGGCCTGCTCTTCGGTGATCAGCTCCATCTTTTCAAGTTGAACCGCAATGCCGCGCAGTGAACGCCCAAGCTCCACGCTTAACGCCTCTATCGTTTTGCCACCGCTATAGCCTTCCTCCAATAGCTTCCTGTCGTCTTCCGACCAGGGGAAATTGAAGTTAGCGGGCCTACCCTCGGCAATATTTTTCTGCCGCCGCTCCTCGGGCGATAACTTTGCCTTTTTCACCCGTTCTCGCTCGGCGTAAAACTCATCCGCCAGGGCAAACAGCATCCGGATCGTCTCTGGGGAATGAACCAGCGAGGTGTGATTCAAAAACTCCCCCGTTTCTGGGTTAATCCCCCTCGCCAACGCACGCAACGTCAGGTAGGTCTGCATCATGGTTTCCGTCCTTAAAAAATCTATCCGTCATTCTCGCGGCTAGTTCCCCACCTATTGTTGCTTGCAAAACGAACTATTCAACGATTCGATCGGATCGCGTATTAACTTTGCGAAACAAATTCCAAATTAACTCTATTTCTTGCAAGAAAATAACCACTTAAAAACCATACCCATTCGGAAATGGATAAGTAAATACCGTCGATAATTCTCCCGGCAATCAGTGAAACAGGTTTATCTACAATATTCACAGATAGTTTTAACTTGAAATTAATAATTTAAATTAACCACTTACCGAATTTCAGCTGATGGCGATAAATTAAGGATTACTCCCCGCACCGCTGGCTACTTATTAAGGAGTATTTTCCCGCTAACTCTCCCTTATGTTGATTTCCCTCAATAACGCTTGGGTTATTACTGTTAGTTTGCCATGACTAAAAAACCACTGATAAGCATTAGGGAAAGCAATGGACGTCAATCGCAGACAGTTTTTTAAAATCTGCGCTGGCGGGATGGCTGGGACCACGGTGGCAGCATTAGGCTTCGCGCCAAAGGCTGCGTTAGCGGAAACGCGCAACTACAAACTATTGCGCGCCAAAGAAACCCGCAACACCTGTACCTACTGTTCCGTAGGCTGCGGTTTATTGATGTATAGCCTGGGCGATGGGGCAAAAAACGCCAAATCGACGATTTTCCATATCGAAGGCGACGCGGATCACCCGGTAAACCGCGGGGCACTGTGCCCGAAAGGCGCCGGCCTGCTGGACTATATCCACAGCGATAGCCGCCTGCGTTACCCTGAGTATCGCGCGCCGGGTTCAGATAAATGGCAGCGTATCAGCTGGAATGAGGCCTTTGACCGCATTGCCAGGCTGATGAAAAATGACCGGGATGCCAACTTCGAAGCCACCAACGCCGCTGGCGTGACGGTAAACCGTTGGCTCTCCACCGGGATGTTATGCGCCTCTGCGGCCAGTAACGAAACCGGCATGCTGACACAAAAGTTTGTCCGATCGCTGGGCATGCTGGCAGTTGATAACCAAGCGCGTGTCTGACACGGACCAACGGTAGCAAGTCTTGCTCCAACATTTGGTCGCGGTGCGATGACCAACCACTGGGTTGATATCAAAAACGCCAACGTTGTGATGGTGATGGGCGGCAACGCCGCTGAAGCGCATCCGGTGGGATTCCGCTGGGCGATGGAAGCCAAAAACAACAACGACGCCACGTTAATCGTCGTCGATCCCCGCTTTACCCGTACCGCTTCGGTCGCCGATATCTACGCGCCGATCCGCTCCGGCACCGACATTACCTTCCTGTCGGGCGTGTTGCTGTACCTGATTTCCAACAACAAGATCAACGCTGAATACGTGAAGCATTACACCAACGCCAACCTGTTGGTCCGGGATGACTTTACGTTTGAAGACGGGTTGTTCAGCGGTTATGACGAAAACAAACGTCAGTACGACAAAACCACCTGGAACTACCAGTTTGGTGAAGATGGCTATGCCTTGCGTGATGATACGCTCCAGCATCCGCGTTGCGTCTGGAACCTGCTGAAAGCACACGTCAGCCGCTACACGCCAGAAGTGGTGGAAAACATCTGCGGCACCCCGAAGGAAGATTTCCTGAAAGTGTGTGAAGTCCTGGCTTCCACCAGCGCAGCAGACCGAACCACCACCTTCCTGTACGCCCTGGGCTGGACTCAGCACACGGTCGGCGCGCAGAACATCCGTACCATGGCGATGATCCAGTTGTTGCTCGGCAACATGGGCATGGCGGGTGGTGGCATCAACGCCCTGCGCGGTCACTCCAACATTCAGGGATTGACCGACATTGGCCTGCTGTCCACCAGCCTGCCGGGTTACCTGACGCTACCTTCGGATAAACAGACCGATCTGGCTACCTATATGGCCGCCAATACGCCAAAGGCCACCCTACCTGGCCAGGTTAACTATTGGAGCAATTACCCCAAATTCTTCGTCAGTCTGATGAAAAGCTTCTATGGCGACGCTGCTCAGAAAGAGAATAACTGGGGCTTTGATTGGTTGCCGAAGTGGGATCAGTCCTACGACGTCATGAAGTACTTCCAGATGATGGATCAGAACAAGGTCAACGGCTATATCTGCCAGGGCTTTAACCCGGTCGCCTCCTTCCCGGACAAGAATCAGGTGGTCGCCTCACTGGCCAAGCTGAAGTATCTGGTGATCATTGACCCGCTGGTCACGGAAACCTCCAATTTCTGGCAAAACCACGGCGAGATGAACGATGTCGATACCGCGTCGATCCAAACCGAAGTGTTCCGGCTGCCCTCCACCTGCTTTGCCGAAGAAGACGGCTCGATCGCCAACTCCGGCCGCTGGCTGCAATGGCACTGGAAAGGCGGCGATGCCCCAGGTGAAGCGATTACCGACGGCGAGATCCTGGCCGGTCTGTACCATCGCCTGCGCCAGATGTATGGCAGCGAGGGCGGTAAAGGTGTCGAACCGTTACTGAAGATGGGTTGGCACTATGAACGGCCAGATCACCCAGAATCCGAGGAAGTGGCCAAAGACAGCAACGGCTACGCGCTGGAAGATCTGTATGACGCCAACGGTAATCTGCTGGCGAAAAAAGGCCAGTTGCTGGATTCCTTCGCGATGCTGCGCGATGACGGTAGCACGGCTTCAGCCTGCTGGATCTATACCGGCAGTTGGACCAGCAAGGGCAACCAGATGGCCAACCGTGATAACAGCGATCCGTCCGGGTTGGGCAACACGCTGGGCTGGGCCTGGGCATGGCCGCTGAACCGCCGCATTATCTACAACCGCGCCTCCGCCGATCCAATGGGTAAACCTTGGGATCCGCAGCGCATGCTGATTGAATGGAACGGCAGCAAGTGGGTCGGGAATGATATTCCAGACTACAACACCGCCGCCCCGGGCAGCGGCGTTGGGCCGTTCATCATGCAACCGGAAGGGCTTGGCAGGCTGTTTGCGCTCGACAAAATGGCCGAAGGGCCTTTCCCGGAACACTACGAGCCGTTTGAAACGCCGTTGGGCACCAACCCACTGCATCCAAACGTGATCTCCAACCCGGCGGCCCGTCTCTATCCGTCCGACGCCAAGCGCATGGGTGACAAATCCGAGTTCCCTTACGTCGGTACCACCTATCGTCTGACCGAGCATTTCCACACCTGGACCAAGCACGCGCGCCTTAACGCGATCATGCAGCCGGAACAGTTCGTGGAAATCAGTGAACGTCTGGCGAAAGAGAAAGGGATTGAGCAAGGCGATACCGTCAAGGTCAGCAGCAAACGCGGCTTTATCAAGGCGAAAGCCGTGGTGACCCGCCGTCTGCAAACCCTGAAGGTTAACGGGCAGGATGTCGACACCATCGGTATTCCACTGCATTGGGGCTTTGAAGGGGCTGCCCGCAAAGGCTATCTGTCCAACACCCTGACGCCGTTTGTCGGCGATGCCAACTCGCAAACGCCGGAATACAAGGCGTTTCTGGTTAACGTGGAAAAGGTGTAAGGAGCCGAATTTATGTCCATGCAATCCCAAGACATTATCAAACGTTCGGCCACCAACACCCTGACACCGCCTCCGCAAGCGCGTGATTACAAGGTTGAGGTCGCCAAGCTGATTGACGTTTCCACCTGCATTGGTTGCAAGGCCTGTCAGGTGGCCTGTTCCGAATGGAACGACATTCGCGATGAAGTGGGCCACTGCGTCGGGGTTTATGACAACCCCGCCGATCTGAGTGCCAAATCCTGGACGCTGATGCGTTTTTCGGAAGTGGAGCAGAACGGCAAGCTGGAATGGCTGATCCGCAAGGATGGCTGCATGCACTGCGCAGATCCAGGTTGCCTGAAGGCCTGCCCGTCTGCTGGCGCGATTATCCAATATGCCAACGGCATCGTGGATTTTCAGTCCGAGCACTGCATCGGCTGTGGTTACTGCATCAGCGGCTGCCCGTTCAACATTCCACGGCTGAACCCGCAAGACAACCGGGCGTACAAATGTACCCTGTGCGTTGACCGCGTCAGCGTGGGCCAGGAACCGGCCTGTGTGAAGACTTGCCCGACAGGTGCTATCCACTTTGGCACCAAGGCAGAAATGCTGGACGTGGCACAAGAGCGGGTCGAAAAGCTGAAGAAACGCGGCTTTGAGCATGCGGGCGTGTATAACCCGCAAGGCGTTGGCGGCACCCACGTGATGTATGTACTGCACCATGCCGATAACCCCGAGCTGTACCACAATCTGCCAAAAGACCCGCATATCGATCTGTCGATCGGGCTGTGGAAAAGCGTGCTCAAACCTTTATCCGTGGCGGGCTTTATCGCCACCTTTGCCGGTTTGATTTACCACTACATCGGCATTGGCCCGAACAAGGAAGTGGATGATGAAGACGAGGAGGACCATCATGAGCAAAAGTAAAATGATCGTTCGCACCAAGTTTATCGACCGGGCCTGTCACTGGACGGTAGTCATCTGCTTCTTCCTGGTGTCGCTGTCCGGCATTGCGCTGTTCTTCCCAACGCTACAATGGCTGACCGAGACCTTTGGTACGCCGCAGATGGGCCGTATCCTGCATCCTTTCTTTGGCGTGCTGATCTTTATCGCGCTGATGTTTATGTTCTTCCGCTTTGTGAAGCATAACATCCCCGAGAAAGAGGACTTGCCGTGGGTCAAAGGCATCGTGGAAGTGTTGAAGGGCAATGAGCATAAGGTTGCTGACGTCGGCAAATACAATGCCGGCCAGAAGATGATGTTCTGGAGCATCATGAGCATGATTTTCGTGCTGTTGATCACCGGTATTATCATTTGGCGCCCTTATTTCGCCCACAACTTCCCGATCCCGGTGATCCGCTATGCGCTGTTGATCCACGCCGCGTCGGCGATCGTCCTGATCCACGCCATTCTGATCCATATGTATATGGCATTCTGGGTGAAAGGCTCGATCAAAGGCATGATTGAAGGCAAGGTCAGCCGCCGCTGGGCGAAGAAGCATCACCCCCGCTGGTACCGTAAGGTCGAGGCTGAAGAGCAGAAAGACGAGCGGTAACCCGTTGAAATTCGCCCCTTCGAATGAGGGGGCGATTATCTCCTCAAGCTACCACTGAACCATCAAAGATCTGCTGCATGCTGTCGATCAGACTCAGCAATTCACTATTGGCCCCAGGCTTCCACAGTGCCACCATCGGGTGCATCAACCCCTGTTTCCCCAATTCCGTATCGAGCCGCTCTACCTGCGGCAAGTGCTGCATGTTCAGATGCGTTGGCAGGAATGCCCATCCCAGCCCGGCGGTTAACAACGTTTGCAGCAACGCTGGTTCATTGACGACCTGAATGCGATCGGCGATTTGCAGGCGCTTCGCCATCGGCTCGGGCAGGTCATAAAAGGGAATAAGTTGGGTGCTGGAGGCCAGCGACAGCAAGGTGACCGGGCTACCTGCGGGGAAAAAACCCTCGCGAGCATAGGCGGCCAGCTCAATAGCCCCCAGGGCTCGCCACTTAAATTTTTCGCCAATCGAGCGGTTGATCGCCTGATAAATGCCAATATCCGCCACCTCCTCTGCTAACGCCAGCTCACCCTCACCCCGCTCCATCATCAGCAAGTCAAGCTGAATGCCGCGCTGGCCCAAAAACATCGCCAGTTCCGTTAAAAAAACGCGCGGAGTAAATGGGTCATAGCACAGCGTCAGTTTCTGCCGCACCTGCTGTGGAATATGCTGAGCTAGCAGGCTAAGCGCCTCTGCCTCCTGCAAAAATAGCCGCGCTTGCCGGTAAAGGCGTTGGCCCGCCTCGGTCAGTTGCAGCGGACGGGTACGCCGATCGCACAGTGAATAGCCCAGATCCAATTCCAGATTTTCGATCAGTTCACTGACGGTGGTGCGATCCTTCCCCAATCGCTTGGCGGCCTGAGTCAGATTGCCAGTTTCACAAACGCTGGCAAAAGCTTCAATCTGCGCCAAGGAAAAACCTATCTTCCCCATCTCTCCTCCACGAAGTTGCGGGGGATTTCCCCCCGTTCATCCACTCTACGATATGAGTTCGCGGGCTTACCATTATTTTGTTCACCTCATTCAGGTAAGGAAAAAACCATGAAAAAGTTCACACACAGCGTATCAGCCCTACTGGTAGGTGCTGCACTCAGCGTCAGCCTGGCAACCGGGGCACAAGCCTGCACCCGCGCCTTTATGAATATGTATCCGGGCTATATGGTTAGCGCCCGTAATCTGGATTTCTTCGGGCCGGTAGACCCCTCACTGGTGATCACGCCACGCGGGATTGCGCATAACGGTGGGGATGCGAAGAATGCCGCCCAGTGGCAAACCCACTACGGCAGCGTCGTGGTTTACGCCGATGGCGTGTTCCCAATGGACGGTATGAATGAAAAGGGGCTAGCGGGCCATACGCTGTTTTATATGAACGGCAACCAGGTGCAGCAGGACAATCAGGACAAGCCGGTGATCGAAAGCCGCGCCTGGTTGAGCTATATCCTGGATAATTACGCCACCGTTGAGGAAGCGGTTAAAGCCATCCGTAGCGATGTGCGCCTGGCCGCCGCCCATATGCCTATCGATTACGCTTCGGATACCAAACACATCGCGATCGAAGACGTTAGCGGTGACTCGGCCATCATCGAGATCGATAACGGCAAAGTGAACATCTATCACGACAAAAATTATCGGGTGATGACCAATCCCCCTTCTTACGACCAACAACTCAAAAACCTGGCCAAGTACCAGAATGCCAAGCGCAGCGAGATCCCTGGCGGCCTGGAAGCGGATGAACGCCTGGTTCGTGCCAGCTATGATTTGAAAAACCTGCCGCAGCCGGACAATAAAAATCAGGCACAGGGCTTCATCTTATCGGTGCTTAATAATGTGGCTTACCCGATCGGCTCACCGGCAGAGCCAAGCGAACAAAAGGTCACCGACATGTATGCCAAATACAGCAAGCGCCCGGACCAAAACAAAGGCATCGGGACTTACTGGACGGCGATTTCAGATCTGAGCCATGCGGAATATCACTTCAAGTCGGCCTTTGCGGCCTCGCAGGTCTGGGTTCCTCTGCATGACATCAACTTCAGCCAAGGGCAACCGGTGCGTAAGATCGCACATCTTAACGACTATGCCCAACAGGGTTGGGAAGGTAACGTGTTAGCCCAGGCGAAATAGCGCTCAACTCCCCTATTTTAATAGGGGTAATCTCACGATCAAACGCTGCTGGCCGCCGATGGCCAGCAATAATCTGAACGCATATCTCTCGCCCAAAATATTTTGTTCTAATCGTCATGCAGGGTAATGAAAGGCACCACAGGCTGTGGCTAAATAGCGCCTTCCTAGCCTGTATGTCGTTCGGATTGTTTATGTCGCAAATTTTGCAATTTATTTTTGTCTTAGTGCTTATTGCAACTCTCGATTTTTAGCCTCACGATATTTATGTTCTTTTGCAATAAAATGAAGGAACATATCCTGTGGAAAACAGGTAACCATTCCATCCCTGTCGATCAACAGTTATCTCCATTTTCATGTCTTTTTCTAAATAAAAGACAGGCAAAATATCCTTTAAATCAGGCATTAAGGCGTTATCGGCTGGTGTTTTGACAGTTAATGTTGATTTTACATGCAATAAATGCCCCGTTTTATGCATAATAAAATAGGTTTTGCGGCTCACATTGTATTGACGTTTCTCTTTCTCTAGCTGGCCTTTGATTACCACAAAACCATTATCCCCGTTTAAAAAATATGTCATTACCAGCGAAATTGCATTATCTTCTTTCTTGACAATGAGCTTGGTATCACATGAAAAGTGTGTATCACGCCAGTAACCAATGCCTGTTAACAACCACTTCCCTAGCATTATGAATGTAATAGCAATGGCTGATGCATATATAAATAAAAAAAACGTTTTTTTAATCACGATTGATTCTCTATATAGTAATTGGAGATACAATCATTTCGGCTTAAATACGAAAACTCATCCCGGCACTTTATAACGGAAACCCTGGGTATGAACTGAAAAGTTGAGAAATAGACTACTTCGTCACCTTGACAACTGACCGGATTTTTAGCATTAAACTTATAAAAATCATCTTCTGAGCTTTTATTTTCATTAATATTAACGCGGCAACCATTTATGTTACCAATGTTATGAAATGTTGATGAATAGCACTCCGGCAGGAATAATCCCCCTCCAACGATCAGCGATATAAAAGCAAGTAAGCTAAAGGCAAAACGCATTATCCGCTTACTTCTTAAGGATTCTGGGTGATGCGTTAAAACTTGGGTTTGTGCTGGTAACTTTTCAACTGGCCGATCAGATATTTTATCTTGTGATGAAATAGTTGAGATGCTGGCTTGAGCCTCTGGAGCCTCTGGAGCCTCTGGAGCCTCTGGAGCCTCTGGAGCCTCTTGAATTACCGGAACGCCACTAGACAAAGGTATAACTTTGATGGAATTTGGTATCAATAAACCTTTTCTGGGAACTGTTTTGATCACTTCGGAATCAATACCACATTGTCTGAGCCCTTTACGTAGGGTGAGAATGTTCTGATAGTAGGTATTGTCACTGACATGAAGTCCATATTGCTCCCACCCTATTTGCATAAGAGCGCCCTTAGTGACGAGTACTCCATGATTTTTTATCAGGTGGAGGAAGCATTCAGAAGCTGAGACAAGGATAGGGAACTCAACTCCATTACTAATTGATTTAAATGTATTTTCCATGGAACAAAAGATAACAGCATCCGCGATCACAAAGCATGATGATGTCTCCTGGTCGCTGGTCTTAATCACGTTATCCATTACATTACCTCCATTAAATAATGTGAATATTATGACATTAAGCTACAGCTCTCGCTTTGATCTGTGTCTAAGAATTTTCTGTAGGAGTAATAAATGAGCAGACCACAGCCTTAAATTAACACTGTATTTAGTAAGGTAATTTCGCGATGAATTATTATTTACTGATTATTATCAATAAGTTATAGTTTATTTGGTGATCAATGGTTTCAACTATGGCGAAGATTGGCAATTTTCACAGAACTAATACCTCAGTCGCATTAATTACTTGATGCCATGGTGTTATTTTAACATTTTCATTATCAACATGGGGAGGAAAGTCATTTAAGTCGCATTAACCCCTTGATATTTTGTTATAATTTTAACATTGAGGCTATCGACATTAATATCAGAATTTTCGAGTCTGTAGCATCTTCAAGGACGGTATTCTCAGTACGCCCATAAAGAAACAATTTAGCTTAACACAATCTTTATCCTTAAATATCATATTGTTATACTCGAAAATTAAGAACCTCTATGTTGGTACGTAGGGGTTGAATCATTAACATCATTACCCACCAAAACCCAAAAAAAGCTTATTAAGTTTTATTGAGTTTACTTTATTATTAAAATAGCTAACATTGAAGTCAGATAATTCTTACCAATAGCGCAAAGAGACACGAATTCTCATTTGCTAGTTTATCTTAGCCTTATTTTCTATACATATAGAACTTAAGCATTATAAGAGAGATGAGATTAATATCATGAGTGAATTTAACTGCCTGCCTGAGGTAGATGGGCTACATGGAGCCATTATGGATAATGGAGCAATCAAATTATCTTATGATTCCCCAGTCAAAAACATTAACTATTATATAGTCACAGACAATATGTACTTTAGTCTAGGTGTCGTAAAGTACATTGAAAACACCATCAGTAAGATAGCACCAGGAAAACTAAACGCAGGTATTTCCATCCAGTGTTATCTCTCTGGAAAAGTACTTTCTGTTTATGAAGATATTCATAGAAACGCTTACTTAAGAAAAACCTCACACGTCATTATTGCAGACAAGGACTTTTTACATATGCTGGGGCTTGGGGTAAACGAAGAGATTTCACGGTCTGTCTCTTTCATATCAAGCGAGGATTGTAATTTAAGCTATTTTGACAAAATGCTAAACTCACAGAACCCTGCTCATTCTCAACAATTCCGGGTACGTGAACACTCCTCATTCTGGAGTCTAAACCAGAGAGAGAAGCGTATATGCTTTTATCTATATAATGGTTTTACTCCATCATTTATAGGCTCATTGCTGGGGATTCACTCTAAAACTGTTAGCTACTATCGCATGAGAATAATGAAAAAAATAGGATGTGAACGAAAAGGAGATTTTAACAAAGCGTTGATTAATTATTATAGGTATAGATTATGCCGACTCTAGTTTATTATACTTAGGATTTATTTAACCAGAAAACATTGAGAATATTTTCAGATGTAACTAATTAAAGAACATATTTTATTACTCAACCGATACATTCCTAAAACTATAACTAACTCTCAGTTATATGCACGCCAGGTGTTTTTTAATTCTTGCTAAAAACCTGATGATTGCCAGTTAATCTTTTGAAGGAGGCCGTAACGGATAACGTAGCGGTCTCTTTTTTTACCTCTTCCGGATAATTCTTCCCTGACTATCCGCTAGCACGAAGTCTGAAGGCCCCTCCAGAATATCTTCCATTACCCGTCCAGGGTTATCCCAACAGTATCTGCTCAGCTGGCTTCTCAGATCAGTGCAGACAGTACGCCATTTGTACGGTTTTTCCTTTGTCCTTGTGAGATACAGAGTATTCCGCACAAAAGGTTCTCATCCTACCTCACCTGTTTACCGTCTCTAAGGCATAACTTTTTAAAACCACCCTGAAAAAGTATTAAATCAATTGAGTGACGCATTATCCTTAACAAAAAATAAAATCATAACCATCTGTTTTAATTAGATAAATGTTATTTGATCTTGTTTTGGATGAACGCGATATTAATTCCCCCTATAGTCCTTCTGCCCAATCAGGTTATGTGGATTTGTGGTGAAGTGAGTGTAGTCACCTATAAAGGCCAGGAACATTAGGGCAGGAAAATACTTTTTTATATGAAAGTAGAAAATCACAAAGGAGAAATTAGGTGAAATTAAATATTTTAGCACTGGTCGTTGCTGCCGGTTTTATGTCTAATGCATTTGCTGTTGCTACTGAAGCAGGTAAAGGTCAGATCAAATTCACAGGTTCAATCATTGAAGCACCTTGTTCAATTACCCCAGGCACCTCTAACCAGAACATTGAGTTGGGTCAGGTTTCTGCAACTGCTTTGAAAGATGGTGGGAAATCAACTCCTGTTACTTTCCAAATCGACCTTGAGAAATGTGATACAGCTGGTCTTACAAAAGGCGTAACCGCAACCTTTACTGGTCCAGCATCAGCAAGTAATACAGACCTGCTGGGTATTACTGGTTCTGCGAAAGGTGCAAGTATCGTTCTGACCGATGGCGCGGGCACTCCAATTAAGTTTGGTACTGCTACTTCTCCACAACTGATTATGGACGGAAGCAATACCTTAGTCTTCTCTGCTTATCTTCAGGGTGATACCGGTCCGACTGCTGTTATTACCCCAGGTGAATTCACCTCTATCGCTAACTACGCGCTTGCTTACGAATAATAATTCAGATAAGTAACTTTAATACAGGCACGTTAAGTATTTACTTTTCGTGTCTGCTTAAAGCGAGAATAAATCGTGAAAAAAACCATATTCTTTCTACTTTTATGTCTCGACCTTATTTTTATTAATCCTGTTGTTGGCAAAGATGCTGGCCATGGAAGATTGAATATGCGTGGCAGCATTATCGAAAGCGCCTGCACTATTGATATGAACAGCTTAAATCAAACTGTAGATTTAGGTGTGATCACAGTCGGCGAATTAGAGAGAAATGGGCGTAGTACGAGCGTTCCATTTAGCATCAATTTGATTAACTGCACGTTGGAAAAGTTAAACCCAAACGCAAGCAATTGGCGGTATTTTGAAATTACATTTGATGGGGAAAATCACAATGGTCTCTTCATTAATAAAGGCTCAAGTCAGGGCGTAGGTGTCTCCCTTTCTGATGAAAAATTCAAACCTTCCTTACCCGGGATTCCATTATCTCAACACTTACTAAGCGAGGGTGGAATCAGTATCAAGTACTATTTAGCCTTGACGCACGATGCTGGAAATATAAAAGCAGGCGATTTTAATACGTCTATAAAATACAAGATAGATTATTTTTAATTGATGGTGGCAAGGATGTCAAAAAAAATACTGAAATTATCAAAAAGTGGAATCGCATGCATAGTTGTGCTTGCCTTTTTGGGGCAGATTAACGTGTATGCGGCTGAAGAAACTCAGTTTAACACTGACATCCTTGATACGAATGATAAAAAAAATCTTGATCTTTCGGTATTCGCTGTCGCTGGTTATATCATGCCGGGCGTCTATCGCATGGCTGTTATTCTGAATCAGAAGAAAATCACAGACTTTGATACGCTTTATTATTCGACTCCTGAAGATGAAAAATCCAGCTTTCCTTGCTTAACGAAAGAGCTTGTCGCACAACTTGGTTTAAAGGAAGGATATCTTAGTAATCTCAAGTGGCAAACAGGGAGCAACAAAGATGAGGTTTGTCTTGTTATTCCTGCTGATGATGGCTGGAAAATAACCTCTGAACTGCCAACTTCAACATTAAACCTGAGCATTCCTCAGGCTTTCTTAGAATACACGGCACCGAACTGGGATCCCCCTTCACGCTGGGATAATGGCGTATTTGGTGCATTGTTTGATTATAATACAAATTTCACTACTATACGTCCACGCCATAGCAGTCAGAATAACAGCATGAGTGGAAACGGGACTGCAGGTATTAACTTTGGCCCTTGGCGCGCTCGGGCAGACTGGCAGGCTCAGATAGATAATAAATCTGCTGGAAGTAGCCATAGCAACCGTTTTGACTGGACAAGATATTATATTTATCGCCCGATAAAAAGTTTGAAGGCACGTTTATCTCTTGGTGAAAACTTCGTGAACTCCGATATTTTTGATAGTTTTCGGTTTACCGGAGTCTCATTGCGCAGTGACGATAGTATGTTGCCACCTAATCTGCGCGGGTATGCGCCTGAAATTACCGGTGTTGCCAAGACAAACGCTAAGGTCACCGTCAGGCAACAAGGGGCGGTACTCTATCAGACTCAGGTCGCGCCTGGCCCATTTAAGATCCAAGATCTTAACGATGCCGTAAACGGTCAGCTTGACGTTGAAGTAGAAGAGCAAGATGGCTCAAACCAGCAGTTCAGCGTACAAACATCAGATATTCCTTATCTGACGCGGCCGGGAACGTTGCGTTATATGGTATCGGCCGGGCGTCCTACTGATTTTCGTCATCGCAGCCAGGGGCCTTTGTTCTCAATGGGAGAGTTTTCGTGGGGTGTGGCTAATGGCTGGTCACTTTACGGAGGAAACACGGTTAATAACGATTATCAGGCTTTAGCGGTCGGTATCGGTCGCGATCTGATGTTATTTGGTGCTTTATCTTTGGATGCAACGCATTCTCGCGCAAAGCTTCCGCAGACTGAGACTTTGCAGGGTAACTCCTATCGGTTGAGTTATTCAAAGCGTTTTGATGAGTTTAATAGTCAGGTAACTTTTGCCGGATATCGCTTCTCAGAGCGAGACTATTTAAGTATGGCCGATTATCTGGATGCAAGACAGTCCGATTATCGTCGTGCAGGCACAAAAGAAATGTATACTGTGAGCTTTAATCAGCAATTTACAGGTATTGGCGCCAGCCTATTTGTAGATTACAACCACCGTACCTATTGGAATAGCTCAGTGGATGATCGCTATAATATTGCATTGGCGAAATATCTTGATATTGCTAACGTGAAAAACATTAATATTTCCGTCAACGCATATCGCAGTAAATTTAATAACTCAAATGATGATGGTGTTTATTTATCCCTGTCAGTTCCCTGGGGAGATCATGGTTCAATCGGCTTAAACAGCTCCCGTTACAAAGGGGGGAGTAGCAATCAAGTGAGCTATTTCTCAACGCTTAATGATTTCGATAGCTACCAGATCAGCGTTGGTAAAAATGGCGCTCAAAACGCCGCCAGCGGTTTTTATAGTCATGCGGGCGACAATGTACAAGTGAATGCCAATGCCAGCTATCAGGAGTTAGGATTTACTTCTGCGGGGATCGGGTTACAAGGTGGACTGACGGCTACGATGAAAGGTGGTGCACTACACCGTATTAACACTCCTGGCTCTGCGCGAGTCATGGTTGATACCGATGGGGTGAGTGATGTTCCAGTGCGCGGTTTTGGTGCCGTGGCGCGCTCAAATATATTTGGCAAAGCCGTCGTGTCGGATGTAAACAACTATTATAGAAATCAACTGAGTATCGACGTTAATAAGCTGAGTGATAATGCTGAAGCCATTAATACCGTAGAGCAGATAACGTTAACGGAAGGTGCTATAGGTTATCGTCATTTTAGTATTGTTCAGGGAGAAAAAGCGCTTATATACATTAGGTTGCCTGATGGGTCTTCCCCCCCCTTTGGTGCAACAGTGCTGAATAAAGATAACAGAGAGGTAGGAATTGTGAATGATGATGGCAGCGTTTACTTAAGTGGTATCCAGGCTTCTGCCATTATGCAATTGCGTTGGAATGGTGCTGAACAATGTCAGATTTCATTCCCAACAAATCTCGTTACTGAGAAATTGCAAAACATTCTTTTACCCTGTATTTTTTTGAATGAAAAAAAATCAAATTAATTTATTACGGAGTTCTTTAATGAAATTTTTAAAAAACGGACTTTTTGCCACCGTGACTATTTTGGGTGTTTTCACCGCACATACGGTAAGTGCCGCGATCGCATTAGACCGCACAAGAGTCATATTTAATGGTGATGACAAATCGGTCAGCCTTAATGTCAGCAATGAGAACACAAAATTACCTTATTTAGTTCAGGCATGGATAGAAGATAGTAAGGGTAATAAAATCAATGGCCCTCTTACTATCGTGCCTCCTCTGCAACGCGTAGAACCAGGCTCTAAAAGTCAGATAAAATTACAGTCTTTGCCGGCTATTGATAGTTTGCCTAAAGATCGTGAATCATTGTTTTATTTCAATATGAGAGAAATTCCACCACGCAGCGACAAGCCAAATACGTTGCAAATTGCATTGCAAACAAAAATTAAACTCTTTTACCGGCCAGCAGAAATTGTTCAGCCTGAAACATCAAGGTCTGCACCCTGGCAGGAAAGTGTCGTAATGGTTCGTGAAGGGCAACGCTATAAGTTAACTAACCCAACACCCTATTATGTGACGTTTGTCGATGCTGGAAGCACTGTTAGTAACAGTGAGAGTGAATTCCGCCCGTTAATGCTGGCACCTCTTTCATCAGATTACCTTAACGTCAGTGCTAGCAAGTTAGGGGCATCGCCAGTACTGACATATGTCAATGACTATGGCGGTCATCCAAAACTTGTTTTCCACTGCGAGGGCTCAAGCTGTAAAGCGACGCCTGTAAAAGAGTAAGCACCATCATTAGGTTGGAAGGTCACATGCTAAAAATCGCTGCTCGTGTAAGCTTACTTCTCATGGCAATAAATTTCGCTCATGCGCAAACGAACCTGCCTGGTCAATGGAACGGAGATGGCGTATCAGGAAAAATTCAAGTTCGGGGAGTACTGACCGAAGGCGCCTGTAGATTAGATCTACATTCGTCTTATCAGGAAATCGATCTTGGAACGCTGTCGGCTGCGCATTTCCAGCACGTTGGGGATCCTGGCATACCCGTACCCTTTAGTTTGATGCTCAGGGACTGCATAAGTGCTGGTACCCTGAATCGCGATGATTGGACGGGTAATAAAGTGATAGACCGTCATCAGCCCTCAGTGACCTTCTCGTTTTTAGCCCCTGCGGTTACATCAAATCCCGGGCTGGTCGCTGTGACTGGGGCTTCTGGAATAGGTCTGGCAATAAAAGATGAAAATAATAAACCTGTCAGGCTCGGTTTCAGGGGAGTACCACTGCTAGTTACACCAAAGCAGGACGCCCTTAATTTCACTATTACACCGGTGAGAACAGCGGCACCGCTTGGTGCCGGTGCATTTCGTGCCAGCCTCTTTTTCTATATGAGGTATGACTAAGAATATGAAATCTATGATTCGGCTCACCGTAATTTATCAGGTCTTCGCCCTGATCCTCGGATACAGCACTTTTTCGCGGGCTGTCCCTGCCCCGCAAAGTATTACCGTGAATATTCAGGGAAGAATTTTGGAACCTGCGCCCTGCGTCATTGCGGGTACTGGAGATAAAGGTGTTATCTCGGTTGATTTTGGCAACAATGTCAAGACTAACCAAATTGATGGCATTCAGTACCGAATGCCTGTGAGTTACGACATACATTGCTCAGCACAATATACCAATTCGATGATGATAAGAGTCGTAGGAACAGTCGCAGGGTTTGGAGACGGTAATCTGCAGACCACCGTTACCGATCTGGGGATAGCCTTAACCGATGGCACAACGGCTTTTCCGGTGAATTCGTTCCTTAACTTTAACTATCCCGTCTTACCTCAGCTTTACGCTACTTTGGTAAAACGACCAGGGGTAACACTCAAAGGACAAGTTTTTTCCGCGACAGCGATCATGCAGGTATATTATCAATGATTAATATATGGCGGCAGATACTTATAAGCGCATTAGTTGGTTTTACCGTGTCTAATGCCTATGCAGTTGACATGCAATTTAAAGGGACGCTGATTGAACCCCCTCCTTGTGTAGTTAACGGCGGGCAAGATATTAACGTTTCATTTGATAAGGTCGGCATTAATAAAATCGATGGTGACAGTTATCGTAAGGAAATTAATTTCATATTAGACTGTATAGATTCTCCGCCTTGGACCATGAGTATGACATTATCGTCTAGTTCGGTTGCTTCTTTTTCGTCTGGGACAATTCAGAGCACGATTAACGGACTTGGCATAAAGATTTATAGTGATGGAAAACCCATTGTATTTTCTCAGCCCATTTTAATTGATCCCGCGCGTAGGCCAAAGCTTGAAGCGGTTCCGCTGAGCGAAAGTGGTGTGACTCTCTCCGAGGGGAAGTTTACTGCATCTGCAACGTTAACCGTACAGTATCAGTAGAAATATTAGGAAGATGAATCAATGAATGTTGGACTATTCAGAAATTTGATACTGAGTTTCATATTTATTTCATCTGGCGGGTATGCGGCGGAAAATCTTAAATTCTCCGGGGAACTGGTTAGGCAGCCTTGCGTACTTTCACCGGGTGATGAAAACATACCTTTGGACTTTGGTGAGATCATCGATAAATATCTTTATGCTCACGAAAGGGTAAAGAGTCAGACGATTACTATTCATTTACAGAATTGTGATCCGTCGCTGGCAAGAATGATTCGTGTTTCTTTTACTGGAGCAGGAAATGACGCTCTACCAGGTTATTTGTCGGTGAGTTCCGGTGATATAAATTCAGGATTGGCCATTGGCCTTGAAAATACGAACAACGGCGAGCCGATAAATATTAACAATGGCACAAACATGAACATTGAAATAAATCCCGGCACTATGGATATAAATTTCAACGCCTTCGTTCGTGGTGAACCGAAAGCTATAGCCAATAAGACAATCAGCCGTGGTGTTTTTAATGCGATACTCAACTTTAGTTTGATTTATGAATAGTTTTCACTTTGTTAAATAATGCTTACGGCCACAGAATTTTCAGGAAGAACAATGGAAATGCCTATTCAGGAGTATTTTGGTCATGATAAATAAAATTATAAATATGGGACGTTTTTGTTTAATCCCATTCCTTCTTGTTTTATCTCCGGCAAGCTTGGCTGAAACGGTTTCCGTTGGTCGTCTTTTTGTGTCTACACCAGACAGTGCGGGTATGATGACTATTCGTGCGATCGAATGGACTGCTGCCGCACCACCTAGTGTTGTAGCTGCTTGTGACGCAAACAAAAACCCCTCTCTTGAAACATGCATGGTGGAAGCTTCCTGCTCTGTAAAAACCGGTGTGAATTCTACAGGAACGATCTGGGGGCAAAAGTATAGAATGACCAAAGCTGAATTGAGGAATATTGCCTACGCCAATGTTGGTAGCAAAATGTTGTATGCTGGCTGCTTTAGAAAGAGCGGGTCACGTTATATATTTGTCCGTAGCCCCTTTTTATATGTGGGTGGATTACCCTTAACGGGTGGCACAAATAACAGCAATGTTGATTTCTATCTATTTGATAAGGTTGATATGATACCTGATTCACCTAATCTGAGCTGTAAGGCCACGAGCACAAATGCGACAATAGATTTTGGAGAAATCCTCTATAATTCTGTCAATGGATCAACAAAGAGTGCCACGATAGATATTAGTTGTACTAATGGCGATGGCTTTGCACACGTTTCTTCCGTTAGTTATGATAATAGCACAGGTATTTTACTCAGGCCGGACGGTTCTCTTAGCGCTTTGATGGAATTTAATGATGTGCCAGCAGATGTGCCATCCAGCTATTATATTGAGAATAATACCTCACGCAGTCTGGTGATCAAGGCAACCTTACGCTCCACCAACGCTCTTAAAGGTGGACTTTTCAGCGGTTCGCTGGTTGTTAATATCACTTATGATTGATATCCGAAATATTAAAGCATGAAAGGCTGACAGATTGTCCAACGTCTATGCTTATCAATTTCAGAGGTTCCTGGAGTAAAGCCAAGAGTCCGGTCGGCCTCATTGTCCGCTAGCCTTTCCGAGCTTTATTAGTAAGGGGCTACAATGGTTTTTAACTCAGCCAGCTGAAATATTTCAGAAAAATTGAGCCACACTTTTACGTTGCTGCAGGCAGATTTTATTGTCTGCTCAGCAGCCATTTTGCTGGAACAATAAACCTGCTTGTTGCAGTTGCGGCAAGCCGGGTATTCATTAAAACGTGACGCACACTGGCGCATCGACACGCATCACAGAGTCTTGGCTAAACTGTTGTTTATAGCGGGTGCGCAGCGCCTCAATGTTTTGCTCACTGGCTGTATCAGGGCTATGGATCAACATCAACGCCTTGCTGTTTTCCCGCGCCAGCTTGCCATCGTTCCCCAACCATTGCCCTTTGGCATCAAATACCGATAACCCATCTTTAAAACGCGGGGTTACCTGCTGATCGACAAAGGCCTGCCATTCAACCGCCGTAATTACCGGCCCTGCCGGGCGATTCAAGCCAAAATAGAGCGTGGTTTGGGTCATCGGCTCGCCGATGCTGCACGTTGCTTCCGGTTTAAACGGTGATGCCTTTTGCACTGGCGCTACGCAGCCGCTCAACAGCAAGGTTATGGCGACGGTGGCCGCCAATATCGGGGTGTTTTTCATCTCGCTTTCATATTCCTTAAATAATTACCAACAGATACTAGTGATAAATTTCTAATGCGTTGTAAAAATCACAAGTAGCACGAGAGACTAGCAGTATGCAAAAATCACCCATTTAGCATTAGGTAAAGTAATTCGAAAGCGACACCAACAAAAAAACTCAGTGGTGCGTTGCCACCAGGCTCGTTACCCTCCGGCGTTGACACTCTTGCCCTCCGACCCTGTGAATCCACTATGTTACTGAGCATTCTTTATATCATCGGCATCACCGCAGAAGCCATGACCGGCGCGTTAGCCGCAGGCCGCCGCCAAATGGATTTGTTTGGCGTGATTTTTATCGCCTCCGCTACCGCCATTGGCGGGGGCTCGGTGCGAGATATGCTGCTTGGGCACTTCCCACTGAGCTGGGTAAAACACCCTGAGTATATTGTTATCATAGCCATAGCGGCAATTATCACCACCTGGATGGCTCCGCTGATGCGCCACCTGCGCCATCTGTTCCTGGTGTTGGACGCCATTGGGCTGATTGTTTTCTCGATCATCGGCGCGCAGGTGGCTCTGGATATGGGCCATGCTCCACTGATCGCAGCCATTGCCGCCGTGATCACCGGCGTTTTCGGCGGCGTACTGCGCGATATGTTCTGCAACCGTATCCCGCTGGTTTTCCAGAAGGAAATCTATGCGGGTATCGCCTTTGCCGCTGCCTGGCTGTATATCGGCCTGCAATACCTTAACTTGCCGCATAACATGGTAATTATTATTACCCTGGTTGCAGGCCTCAGTGCTCGCCTGATCGCACTGCGCTTTCGCCTTGGCTTGCCAGTGTTTAACTATCAGCATCCCGACCATTAATTCGCGAACGCATCGCCAAGCGGTTCGGCACGATCGGGAACCGTTTCAAAGCCGCTAATATGGTGCTGCTGCAAGGTTTGAACCAGTGCCAGAAAGGTAGGGTGTTGCAAAAATTCCTGCACTTTTCTCGCTTTTTGCGCCCCCATACCAGCAAGCTCCTGCCACTGTGCCAACGTCATCTGCTGTAGCTGTGACCAATTTTGCAACGTGGCCGACTGCAATGGCGAAATGGGTACGCCGAGGGCGATCGGCCAACGCTCGAAAGACTGCCGCCGCGCCAGACGAAATTGTTGGTAAAGGGCCTGTGCACGCTTTGCCCCCAAGCTGGGCACCGCGCTGAGCTGTTCCGGTGTTAACTCCAACCAATCCAGCAGGTTATTCACCAATCCCTGATCGACCAGCACCTGCCAGCCAGCTTTATTCAACCCGGTGATGTTCAGCCCATTGGAACTGCTCAACCAAACCAGCCGCGCCAGAAACTGCTGGCGGCATCCGGGCTGCAAGGTAAAGCAGCTCAGCGCATGATAATCCTCCGGCTTTGGCGCAATGGGTGTTGCCCTGGTAACCTCACGCCAGACCACCTGATTCAAATGCGGAATGCCATGCCCCATCAGGCTAATCGCAATATGATCGCCAGGTACGATGTCCCCTTTTTGCCACAGAGCTAGCGAGCCCACGTTAACTCGCCGGATCCATTTATCGTCCATACGCACCGGATCCAGGCGGAGCATCACGGCAATTTTGCCGGTACGGCCTATGGCAAACTCAACATCCGTGACTCTGGCCACTTGCTGGACCGGGGGATATTTCCAGGCAGCCGCCCAGTCATTGGGTTTAGCCTGCCAGTAGCGCCCCTGAGGTTCTTGCCCTTGGTGGATCACCACGCCATCGGTGACAAACGGCAAAGGGCCGCTGTACCAAGCTGCCCGCCACTGCTCCACCTCCGCCAACGTGGTGACCGGCTGTGAATATTGCTGCGGCAGCGTAAACCCCATGGCGGCAAGCTGTTGCACGCGTTCGGCCATGGTTGGCGGGCCATCGGGCCACGCCCAGACGAACAGGCCAAGCTGCTCAAGTTGCGCAGTGCGCGGATGACGCATCATCATCCCGGCAACCTTGGAGCGGGCGTTGATGCCCCCTTGGGTTTGCTGGTGATGATCGTTCACCATCAGGAACAGCTCCCCTTGCAGTACCAAATTGGCCGTAACCTCCGGTAAAACGTTGGGGATAGCGGGGATCGCCTTGACCTTTTCCAGCCAGTTTTCACCCTTCTGCCCGTCCCCCCGGCTAATGGCGTTCACCAATACGCCTTGCAGGTAGACCAAAGTGACCGCCACACCATCAACCTTGGGTTGCACCCACAGATCGTGACGGCCCTGCATCCATTGTTCTACGGCACGAGAGTTGCGCAGTTTACGCAATCCGGTATGCGCCACCGGATGCGGTACTTTGCCCACTGGCAGTGGCCGCGTATCCTCTTCCACCGCACCGACACAACGCCGCCAATCTTGCAGTTGCTGTAACAGGCTGTCGTAGAGTTCATCGTCAATCGGGCTGTTACCCAGGCGATAATAAGCCTCATCCCAGCGCCCCAGTTGATCATCCAGCGCCGTAATTTCCACCTGCATGCGCTCTGGCGACCACGCCGGACAGTTTGCCCATGCCGAGCTACACAGCACTCCAATCACCACCAACGCCCGGTAAATACCTCTCCACATTGAGCACCTCCTTGCTTCCCGGCAGTAAATACTCAATCGCCTTTGCTGGCTAACGCCAAAAACCGGAGGTGCGAAACGCTCCCCAAAAGGAATGTGCATTTGCTGAAAACGGCAAAAATTTCCAGATCCGCCGCGCAAATTGACTTTTTCACGCTGTTTTTAGCAGAAAGCGGCGGCCAAAATGCGAGCTAACGCTGCATACCGCCCGTTAGCCGTGTATACTGTGCGGAGAATTTACACATCCGCTGTAACTGACTTATCAACCGCTAGCAACGAACATCATCATGGCTCAAGGCACGCTTTATATTGTCTCTGCTCCAAGTGGCGCAGGGAAATCAAGTCTGATTCAGGCTTTGTTAAAGACGCAACCGCTGTACGATACGCAGGTTTCGGTTTCACACACCACGCGCGATAGCCGCCCGGGTGAAAATCACGGCGAACACTACTTTTTCGTCTCCAAAGACGAATTCCGCCGTATGATTGAGCAGGATGCGTTTCTTGAGCACGCAGAAGTGTTCGGCAACTATTACGGCACGTCCCGCGCGGCCATCGAGCAGGTACTGTCGACCGGCGTTGACGTCTTCCTGGATATCGACTGGCAGGGCGCACAGCAGATCCGTGCCAAAATGCCCCAGGCGCGCAGCATCTTTATTCTGCCGCCGTCGAAGGAAGAGCTTGGCCGCCGCCTGCGTGGCCGTGGGCAAGATGCGGATGACGTGATCGCCAAGCGCATGGCGCAGGCCGTCGCGGAGATGACGCATTTCGCGGAGTATGATTATTTAATCGTGAATGACGATTTCGATTTGGCCCTGTCCGATCTGAAGACCATTATTCGCGCCGAACGCTTGCGTTTGGGCCGTCAAATGCTGCGGCATGATGCTTTAATCAGCAAACTATTGGCAGACTGAAGACAGTTTCAGTATTATGCCCAGTCTTTTCGTCACCTGTGGAGTAGCACAAATATGGCACGCGTAACTGTTCAAGACGCTGTAGAGAAAATTGGTAACCGTTTTGACCTGGTGTTGGTCGCTGCTCGTCGGGCACGTCAAATCCAGACCGGTGGTAAGGATGCACTGGTACCTGAAGAGAATGATAAGTACACCGTTATCGCTCTGCGCGAAATCGAAGAAGGCCTGATCAACAGCCAGATCCTCGATGTTCGTGAGCGCCAGGAGCAGCAAGAGCAGGAAGCCGCAGAGATCCAGGCGGTTACCGCGATTGCTGAAGGTCGTCGTTAATTAGACTGTGAGTCTGCCTTGTACCTGTTTGAAAGCCTGAATCTGCTGATTCAACGTTACTTGCCTGAGGAGCAGATTAAGCGCCTCAAACAGGCATACCTCGTCGCACGTGATGCTCACGAGGGACAGACACGCTCCAGTGGTGAGCCCTACATTACTCACCCGGTTGCCGTGGCCTGTATTCTGGCGGAAATGCGTCTCGATCATGAGACGCTGATGGCAGCCTTGCTGCACGACGTCATCGAAGACACCCCGGCCACCTATCAGGATATGGAACAACTGTTTGGCAAAAGCGTTGCCGAACTGGTTGAGGGCGTATCCAAGCTAGACAAATTAAAATTCCAGGATAAGAAAGAAGCGCAGGCGGAGAACTTCCGCAAGATGATCATGGCGATGGTGCAGGATATCCGCGTCGTGCTGATCAAGCTGGCGGACCGCACCCACAATATGCGAACGCTTGGCTCGCTGCGCCCGGACAAACGGCGGCGTATCGCCCGTGAAACCCTGGAAATCTATAGCCCACTGGCCCACCGCCTGGGTATTCATCATCTGAAAACCGAGCTGGAAGAGCTGGGTTTTGAAGCGCTTTACCCGAACCGCTACCGCGTCATCAAAGAAGTGGTGAAAGCCGCGCGCGGTAACCGTAAGGAGATGATCCAGAAAATCCTCTCCGAGATCGAAGGGCGTCTGACCGAAGCCGGCATCCCCTGCCGCGTCAGCGGGCGGGAAAAGCACCTCTATTCCATCTACTGCAAGATGCACCTGAAAGAACAGCGCTTCCATTCCATCATGGATATTTACGCGTTCCGGGTGATCGTCAAAGAAGTAGATACCTGCTACCGGGTACTAGGCCAGGCACACAGCCTGTACAAGCCGCGCCCGGGCCGGGTAAAAGACTATATCGCCATTCCCAAGGCTAACGGCTATCAATCGCTGCATACCTCACTGATCGGCCCGCACGGCGTGCCGGTTGAGGTACAGATCCGTACCGAAGATATGGATCAGATGGCCGAAATGGGGGTCGCCGCGCACTGGGCCTATAAAGAAAAAGAACAGGGCGAAACCGGCGGCACTACCGCACAGATCCGCGCCCAGCGCTGGATGCAGAGCCTGTTGGAGCTGCAACAAAGCGCCGGTAGCTCGTTTGAATTTATTGAAAGCGTAAAATCCGATCTGTTCCCCGATGAGATTTACGTTTTCACCCCGGAAGGGCGTATTGTCGAGCTGCCTGCCGGTGCTACACCGGTCGACTTTGCCTACGCCGTGCATACCGATATCGGCCACGCCTGCGTTGGCGCACGTGTCGATCGCCAGCCGCATCCGCTATCACAAGCTTTAGCCAGTGGCCAGACGGTAGAGATCATCACCGCTCCGGGTGCCCGGCCAAATGCCGCCTGGCTGAACTTTGTGGTGAGCTCCAAAGCCCGCGCCAAAATCCGCCAGATGTTGAAAAACCTCAAGCGCGATGATTCCGTCAGCCTGGGCCGCCGTTTGCTAAACCATGCACTCGGGGGCAGCCGCAAACTTTCGGAAGTGCCGCCAGAGAATATCCAGCATGAACTGGACCGCATGAAGCTGGCCACGCTGGACGATCTGCTGGCAGAAATCGGCCTCGGTAACGCCATGAGCGTGGTTGTCGCGAAAAACCTGCAGGGCGATCAGTCCAGCCTGGGCTCGTCGAACGGCGTGCGCAACCTGGCCATCAAAGGCGCCGATGGCGTCCTGATCACCTTTGCCAAGTGCTGCCGCCCTATCCCAGGCGACCCGATTATTGCCCACGTCAGCCCGGGCAAAGGCCTGGTGGTTCATCATGAATCCTGTCGTAATATCCGCGGCTACCAGAAAGAGCCAGAGAAATTCATGGCGGTCGAGTGGGATATGGAAACCGAGCAGGAGTTCATTGCGGAAATCAAAGTGGACATGTTCAACCATCAGGGTGCGTTGGCCAACCTCACGGCGGCGATCAACGCGGCCGAATCGAATATTCAGAGCCTGAATACCGAAGAGAAAGATGGCCGGGTCTACAGCGCCTTTATCCGCCTGACTACCCGCGATCGCATCCACCTGGCAAATATTATGCGTAAGATCCGTATCATGCCGGATGTGATTAAAGTTAACCGTAACCGAAACTAGCGCCTATGAGCCCCGAACGCTATGCGCGGATTTGTGAAATGCTGGCCACCCGGCAGCCCGATCTGACGGTCTGCCTGGAACAGGTTCACAAACCGCATAACGTCTCCGCGATTATCCGTACTGCCGATGCCGTCGGCGTACATCAGGTGCATGCCGTGTGGCCTACTCCACGGATGCGTACCCTGGTCTCCTCCGCTGCGGGCAGCAATAGCTGGGTGAGCGTCAAAACCCACCCCACCATCGCCGATGCGGTCACGCATCTGAAGGGCCAAGGGATGCAGATCCTGGCAACTCACCTTTCTGCCCGCGCCGTCGATTTTCGCGAAATAGACTATACCCGCCCCACCTGCATACTGCTGGGGCAGGAAAAAACCGGCATCACCGAAGAGGCGCTAGCCCTGGCCGATCAGGACATTATCATTCCGATGATCGGTATGGTGCAGTCGCTGAATGTCTCTGTCGCTGCGGCTCTGATCCTGTATGAGGCCCAACGTCAGCGGCAAAACGCCGGTATGTATCGCCGCGATCTTAGCGCGTTAGATGAGCAGGAACAGCAACGCCTGCTGTTTGAAGGCGGCTATCCGGTGTTAGCCAACGTGGCCAAGCGCAAAAAGCTGCCGCGCCCGCAGATTGACGATCAAGGCCAAGTGGTTGCCGACGCCGAATGGTGGGCAGCCATGCAGGCAACGACGGTACGTCGATGAAAGGCCGCCTGCTGGATGCCGTCCCACTCACTACACTTTCCGGGGTTGGAGCCAGCCAGGCGGGGAAACTGGCCAAAATCGGCCTGAATACCATCCAGGATCTGCTGCTGCACCTCCCGTTACGTTACGAAGACCGCACCCGCCTCTACCCAATCAACGATCTGCTGCCAGGCATTTTTGCCACGGTGGAAGGGGAAGTGCTGCGCAGCGATATCAGCTTTGGCCGCCGCCGCATGCTCACCTGCCAGATCAGCGACGGCACCGGCATCCTGACTATGCGCTTCTTCAACTTCAACGCGGCGATGAAGAACAGCCTTGCTACTGGCCGCCACGTAACGGCCTATGGCGAAGTCAAACGCGGGACCAACGGCGCAGAAATCATCCATCCGGAATACCGTGTCCAGGGGGAAAACAGCGAGGTCGAGCTACAAGAAGCCCTGACGCCGGTGTATCCCACCACCGAAGGGATCCGCCAAGCCACGCTGCGCAAGTTGACCGATCAGGCGCTGGAGTTGCTGGATACCTGTGCGATTGCCGAGCTGCTACCACCGGAATTAAGCGGCGGTTTGATGAGCCTGCCACAGGCGCTGCATATGCTGCACCGTCCACCGCCGGATATCCAACTGGCTGATTTGGAACAGGGCAAACACCCGGCACAAAAACGCCTGATCCTTGAAGAACTGCTGGCGCATAACCTCAGCATGTTGGCCGTCCGCGCCGGAGCGCAAAGCTACCGGGCATTATCGCTAACACCTGACGATCGGCTGAAAAACAGTTTCCTGGCCCAGCTCCCCTTCTCGCCTACCAGTGCACAAACGCGGGTTGTGGCAGATATTGAAGCGGATCTGCAAAAAGGTTTCCCGATGATGCGCCTAGTGCAAGGCGACGTCGGCTCAGGTAAAACCCTGGTTGCTGCCCTGGCCGCACTACGCGTCATTGCTCACGGTAAACAGGTGGCGCTGATGGCTCCCACCGAATTGCTCGCCGAACAACACGCCAATAACTTCCGCCAGTGGTTTGAACCCTTGGGGATTGAGGTGGGTTGGTTAGCCGGCAAGCAAAAAGGCAAGGCACGCCTCGCCCAGCAGGAAGCTATTGCCAGTGGCCAGGTGTCGATGGTGGTAGGGACGCATGCCATCTTCCAGGAGCAGGTGCAGTTCAATGGCCTGGCCCTGGTGATTATCGATGAACAACACCGCTTTGGTGTGCATCAGCGGCTGGCGCTGTGGGAGAAAGGCGAAGAACAAGGGTTCCATGCTCATCAGTTGATCATGACCGCCACGCCAATCCCACGCACGCTGGCTATGACCGCCTACGCCGATCTGGACACCTCGGTAATCGATGAATTGCCGCCGGGCCGTACGCCGGTGACAACGGTGGCGATCCCCGATACGCGCCGGGCCGATATTATCCAGCGGGTGAAAAGCGCCTGTATCGAAGAAGGTCGTCAGGCGTATTGGGTCTGCACGCTGATCGAAGAGTCTGATTTGCTGGAAGCCCAGGCAGCGGAAGCAACCTGGGAAGAATTGAAGATTGCGCTGCCGGAACTGAAGGTGGCGTTGGTGCATGGTCGGATGAAATCAGCGGAGAAACAGGCGGTGATGCAGGCCTTCAAACAGGGCGAACTGCAGCTGCTGGTAGCCACCACGGTGATTGAAGTGGGGGTGGACGTGCCAAACGCCAGCCTGATGATCATCGAAAACCCGGAGCGGCTTGGCTTGGCACAGTTGCATCAGCTACGTGGCCGGGTTGGCCGTGGTGCGGTAGCCTCTCACTGCGTGCTGCTGTATAAAACCCCGCTCAGTAAAACCGCCCAAAAACGCCTGCAGGTGCTGCGCGACAGTAACGACGGCTTTGTGATTGCCCAGCAAGATTTGGAAATCCGTGGGCCGGGTGAGCTATTGGGGACGCGCCAAACCGGCAGTGCAGAGTTTAAAGTGGCCGATTTGTTGCGCGATCAGGCCATGATCCCCGAAGTTCAGCGCGTTGCGCGCCATATTCACCAGCAGTATCCACAGCATGCGCATGCCTTAATTGAGCGCTGGCTGCCGGAAACAGCTCGCTACTCCAACGCCTAATCAATTAACCCCTCTTGTCGCCAAGAGGGGTTATCATCACTTAACCAAACACCGGCAGCATCAGATACAGCTTAATCACGATGGCGTTAGCGATATCGATAAAGAACGCGCCCACCATCGGCACCACCAAAAATGCCAGATGCGAAGGACCGAAACGATCGGTGATCGCCTGCATGTTGGCAATGGCCGTTGGCGTCGCCCCCATGCCAAAACCACAGTGCCCCGCAGCCAGCACGGCAGCATCGTAGTTTTTACCCATCACGCGGTAGGTCACGAAGATAGCATACAGTGCCATGACCAACGTCTGCACCGCCAGGATCGCCAGCATTGGCAGGGCCAGCGAAGCTAGTTCCCACAGGCGCAGGCTCATCAACGCCATCGCCAGGAACAGCGACAGGCTCACGTTACCCAGTACGGAGACCGCACGCTCAAACACCTGGTAGAAGCCCGTTGCCGACAGGGTGTTACTGAGGATCACACCGACAAACAGCACGCAGACAAAGGTCGGCAGTTCAAAGGCGGTACCATTCAATAACCCGGCAATAAAGTTACCGAGGCTCAGGCAGATGGCAATCATGGCGATGGTTTCTACCATCACCAGCGAGGTGATCAGGCGGCCACTTTCCGGCTTTTCAAAACCACTCGGCTGCACACTATCATCCGGTGTGCCTTCCGGCGTTGAGGAGTGTTTCACCAGATAGCGAGCCACTGGGCCACCAATCAGGCCGCCCAGCACCAGACCAAAGGTGGCGCAGGCCATGGCCACTTCGGTGGCATTCTCAAATCCGTAGCGCTCGATGAACACCTTGCTCCAGGCCGCCCCGGTGCCATGCCCGCCAGAAAGCGTAATCGAGCCCGCAATCAGCCCCATCAACGGATCCAGCCCCAGCATTTTCGCCATACCGATACCGATGGCATTCTGTACCAACAGCAGACCCAGTACCACAAACAGGAACACGACCAGTGCCTTGCCCCCCGCCCGCAGGCGCGCCAGGTTGGCATTCAGGCCGATAGTGGCAAAGAAGGCCAGCATCAGTGGGTCTTTCAGCGACATATCAAAGCCGACTTCCCAGTTCACCGTTTTCTTCATAACCAAGAGCAGGACCGCCACCAGTAGACCGCCGGCAACGGGAGCAGGAATAGTATATTTTCTCAGCAGAGGAATGGAGCGCACGCATTTGCCCCCAAGCAGTAGGACCAGCGTGGCGGCAACTAAAGTGCCGTAAGTATCGAGATGAAACATCTAGCTACTCCGTGTAGTAATTAAATCCAATAAATTAATAAGTTATAAAATTTACTCAGTTTTTTAACTTGATGAAGGGTGGATTAAAAGTAAAAACGGCTAATAACACAAGAAAAAATGAACGAAAATGCGACATTAATGGATTCAGCCTCGTACAAAATATTAATGCGCAACCGTTTGCTTTTGTGAAGCAGATCATTAAAATGCCTTCTTTGCCGCCTTTGGGAATGCCACACCATGTCCAGCCAAACCGCCGAGCTTGATGCCGCGCAAAAAGCATCAGCCCCCGTTTCACACAATAGTGAACTGATTTACCGCCTGGAAGATCGCCCGCCGTTGCCGCAAACGCTGTTTGCCGCCAGTCAGCATCTGCTGGCGATGTTTGTTGCCGTGATCACCCCGGCCCTGTTGATCTGCCAGGCGCTTGGCCTGCCTGCGCAGGATACGCAACACATCATCAGTATGTCGCTGTTCGCCTCCGGTTTGGCCTCCATCCTGCAAATCAAAACCTGGGGCCCGGTGGGGTCTGGCCTGCTGTCTATTCAGGGCACCAGTTTTAACTTTGTCTCACCGCTGATTATGGGCGGGCTGGCGCTGAAAAACGGCGGCGCAGACGTGCCCACCATGATGGCTGCACTGTTTGGCACCTTGATGGTCGCCTCTTGTACCGAAATCCTGCTGTCGCGCGTGCTGCATCTGGCGCGCCGCATCATTACCCCGCTGGTTTCCGGCATTGTGGTGATGATTATCGGCCTGTCGCTGATCCAGGTCGGGCTGACCTCCATCGGTGGCGGCTATGCGGCGATGGGCGATCACACCTTCGGCGCGCCCAAGAATCTGCTGTTGGCAGGCGCAGTGCTGGTGGTGATTATTCTGCTTAACCGCCAACGTAACCCTTACCTGCGCGTCGCTTCGTTGGTGATCGCCATGGCCATAGGTTATCTGCTGGCCTGGGCCATGGGCATGCTGCCGGAAACCGAACCGGCCACCCAGACAACCTTGATCACCGTCCCTACCCCGCTGTATTACGGCCTGGGCTTTGACTGGAACCTGTTGCTGCCGCTGATGCTAATCTTTATGGTCACATCGCTGGAAACCATCGGTGATATCACCGCTACCTCCGACGTTTCTGAACAGCCAGTCAGTGGCCCTCTATATATGAAGCGCCTGAAAGGCGGCGTGCTGGCCAACGGCCTGAACTCGATGTTGTCAGCAGTGTTCAACACTTTCCCGAACTCCTGCTTTGGTCAGAACAACGGAGTGATCCAGCTAACAGGCGTTGCCAGCCGCTATGTCGGTTTTGTGGTGGCACTGATGCTGATCCTGCTGGGGCTGTTCCCGGCCGTTGCCGGTTTTGTGCAACACATTCCTGAGCCGGTGCTGGGCGGCGCGACCATCGTGATGTTCGGGACCATTGCAGCCTCCGGCGTGCGTATCGTTTCCCGCGAGAAGTTAAACCGCCGCGCCATCATGATTATGGCGCTGTCGCTGGCCGTCGGTATGGGGGTTTCCCAACAGCCGCTGATCTTGCAGTTTGCACCGGACTGGCTGAAAACCCTGCTTTCTTCCGGTATCGCCGCCGGTGGTATCACCGCCATTGTGCTGAACCTGCTGTTCCCACCAGAAGAAAAATAAGCGCTTCCCGCAGCAAACCAACGGCCATTGGCAAACCGCTACTGGCCGTTTTTTTATTGTCTTTCAGGCCATTGCCCTTGAGCTGGAAGGCTAATTGCGGCATAAACAGGGTATCTTTTCTGTCCGCTACGGATCCACACGATGAAATTTATCGGAAAACTATTGATCACGTTGCTGCTGCTGATAGTGCTGGCCATTGTGCTGCTCTACGTGGTGGGGCAAACCCGCTGGGCCGCAGGCTGGTTGAGTCACTGGATCAGCGATCGTGGTGATTACCAGCTGTCGGTAGAAAAAATAACGCATTCGTGGAGCAAACCAGGGCAACTCAGCCTGGAGGGCGTAACCCTCGCCTGTGCCAACCAACCGCAGCTCTTGGCGGCCAAGCAGGTCGATATGGCTTTCAGCCTGCGGCAAATTACCGAGCCACGCTATTTCGATAGCATCACGCTGCGCGACGGCACCTTAAACGTTCAGCCTTTGCAGGGCGCCCCCCTGCCAATACAGGCCGATGTATTGCAACTGAGTAATATGGCGCTGCAATCCAACGATGAGAGCTGGCAGCTTAACGCGCAGAAGGTCAACGCCGGGATCAACCCGTGGCAGCCTACGGCAGGCCATTTACTTGGGGATAACAATCAGTTCCAGTTCAGCGCCGGTTCGATGGTGGTCAACGGTATTCCGGCCTCGCAGGTGTTGATCCAGGGCGAAATCAAACAAAATCAGCTGGTATTGAGCGACTTTGGTGCCGATCTGGCACAAGGCGATCTGACCGGGGTAGCCAGCCGAGCTGCCGATGGCAGTTGGTTGGTTGAACGGTTGCGGCTGAGCAACGTCCGCCTACAAGTACCAATGACGCTAGAACAGTTCTGGGACCGCTTCACGGCGTTGCCACCCATTACGTTAAAACGCTTTGATCTGATTAACGCCCGCCTGGAAGGTAACGCTTGGGCGGCGAACGATCTCGATCTGTCGATGCAAAATATCACCTTCCAACAGGGGGATTGGAGCAGTCAGGATGGCGCGATTAACTTCACCGCCGACGACCTGATCAATGGCAACTTCCATCTGATCGACCCGATTATGGATATGCAACTCTCGCCAGCGGGTATTGCCATTGGCCAGTTCAGCACCCGCTGGGAAGGTGGATTGCTGCGTACCACTGGCAACTGGCTGCGCGCCAATAAGCGCCTACAACTCGACGAGGTGGCAGTTTCTGCGCTGGAGTACACCTTGCCCAGCAACTGGCGTGAACTCTGGTTACAGCCGTTGCCAAGCTGGCTGGCGGAGGTGTACGTCGCCAAGATGAACACCAATCGTAATCTGATCATTGATATCAACCCGGATTTCCCCTTCCAGCTCACCTCGCTGGATGGTAACGGCAGCAATCTGCTGTTGGCCAGTGACCATCGGTGGGGGATTTGGTCCGGCTCGCTGAAACTCAATGCCGGTGGTGCCACCTTTAACAAGATCGACGTGCGCCGCCCTTCGCTGGCGTTGGATGCGGATGCACAGCAGATCAACGTTACCGAGCTGAGCGCCTTTATGCCCGATGGCCTGTTGGATGCCAAGGCCAACGTCAGCCAACTGCCTGGTAAGCCGTTCACCCTGTCCCTTAACGGGCGCTCGGTACCAGTGAATACCTTGCAACAATGGGGTTGGCAGCATGTGCCGCTGGAGGGTGATGGTAATCTGCAGTTGCAGCTGAAGGGATTACTCAATAGTGATGGGCCGTTTAAGGCGTCTTTGCGGGGCCAGTTGCAGGCTACCAGCAAGGATGGGCAAACTCTGGAGCAGCAGGTGCCGTGAACTGATGTTGAATACCGCTGCTTCTGGAGTGATCTGGTGGCAGCGGCAAGAGATTGGGTATTTAGGGAGTGCTGCTAATAACTGATTGATACTGAAGGACTAATAGAAGCTAAAATATCTATAACTTCGTCTACAGTTGAAAGCATATAGTGAACAACACCATCGTGTGCATTACCGCTTTGTTCATTAAACCACTCTAAATATTTAGAATTTTCTACAATATAAAGCCCTGTAAGCATCTCCCCTTTCTGCTCTTGCTGCATTTTTAATAGGTCACCTTCATCAATCACTCGGAAAGAATAAATCCAATCGAAGGACACCTTAATTTTACTGCCTTCTTCGTTATGCACAGAAGAGAAAATCAGTTCAAGGGAGCCAGAGGAATATCGAAAATCCTCTAGCTGACTATTCAGTAGAGAACCGACAACAAGGCTAAATTTAACCAACTTTTCAGTCATATATGATTACTCAGCATATCCAAGATTGGAGTTTCCAAAGCGTAAAATGAATCCTAACTAGTTGACCGGACTCTATCAATTATGGTCACAGATTCTTATATCTGTTCAGGTAGATACTCATATTTTTCAACTATCTTTATCAACCTAATAAGCTCTGACCTGCTCCCAGTTGTATAGCGATTCTATAAGGATCACCAATAATCTTTTAACCTTCCATCCATCTTGCTTGCGTAACCGGGAACCATCACAACTTTCAGATTAAATCCTCACCATTTAAAAGTACAATAACATTGTCCGCCCCAAAAGATTCCCTAATCATATCAGCCATTTCATCTGTTGATATCTCAAGGGACTTGTTATTTACTGATATATAACAGTAAGATACCGGATCTAATCCGAACTCATTAGATACCTCTTTTTGGATTGGATGTGGTATAGCCGCAGTAGATAAATAATAGTGAGCGGGAAACACATCCGGATATCGCTTTGCAAATTCGTTCAACTTATGCTGTAACTCAGCAAAAGTAAGCTTAGTAAAACATGTTAATCCTATAGACATACCACCCTCTCTTACCTCTGATAGAATTTATACCCGAATCCAGCGAAGGACGGGTGATCACCACTGTATCTATTGCGATCCAGTCCAGTTGCGGCGGCGGGAGTACCGCACCTGCGCCACCGCACTTGCTCGGCTCCCGACGAGTCCGCCGGATGGGTTGAGGCATGAACCACCTGCAATACCCGACTCGACAGCTGCGTGCTCTCCACACCACCATACTTGTGATTTAGTGACAGGGCTAGAATCCCAGCTTTTGAGGGCTGGGGTTTTAATTACTCATTATTCAGGCTGATAACGCTTATCCTGAATAATGTAAGGTTCTGCAACATCTTCCCACACCACTTCTGCCATCTTTTGCCATTCGGTTGGGTTTTGTTGCTTCACAAGATAGTCCCTGATTAGCTTAACAGCATGGTTAAAATCTGCCTTATCTAACTCAACAAATGAATAAAACTTTAGATACTCACCTTCTTCATACTTAATTATTTCATGCAACTTGGGGGTGTCTGGTAAAAAAACAGCATCCAGCAGATCGCCAAAGGCATCCCAATAACTGCTATGAATAAATGCAGAGGTCAATCTATCTTCCGGTTTTTCGATAGTTTCATCTCTACGAAATAAAATACTTGCCCCCATGTCATTACCTCATAATGATAATTTTATCTTGCTGTACTTTAGGCAGTGTTTTTATATAATTCATAAAATATTTTGGTTAGCAGGCGTTAGAACTCTAAAATCAACAGGAACAAAATCAGCTTTTTGCAAATAATCCTGAATGACTTTTTGCCCATTCCCATAAACCATTTTTTTTCATAGAATTTGTTTAATCCGTCTATTTCTTTCTGTGACAGTCTATCTGTCGTATACATGGCATCGACGGTTTTACCTTTATTGGGGCCTGACGTAATCACAAAGTCAGGCGATGTTCCTAATTTTTCTCCCGGCGGTGGGGCATAACGTTCCATTGTGCCAATTGCTGACTCTAGTTGCGCAGCAGCAGCTTCTGCCGGTTTTAATTTATCGTTTCCACCAAGGTCCGGCGTATTTAAGCGGTCATGACCTTGCAGAGGGGTCGAACTGATTTTTACTTCATGAATTCCATCACTATTTTTGAAGTACAGAGACTTTTCCTGAACCAGGAATACCATCCGGTAGTTTCTTGCTTGGCAGGATAATGCCCGCCAGTTAGACCCCCGGTCAGTTGGCCGGGGGGATTGTATATAAGATTATTGGCCAAAGTTTTTCCATGCTAGAGCATGTTTTTTTGACTCGACATGCAGATAAGCTTCGATTTCTTTCCAGACTGACTTATTTTCATCAGATGCTGTAACTAACGACTCAACAAGTCCAGTTGCAACCGCTGTTGCTAACTCATCATTATCAGACCTCATACCTGTTTCAATGTGCTGGAACAGGGCTGATTTCTCCGAGTGATTTAATGAAGCCAACTGGTTTACCAATGCTTTACCCACTAGAGAAAACAATAAGATCGTCGATGGAGGTTCTGGCAACCAATACTCAACACATCTATTTACTTCATTCTTTATATACTCTGACGCTTGAGTAAAAAAACTCAAGTAATCATCAATATAATTATCCATCATTACTTACCCTTAAGAGCATTTTGCATGTCTTTCAGAACGTTTTCCGCCGCCGCTCTATCACTCGAAGAAGCTTAAGGATTCTTATTTAACCAATCCTGAAGCGCTTTAGAATATGTTTGGGCGCCCCCTGCCAGCGACTTTTTCGCCAGTAGCTAACTCGTAACGAAATGCATCAGCCCGCTCTTTTTCTTCTCATCCAACCGGTAGCTGGACTGTTCTTCCGTCGCCGCTACTATCTCAACATTATTGCCTGCTTGCAGGTTAACCTTGCCGTCACCAACAACCGAAGATCCCTTCACCGTCAGGTCATTACCCGCAGACAGCGACACATTGTCGCCGCTCAGCAACGTGCCTTTTTCCTGCGTGGCGTAATCTTCCCGCACCGTGTGGGTGGTGGTTTTCGACAGGAACCCTTTCTTGGTCTTGGTTTCTTCGAAGAAGGAGTAGTCACTTTCGGTGGCGCTGTTGAGCGTCAGATCGCGTCCGGCGTCTATCAAACACTACATATGGCTATCGTGATCAGGGTTCAGAAGTTAACAGAGGTCGATCGAATAGATGGAAGTGGTTGTTAGAACCATG